>NZ_CP116341.1:0-90000 GCF_033304595.1 Sporosarcina jeotgali
ATTCATAAAATGAGTCGAGGAATTCATTCCTTGGCTCGTTTTTTTGTTTGTTGAATTTTATTCTTATCCAGGCGATAAAAGGCTGGTTGGATGGTGTCTATTTGGGAGAAACTTATTATATATGGTGGGTAGGATAGGTGGAGGTTCGATTCTTATGAGCGGAATTGTGAGTTTATGATCACAATGCTAGGGTTATGAGCGGAATTTTGGGTTTATGATCACAATGCCGAGTTTATGAGCGGAATCTGGGTTTTCTGATCACAATGCCGAGTTTATGAGCGGAATCCTGGGTTTATGATCACAATGCCGAGTTTATGAGCGGAATTGGGGATTTATGATCACAATTCCAAGTTTATGAGCAGATCCCGAGATTCATGAGCGCATTCCATCTTCAATCTCTTCAATCCATATGCTCCGTCTTGATATCAGGACTTCTTTTTTGCGCCGGGGGACGGTTTCCATTATGGTTAAGGGACTACCCCACAAGGAGATGGCGCACATGGAATCAGTTTATGAGTTTACTGTACAGAAACCTGATGGGACTGAGCAATCACTCTCTGAGTTCGAAGGAAAGCCGTTACTCATTGTAAACACGGCGAGTAAGTGCGGATTTGTAAAACAGTTTGATGAGTTACAAGAGGTCTATGAGACGTATAAGGATCAGGGACTGACCGTTCTAGGGTTCCCGTCGGATAACTTCAACAATCAGGAGTTCGGGAGCAGCGGTGAAGCTGAGGAGTTTTGTCGGATGAACTTCGGTGTAACCTTCCCGATGTTTGCGAAGGTGGATGTCAAAGGAGATCATGCAGAGCCGCTATTCCAGTACCTTTCCTCTGAAAAGAAAGGGATACTCACGGAAGGGATCAAATGGAACTTTACGAAGTTCCTTGTAGACCGGCAAGGCAATGTTGTCGATCGATTTGCTCCGCAAACAGGGCCGTTAAAAATGAAGGATGCAATCGATAAGCTGATATGACAGAAAAGGTCCAATACTTTTACTTATTATAGCTACCTTGACACACCTCAACGCCGCTGATAACCTATTATCTAATATTTAACCGAAACTATAAGGGGGCATCAGGCATGTGGGAAACTAAATTTGCACGTGAAGGGCTAACATTTGATGATGTATTGTTGATACCAGGAGCATCTGAAGTGTTACCAAAGGACGTATCGTTGTCTGTTCAATTAACGGACAAGATTAAGTTGAACGTTCCATTGATTAGTGCAGGAATGGATACTGTCACAGAATCTAAAATGGCGATTTCGATGGCACGCCAAGGCGGTCTTGGTGTTGTCCATAAGAACATGAGTATTGAAGAACAAGCTGAGCAGGTTGTTACTGTTAAGCGTTCTGAGAATGGTGTTATCACAAATCCGTTCTTCCTGACCCCTGAACATCAAGTATTCGATGCGGAACATCTCATGGGGAAATATCGCATTTCCGGTGTTCCGATTGTAGACACGCTTGAAAACCGAAAGTTAGTCGGCATCATTACAAATCGTGATCTTCGCTTCATCCAAGATTATTCGTTAACCATTGATGATGTCATGACGAAAGAACAACTCGTAACAGCACCAGTGGGTACAACACTTGAGGATGCTGAAAAGATTTTGCAGAACCACAAAATCGAAAAGCTTCCGATTGTGGATGAAGATGGAACGTTGCGCGGGTTAATTACCATTAAAGATATTGAAAAGGTAATTGAATTTCCGAACGCTGCAAAAGATCATCATGGCCGTCTTCTGGTTGGTGCAGCTGTTGGAGTTACATCAGATACAATGGTTCGTGTTCAGAAGCTTGTCGAGGCTGAAGTAGACGTCATTGTGATTGATACAGCCCACGGACACTCTCAAGGTGTTATTGAGATGGTGAAAAAGATTCGTGAAGCGTATCCTGAACTTGATATTATTGCAGGGAATATTGCAACTGCGGACGCTGCAAACGCATTGTATGAAGCTGGGGCAGATGTTGTCAAGGTTGGAATTGGTCCTGGATCTATTTGCACGACACGGGTCGTTGCAGGTGTAGGCGTTCCACAAATTACAGCAGTCTATGATTGTGCAGCAGAAGCACGCAAGCAAGGCAAGACGATTATTGCTGACGGAGGCATTAAGTTCTCTGGAGATATCGTAAAAGCACTTGCTGCAGGCGGACACGCAGTCATGCTCGGCAGCCTGCTTGCCGGGACAACTGAAAGCCCAGGTGAGACGGAAATCTTCCAAGGCCGCCGCTTTAAGGTGTACCGCGGTATGGGCTCTGTTTCTTCAATGGAACGCGGTTCAAAAGACCGTTACTTCCAAGAGGATGCGAAAAAGCTTGTGCCTGAAGGAATTGAAGGCCGCATGCCCTATAAAGGTTCCCTTGCTGATACAGTTCATCAGCTAGTTGGCGGTATTCGCTCAGGAATGGGGTATTGCGGAACAAAAGATTTGCATACATTGCGTGAAGAAGCACAGTTCATCCGTATGACAGGCGCAGGACTTCGGGAAAGCCATCCTCACCAAGTTCAAATTACAAAAGAAGCACCGAACTATACAATTTCTTAAAACTAGGTTTTCAGGAACTTCAGCACCTTTCTTCTCGTCTTATATGGGCGGAAAGGTGCTTTTTTTTATTTTATATCCATCCCTTCCTTTAGGTATGATAAACTATGGGAGTAAATCGCGATGACGGAGGTAGAAATGTGAAGAAGATGAAGAACAGATGGCTGTCTGTACTATGTTCGGCAGTCTTGCTTGTAGCAGTATTTGGTGCAACACCCGCTCAGGCGGAATCGGCGCTTGGCCTCCATGTGGATGCAGCCATTCTAATTGACGCAGATAGTGGAAAGATTTTATATGAAGAAAATGCAGATGCTCCGCTTGGCATTGCCAGCATGTCAAAAATGATGGTCGAGTACCTTCTATTTGAAGCAATCGAAGAAGGTTCAATTACTTGGGATCAGGAGTACAAAGTAACGGATTATACATACACGGTATCTCAAAATCGTAAGTTGAGTAACGTTCCGCTTCGCCGGGATGGTTCGTATACGATTAAAGAATTGTATGAAGCACTTGCAATCTATTCAGCGAATGCCGCAACAATCGCGATTGCAGAAACAATTGGCGGAACAGAAAAAGAGTTTGTAAAGCTGATGAACGAAAAAGCAAAAGAGCTTGGATTGAAAGACTTTAAGTTTGTCAATTCAACAGGATTAAATAATAAAGACCTTCAAGGCATGTATCCGGAAGGTGCGGGCCCGGAGGATGAAAACGTGATGCCGGCTAAGTCAGTAGCTAAACTTGCTTATTCGCTGGTTAATGATTATCCGGAAGTACTCGAAACGACTAAGATTCCTACAAAAATATTCCGTGAGAATACTTCTGACGCGATTAATATGATTAACTGGAACACTATGCTGCCAGGTTTCTTATATGCCTATGACGGCGTAGACGGTTTGAAAACAGGAACTACAGACTTTGCAGGACACTGTTTCACAGGAACTGCAGTTCGTGATGGCAAGCGTGTCATTGCAGTCGTGATGAAAGCCGTTGATGCTAAAGGTGAAGGATCTTATAAAGCTAGATTTGACGCAACACGTTCACTATTCGATTATGGTTTCTCACAGTTTTCTGAAGTGGAGTTTGTTCCTGAAGGCTACCAGTTCAAAGGTGAAAAGACTGTAAAGGTTCTGAAAGGAAAAGAGAAAGAAGTTGCCATTCATGTAAAAGAACCCATTAAAATGATGGTGAAAACAAGTGAAAAGAAATTGTACACGCCTAAGTTAGTCATCGATAAGTCGAAATTAAAAGATGGTTCGCTTCAAGCACCTATTAAAAAGGATGCAGTTGTGGGTCACGTGGAGCTCGTGAAGAAAGACGGCTCTGAAGATTACGGGTTCATCAACGGGAAAATGGCACAATCAGAAGTGGTAACTAAAGAAGCTGTAGATAAAGCAGGCTGGTTCTCTTTGGCAATGGGAGGCATTGGTCACTTCTTCTCAGGACTCTGGGATAGCGGGACAGGCTTTGTAAAAGGATTGTTCAACTAAAAAAACGGGACAGACGCTATTTGGCGCTGTTCCGTTTTTTTATATTCCAGATGTTCATAAGTTTATGAATGCCTGTTTCAATTTGCTGTTCGCTTAGTCCGCCAAAGCCAAGCAAAAAGGATGGTGAACCGGTCGCGTGAGTGGACTGGTAGTCTTGCAAGCTGTAAACACGGATACCTCCCTGAAGGGCGAGGTCAGCTAGCATGGATTCTGATTGCTTTTTTTGTACAGTGACAATGATGTGCATTCCGGCTTCATCGCCAGAATAAGAAATGGATGGTTCGTATGCGGTGAGAGATTCTGTGAGTGTTTGCAGCTTTTTCCGGTACACTTTCCGCATCCTATTTAAGTGCCGTGAAAACTGCCCTTCTGCCATGAAGCGTGCAAGCATGTGCTGGTCAAGCCGCGGAACTGTAGATGCATATTGGATGAATGCCCCCTTATAACGCTTCAGCAACGCTTGCGGAAGCACCATATAGGCAATTCGAAGCGAAGGCATGAGTGATTTAGAGAATGTACTTAAATAGATGACATTTTCACCACGATCCATTCCTTGCAGAGATGGAATCGGCCGCCCGGCGTAACGAAATTCACCATCGTAATCATCTTCGATAATAATATGTTCCGGATTGGAAGAGGCCCAGTTCAGCAAAGCGGCTCTGCGTGGTGCAGACAGCACGGTACCTGTAGGGAACTGATGAGAAGGTGTCACGTATGCAACTGTTGCAGCAGAGCGCTGCAGTGCATCCACATCCATCCCATCGTCATCCACGGAAATAGGTACTGCGGGTCTTAAGTGATGGTCGAATACGTGATGTGTCAGCGGGTAGCCGGGATCTTCGACAGCATACACGGCTTCGTCTCCAAGAATCCGGATAATGAGGGGAATGAGTTGTTCGGTCCCTGACCCGACAATAACTTGCTCAGGCGTGCAGATAACGCCTCTTGAATGGTACAGATACGTAGCAATTTCATTGCGCAGTTCTACATCACCATGAGGATCACCAAGCTGCAGCAAATGTGCCGCGTGTTCATCGATGACGTCTTTTGCTACTTTCCTCCACTTTGCAAATGGGAACAATTCGGGATCCACCATTCCTGGTGAAAAGTCGATGGCTGCTGCAGGTTTGACAGGAGTGAGCACTTCTTTCACCTCTGCAGACTCTGTATAGGCCAGTTCTTCAATGTCTTGAACATAATAGCCGCTGCGAGGGACTGCTGTAATGTATCCTTCCGAAACCAGCTGACCGTAAGCCAGCTCTATAGTTGTTTGGCTGACTGAAAGAAATTCACTTAACTTCCGCTTGGACGGCAGTTTTTTACCGACAGGAATTCGCTGTTCCGTGATATCCTGTTTCATTTGCCGGTAAATTTGTTCGTAAAGAGGAATTGCATGGGATTTATCCAATAAAATCAGCCATTCTTCCATTATGAACCTCCATTCTGACCTTATTGACTTCTTCTAACTGTTCAATTTGTAAAGGTTATAACGGAAGTATACCGCAAGCAGTTGAAAGTGAAAATGACCTTCGCCTTCTAAATCCGTCCTTTGCTTGCCAAACCTTCTGGCATATAGTAAAGTTAAAGTAATTTCATACGTAATACGATGAAGGGAAGCAGTAGCAGCTGCGTTTTTCTTAAGAGAGCCGACGGGTGGTGCGAGTCGGTGAAAACAACTGTGAATCCATCCTTGAGCAGCCAGACTGAACAAAAGTAGGTTTGTGCCGGCACCGGAGCCGTTATTTCCTGTAGAGTGGATCAGCAATGTGCTGATTAAACTGGGTGGTACCGCGGGTAGTTCTCGTCCCTATTGATAGGGGATGGAGGGCTTTTTTTGTGCCTGAATTTCGGAAATCGTTAAAACCAATTGAGGAGGAATCGT
This sequence comes from Sporosarcina jeotgali, assembly GCF_033304595.1. NCBI lineage: Bacteria > Bacillati > Bacillota > Bacilli > Caryophanales > Caryophanaceae > Sporosarcina > Sporosarcina jeotgali. The sequence continues at coordinate 5,917 of NZ_CP116341.1, forward strand.
AATGTTAGACAGAAAAGTGTTGCGTACAGACTTTGAAGGTGTGAAGAAAAAACTAGCAGTTCGCGGGGAAGACATCTCTGAACTGGACAAGTTCCCGGCATTAGATGAAAGACGCCGTGAATTATTGGCAAAAGTTGAGGTGCTGAAAGCGGAGCGTAACGAAGTATCTCAGAAAGTAGCAGAGATGAAGCGCAACAAAGAAGACGCAGACGAGTTGGTTTTGAAAATGCGCAAAGTTGGAGAAGACATTAAAGCGTATGATACAGAGCTAAACGAAATTGAAGAGCAATTGGATTACGTACTGATGCGTATTCCGAACATCCCTCACGAAAGTGTTCCTGTCGGTGACAGCGAAGACGATAACGTAGAGGTTCTTAAATGGGGAGAAACACCGGAGTTTTCGTTTGAACCGAAACCGCATTGGGAAATCGGTACGGATTTAAAAATTTTGGAATTTGAACGTGCCGGGAAAGTTACGGGAAGCCGTTTCGTATTTTACCGGGGCATGGGCGCACGTCTGGAGCGCGCACTTATTAACTTCATGATGGATCTTCATCAGGATGAGAATGGATATGAAGAAATGCTTCCGCCATACTTGGTGAATCGTGCAAGCTTGACAGGTACGGGCCAGTTGCCGAAATTTGAAGAGGATGCGTTCCTTGTTGAAAAAGAAGACTACTTCATGATTCCAACTTCTGAAGTGCCAGTAACGAACTTCTATCGGGATGAAATCCTGAATGCAGATATGCTTCCCAAAGCGTTTGCAGCATACAGCACAAACTTCCGCTCTGAAGCTGGTTCTGCAGGCCGTGATACACGCGGGCTGATCCGCCAGCATCAGTTCAACAAAGTGGAACTCGTTCGCTTTGTAAAGCCTGAGGACTCTTATGACGAGTTGGAGAAACTGACTGGACATGCGGAAAAAGTGCTTCAAATGCTTGAACTTCCATACCGGAAGTTGAAAATGTGTACTGCAGATCTTGGATTTACTGCGGCGAAAAAGTATGACTTGGAAGTATGGATCCCAGCACAAAATGCGTACCGTGAAATTTCTTCATGCTCTAACTTCGAAGACTTCCAAGCGCGTCGTGCCAACATCAGATTCCGTCGTGAAGCCAAAGGGAAGCCTGAGTATTTGCACACACTAAACGGCAGCGGACTTGCGATCGGCCGTACAGTTGCTGCGTTGCTTGAAAACAATCAGCAAGAAGATGGTTCAGTACTGATCCCTAAAGTATTGCGACCATATATGGGTGGAAAAGAATACATTACAGCTGCTGAATAAATGTAAACGTAAATAGCGGCATTGGAAGTTATTCTGCTTCCAATGCCGCTTCTTTTTTCGCTCGTTTTTTCTTTTCACGCAACGCCCTGAAGAAGTCGGTAAGAAGGGCACCGCATTGTTCCCCAAGGACACCTTCACGGACCTCACATTCGTGATTGAACCGTTCATCATTCAGCAGCCGGTAAAGTGAATCGACACACCCTGCTTTTCGGTCCCGGGCGCCGTAGACAACTGTTGGGATTCTCGATTGTAATATGGCCCCCGCACACATCGGACACGGCTCAAGCGTCACGTAAAGAACAGTCTCTTCAAGCCGCCAGCTGCCTATGACCTCGCATGCATCTTGAATCGCAGAGAGCTCCGCATGAGTGACCGCATTTTGCGTTGTCTCCCGTAAGTTATGAGCACGCGCAATCACTTCACCTTGATGTACAATCACTGCACCTATAGGGACCTCACCAAGCACTTCCGCTTTTCTCGCTTCTGCTATCGCCAACTCCATAAAGTACTGATCTTGGTCGTTCACATTCATACTCATCGCTCCTTATCCTCAGTGTAGCATGGTTTTAAACGGAATGTTCCACGTGGAAAAAATGTCACAACCAAACGAGTGCCTCCTGTGATAAACTAAAGGGACGACATTAAGTGAAAGACAGGAGCGTTGGTCATGACCATTCCATTCATAGCAGTAGAAGGACCAATAGGGGTTGGGAAATCCACATTGTCCAAAGCGATTTCAGACACCCGCCAGTTCCATCTGCTCATGGAAATTGTGGATGAAAATCCGTTTCTCAATAAATTTTACGACGACATCGAAGAATGGAGCTTTCAAACTGAAATGTTCTTCCTTTGCAATCGTTACAAACAGCTCGGCGACATTCAAAAACACTATCTGGCAAAAGACAAGCCCGTCGTCGCAGACTATCATATATTTAAAAATCTCATCTTTGCACAGCGCAGTCTTTCGGAAAGCGACTATGCAAAATATGAGCAAATCTATTCCATTTTGACGGCAGGGATGCCCGTCCCGAACGTCATCGTCTACTTGCATGCGAGTCTAGAAACACTCATGAAGCGAATCTCCATGCGAGGACGTGACTATGAGCGGGGCATGGATCCGAACTACCTTCGCCAGCTGTCCGAAGACTACGATACATTCATTGATCGATTTGAACGCATGCACCCTGAAATTCCAGTCTTGCGTTTTAACGGAGACGAACTTGATTTTGTTGCGAACCCGCGTGACCGGCAATACATCCTTGACGCAGTTGATGCCGTCATGCAGAAAGAGGTTATTTAAGTGAACAACTTACGTGAAAAATATGGAATTCCGCAAAACGCGGTCATTACAATTGCAGGAACAGTAGGTGTTGGGAAATCGACAATGACAACAGCACTTGCTGAAGCACTCGACTTCCGCACGTCTTTTGAAAATGTGGACCAGAACCCGTACTTGGATAAATTCTATGAAGACTTCAAAAAGTGGAGTTTCCATTTACAAATTTACTTCCTCGCTGAACGTTTTAAAGAACAGAAGCGTATCTTCGAATATGGCGGGGGATTCATCCAGGATCGTTCGATTTATGAAGATACAGGGATCTTTGCACGGATGCATATGGAAGAAGGCACGATGGATCCGATTGATTATGAGACGTATACGAACTTGTTCGATGCGATGGTCATGACGCCGTACTTCCCGCATCCGAATTTGCTTATCTATTTGGAAGGCCCGCTTGACAGTATTATTGATCGCATTCATGAACGCGGCCGTGAGATGGAGCAAGAGACACCGATCACGTATTGGGAAGAAATGCATGCACGGTATGAGAAGTGGATTGACTCCTTCACAGCATGTCCTGTACTTCGTTTAGACATTAATGATTACGATTTAATCACGAACGCCCACGAGGTGGAATTGATCGTCGAGAAGATTGGCGGCATTTTGTCTCAAACGGAACCACTTCGCAGTTCATAAAGGAACAAGACCTTTTTCGGCAGTGAAATCTGTCAGGAAAGGTTTTTTTCATTTTTTATCGAATGAATGAATAGAGTAATCCTATCCGTGAACGGCGTAATTGACGCGTTGAAAATGATTCACGTATAGTGAACCCTATAGAAAATTCCACTTTGAAGGAGCGAATTCCTATGACTGTGAACAAAATATCGACAATTACGTATGCTCATGAGCTTGAGCAGCGTTATGCCGCGGCAAGCCGTCGTGATGAGTTTTACGTAAAAGAAGATGTGATTTACTTTGATGGCAACTCTCTTGGATTATTATCCAAACGTGCAGAAACCTCGTTACTCTCCGTTCTGGAATCATGGAAAACACATGGTATTGACGGATGGATGCAAGGGGAGCGTCCATGGTTCAACTTGTCTGAAGAATTGGGAGCTTCCATGGCTCCGCTAATTGGTGCTGAAGCTGAAGAGGTGATTGTAACAGGCTCGACTACTTCGAATCTTCATCAGCTGCTTGCAACATTCTTTAAGCCGGCAGAAGGTCGAACTAAAATTTTAGCGGATGAATTAAACTTCCCTACGGATATCTACGCAATCCAAAGTCAGCTGCAGCTGCATGGACTGGACCCTGCAGATCACCTCATACAAGTGAAAAGCCGTGATGGACAAACGTTGCAGACTGAAGACATGATCGAGGCAATGACGGATGACGTTGCCGTTGTGATTTTATCCGGAGTTCTCTATCGCAGCGGTCAAGTTCTCGACATGGAAAAGGTTACTGAAGCGGCTCATGCACGAGGGATTTTAGTTGGCTTCGACTTGTGTCATTCGATTGGAGCGATTCCGCATGCACTGGATGATTGGAATGTCGACTACGCATTTTGGTGCAATTACAAACACTTAAATGGCGGACCAGGTGCAACGGGCGGTATATACGTGAATAAAAAACACTTTGGGACACAACCAGGACTCGCGGGATGGTTCGGTTCTGCAAAAGACCGCCAATTCGATATGGAGCATACGTTTACGCCTGCAGCTGGTGCTGGGGCACTTCAAATGGGTACACCAAACTTACTCAGTGCTGCTCCATTGATTGGCTCACTAGAACTCATGAATGAGGTTGGAATGGAAGCAATCCGTGAACGTTCACTCGCATTAACTGCTTACTTGCAGGAGTTAATTGAAACGGATCTTGCAGACTATGAATTTACAGTAACCAGTCCACGAGAGGATGCTGAACGCGGCGGCCATGTCTTTGTCGTGCATAAAGAAGCTGCACGTATATGCAAGGCGCTAAAAGCAAACGGAGTTATTCCGGACTTCCGTACACCCAATGGGATCCGCCTTGCACCGGTTGCACTTTACAATACATTTGAAGAAGTGCTTGAGACCGTGAACATTCTAAAACGTATTATGGAAGAAGAACAATATAAACAATTTGAAAATAAGCGAGAAGTCGTCGCGTAAACGAAAACTGGGGGAATTGTCATGAATAAGGGGATTTCAGATTTGAACTTAGATCAAGAAGACATTCACACGGATTTTAAAAAGGAAATGACATACGGGGAATATTTGCGGCTCGATCAGATTTTATCAAGCCAAGAAAGATTGTCAGGCCATCATGACGAAATGCTGTTTATCATCATCCACCAAGTAAGTGAACTTTGGATGAAACTGACGCTGCACGAACTGACGGCAGCCATTACTGCAATCGACAAGGGAGAAATGCAATCAGCATTCAAAAAACTTGCGCGTGTGACGAAAATTCAATCTCAAATCATACAAGCATGGGACGTACTCTCGACAATGACGCCTGCGGAATACTTGGAATTCCGCGATTCACTCGGCAAAGCGTCCGGATTCCAGTCCTATCAGTATCGTCTAATTGAATTTGCACTTGGTTATAAGTCTTCTCACATTCTAAAGATTTACGAGAAGGACGCGGAAGTGCATGCGATGCTGAAAGACGCGTTGAACCAACCAAGTATCTATGATGTGGCAATTCGGGCATTATCAAAAGCAGGTTTTGCGATTAATCCTGAATTGCTTGATCGCGACTTCAGTGTCACGTATGCAGGGGATCCAACCGTTGAAGCAGCTTGGGAAGCGGTCTATCGTGATGTCGATAAATACTGGGATTTGTATCAGCTTGCAGAAAAGCTTGTGGACGTCGAGGATTGGCTGCAGCAGTGGCGGTTCCGTCATATGAAAACGGTTGAGCGGATTATCGGTTTTAAAACAGGGACAGGCGGATCGTCTGGTGTGAATTACTTACGCCATGTGCTTGATCACAGATTCTTCCCAGAACTATGGGATCTGCGAACAAAGCTGTAAGAATAAGAGAGAGCTGAAAAAGGGGGAGCTGTATGGAGGAGAAAAATCGAACGGAACAGTGGTCCTCTAAGTTAGGATTCATATTATCATCTGCGGGGGCTGCGATTGGACTCGGCGCCATCTGGAAATTCCCTTACGTAACAGGAATGAGCGGAGGAGGTGCGTTCTTCCTCCTGTTCATCGTGTTCACCCTAGTGATTGGTTTACCGATGCTGCTGTCAGAATTCATCATCGGCCGCGGAACAGGCAGAGAAGCGATCAGTGCGTATAAAAAGTTAGCACCGGATAGTGTGTGGGTGTGGATTGGCAGACTTGGCGTTTTAGGTTGCTTCTTACTGTTGTCATTTTACAGCGTAGTTGGCGGCTGGGTACTCGTCTATAGCGGGCTTGCAATTCCAGGCAATGTAATCGGGGATGGAACGAACTACGGCGAGCTATTCGGTTCAGTAATCGGCTCCGTTTGGATTACGCTGCTCGGATTGCTGTTATTTACAATCATTAACGTCATCGTTATTGCGTCAGGCATTCAAAATGGGATTGAGCGCGCCAACAAATACATGATGCCATTGCTATTCATCTTTTTCATTATCTTAGTGGTGCGTTCATTGACGTTAGACGGTGCAATGGAAGGTGTGAAATTTTTCTTAGCTCCTGACTTTTCTAAAATTACGGGCGAGTCCGTTCTCTATGCACTCGGGCAGTCGTTCTTCTCATTAGCTGTCGGGTTCTCGTGTATGGTAACGTACAGTTCGTATTTGAAAAAGGACGTTAGTTTGCGATCATCTGCAGCATCCGTCGTGGGGATGAACATCTTTGTTTCATTGCTTGCGGGGCTTGCAATTTTCCCAGTTGTCTTTGCGTTCGGGCTGGCACCTGACGAAGGACCGGGATTGCTGTTCATGGTGCTGCCGGAAGTGTTTGGGCAAATGCCGTTTGGGGAACTGTTTTTAGCATTGTTCTTACTGCTATTCTTATTTGCTACTTTGACTTCTTCGTTCAGTTTGTACGAAATCATTGTCGCTGCACTAACGGCCAATGGCAAACGTACGCGGAAGACGGTTGCTTGGCTTACGGGACTCATCGTGTTCGTGGCGGCGATTCCATCTGCCATGTCCTCCAGTTTACTAGAGTCCTTTATGATAAATGGCAAGAGTATTTTCGATAGCACGGACTATCTCGTAAGTAACATACTTCTGCCACTCGGAAACTTACTCATTGCAGTTTTCATCATCCACAGAATGGACCGTGAACTGGTAAAACAAGAATTCCACTTGAGTACAAATGATTCTCCTGGATTGTTCAGGGTATGGCTCGTCCTGATGACCGTCGTCGTACCACTAACAATCGCGGCTGTATTTATAAATAATCTTTGATACGTGTAACTAGAAAGGATGATGGGCATGAAGAATTTAACACAGTGGATTGACATCACACAGCCCCTCAGCAATTCGATTGCAAAATGGCCCGGGGATACTCCGTTTAATTATGAGCTCACGTTTACGAAAGAACAGACAGGCTCCGTCAATATCGGTCAAGTAACCATGAGTGTCCACACAGGGACGCACATTGACTCACCATTCCACTATGATAATGATGGCAAGCGAGTGCATGAACTGGATTTGTCTTTGTATATCGGGCCAGCCACGGTCGTAGATGTCACAGGACATGCAGAAATCGGTCGTGCAGAACTAGAAGGATTCAATTTTAAAGATGTGGAGCGGCTCCTTCTTAAAACAGGGGGACACCCGGATCCAAATACGTTTCCAAAAGATTATCCAGTGTTGAAGGCAGACATCGGTCCTTTTTTGAAGGAACGGGGAATTCGGTTAATTGGCGTAGACGTCCCGTCCGTCGATTCAGTCGACAGCAAAACGATGGACGCGCATCACTCGCTTTACGATAACGGAGTCAACATTTTGGAAAATACGGTACTGTCTAACGTAACACCTGGAGTGTATGAACTGATTGCACTTCCGCTTGCGTTGGAAGGTTCAGATGGAAGTCCAGTACGCGCAGTGCTGCGTTCATTGGAGGGATAATAAAAGAGCTGCTTAGAGGGGATTTGGCCCTTTGAGCAGCTCTTTTTGTATAAACTAAGACGGAACACGCAGTGAAAAATCAAGTCCTTCTCAAGGATAAGTAAAGTGTGAGCTATCGAGATTGTGCTGTAACAAACTGTCTCAACCTTGAAAGATGAGCCAGTTCAGACTAGTTGGAATTTTATATAACAAACTAATTGGTAATTTGATACAATAGGTTAAGATTGATGTATTCCATGTACGGTAAAGGGCTAGAGGGGTGTGCCAGAATAAGTAAATTTGTATAAGGGGACTAAGCTGATGAAAAAAATCGCTAGTAGATTAACTCTATTATTCATTCCATCATTATTAATTGCTTGTAATAATCCAGAAGATGAAGCGTATTTTATTTACAGTTCAAACTTCACCGGTCAACTAATCGAATGTCTCGATAATGAAGGCATTGAATACAAGCTGGATGATGATAAAAATGTATTGATCAAAAACAAAGATAATGAAAAAGCCGTTATGCGATGTGCTTAAGAACCTTGTAATCAGGCCACTATACTGAACTTCACGAGAAACCATTCTTTGTAAAACTAGTCAGATTACACAATGAATTATTGTGTAAGGGAGTGTTTATTATAGGGATTTCAATAATGATTTTAATTGTTGTTGGTATTATTGCATGTTTAACTTTTGTCATTCCTGCATTTCTAGCTGTTACAAATGGCAAAAAGAGAAAACCACCTAGAATAATCTCCTATGTAGTAGGGGGACTGTTGATTTTTCATTGGATATTCTTCTTAGTTAATGGTTATGCATTATTACCACCGAGTATTGCGGATGCTGTGTTTACACCCATTTGGTTAGCTTTATGTCTAGCAGGGGCAATTACGGCAATCTCGGAGTTTATGAACAATAAAATCATTGCAATCCCAATGGCCGGCTTAACCATTATCAGTTTACTATTTACTGTTTTAAGCTATGGAATCTCCAATTAAAATAAAAAAGCGGGGGATTAAATGTATATTGCGTCAATTGGTTTTTTTATAATTTTTCTTATGTCAACGGCCACGGGACTACTTTTAATGTTTAAGCTTAGAAAGAAAAATATATATAATGTTGTTTCTGGAACTATTTTTTTGGGGGTTGGGATCTTTTCTTTAATAGCCAGCGTAACTTTTTGTTTTGAATGGTAAATAAGGACATTATTCCTGAAAGAAGAACGAGAGTTTCCATTCTATGTAAATAGATGGCCAGTGAAATGTATATACAGAATAGGGGGCATCCCTAGCACAACTTTGTGTTTCAAACGGGCCAAATTGCTAAGGAGAAATGACTATGAGTGTACTTACAGTGGCGAGTGTGTTTCTGGGGATTGGAATTATTTTGTTTCCCTTCGGTATATATTATTTAAAGGAGAGAATGGAATTACTTGAAAGTTTAAACCCCTCTAAAAAAGTATTAGCAATTGCACTCGAGGTCCTAGATGTGATGACGGGACCCGTATTTTCAGGATGGCTTTTGTATTTATCGTTACTGTTAATGGCGTGTGGTGCAGTGTTACTTATCTTGGTTAGCCAATAGAATTCGCCATGGACTCTAATGTGCTTGGAGTAAATGGGGGCTTCAATGGAATAAAAGTAGTGCCAGAATAGGCCATTATCTAGCATGCAAATTGTTGCTTTGCGCTCCAGACGGAACGCCTTCCGAGGGGCGTGGCTTGAGCCCATAGCTGTCAACTTAAGAATGTTGTGTAATCTTTCCGAAATGTTGGTATATGTGAATACAAACAACTTTTGGAGAGGAGTTCTTTGTTATGACCACTACATCTCAGACCATTCATCTTCTGGAACAACTATTTACCTGTATCAAACCGTCGCGAGTCGATGAAATTGCGAAAGAAACGGGTTTTATCAAAAGAAAGCGGGTCATGACGGCAAGTGACTTTCTGGCGTTACTCTTCCAATTTCACGGTAACTTTGCGGGCTGTTCCATCCAAGAACTGTGTTCCACATTGGTCGCGGAACAAGAAATTCTAATCAGTCGGACGGCTTTGGATAAAAAGTTTACGCCAGAAGCTGCCGTGTTTCTCCGGCGCTTAATCCAAGAAATCCTCCATCATCAGTATCTGGAACACGTTTCTACTCATTCCTCCGCAGATCTGCTTCCTTTTTTAAGCATCCGGGTATTGGACGCGACGGCTATCGAAGTACCGGATCATTTGAAGAAAAGGGCTACAGAAACTGAGCAGGAATCCGCAAAGATTCAATATGAATATGATGTTCTGTCAGGTAAAACCACGTTTTTGGATGTTGATTTCCGACGTGTGAACGATACAAAAAAAGGTGCCGAACGTATCCCATACGTGAACGAAAAGGATCTTTGCCTGCAGGATTTAGGGTATTTCAGTTTCGAACAATTCAGCCAGATAGGGGAGAACGGCGGCTTCTATATTACGAAGCTGCGGAATGATGCCTACTTGGCATTCAAAAATCCTTATCCTGCGTATCATCCAAATGGAAACGTAGTTCAAAGCAGCCTGTATTACCGATTGGATCTGGTGACACTTTGCCAAAACCTAGAACCTGGTGAACATTTAGAGCTGGAGGGTGTTCATTTCGGCAGAGATGCCCACTTTCCCGCCCGCTGTATTGTGTATTCACATGATGAGACCCAGCGGCAATGCAGATTGAAGAAAATTCAACGGCGCACCACCCGATCGGGCAAGAAACCAAAGAAAGTGGTAAGTGATCTAGCAGGCATTACGGTCTATATGACTAACTTGCCCGAATCAGTGCCCGCTGAGAAGTTGGTAGAACTCTATCGATTGAGATGGCATGTCGAACTTTGTTTTAAAACCTGGAAATCTTATCTTGGAGTCGATCAATTCAAGATAATGAAGAAAGAAAGGTGGCTCTGCCATCTATACGGAACACTCCTAGCCATCATCATCAGCCAGCTGATTGCCTATCAATTGCGCAATATCATATGGGAGGAAGAACAGCTGGAAATCAGCGAGATGATTGCCGTACGTACGGTAGCCATCGGATTCTTACCCAAGCTATATCGAATTTTCACAGACGAAAAGAAGGCGTTTACAGACTACCTGGGTCTGGTCATCAGGCTACTCATCAAAACAGCCAGAAAACCAAAGTCAACCAAAGGAACAGCCCTTCAACGCCTTCAATTCAATTAGAGACATCCAATCAGCCCTCTCGCTAAAAAGGAAGTTGGAATTCTCACCCATTCATTTCCCTATATTTAAGGGAAAAAACGTAATTTGGCGTAAAGAAGGAAAAATATCTTTAGTTCTTAAGTTGACAGCTATGGTGGCTTGAGCCTCCTCAGTCGCAAAAAATGCTCCCTGCGGGGTCTCAAGGCGCACGCTGATCCCTTCGGAGTCGTCCGTCTTCCGCTCCAAGCACCGGAGTGTAGTTATTATAAAGCATACATTCAAGAATCGGGCCAGATAAAAGATTAATTGTTGTATTCAAGTTCGGGCTTTAATACTAAATTTAAGAAGGAGGAGAAGAAAATTATTGGTTTAATAGTATTATTATTTCTCTTATTACTAATCTCTTTAAATATTGGATCCTTCTTATTGTTGAAAAGAGGAAAGCTTAGTTTAGTTATTATTTTAGGAATTATTATGATGATGCTTTTCGATGTTCTTGGTATTAAAGGTGGAGAATTATTTCTTCGTTTCGGAGGAGGAGAAGGCCATGGTTATTTTGCAGCAATGTGTGCTGTGTTTACTTTCGTTAATGGATTTCTACTTGTAACGACAGTAATTATCATGTTTATTATCAGAGTAATAAGAAATAAAAAAAGAATTTCCTCGTAATACAATCGGGGGCATTTCAGTAATACGACTATGTCGCAATAAGGACAAAGAACAGAGGAGGGAATTGTAGTTAGTTTTTAAAAGGGAGGTACAAGGATGAATTCGTCAAAAAAAGGCTGGACCATAAGCATATTCATATGGATAGTTACAGGAATATTGTTATTACTAATATTGGGGACTGTCTTTTTATTCATGTATCTTAGAGCGTCATTGGTGCCAGATGAAAAAGAAATGGAAAAGGCAACTGAACAAGCAGAACAATACCTACAAACAAAATATCCAGAAATGAAATACCAAATTTCACATATCTCTTATAATAGTGAAGAGCAATCCGGAAATTACGATTATGCTGCAATGGTTATTGATATAGAGACACAAAAATCATTTATGGTTTATGAAAATAGAATTACCGGAAAAATGGAAGATGATATATCAATTCAGGAAGAAGAAGAATTCCTTAAACAAGTAAAACCAAAAATTGTTAGTTACATAAATCAAAAATTCGGTGAAACAAATGAGATATCTCTTACGGCATCTTATGAGGTAGGAGGTATACCTTCGCTTAATATTGGGCTAAATAACAATAAAGAAGAATTAAGCGAAGAAATGTTTTTATCTTTTATTAATTATCTGCAGAATGAATTGAAAATCGAACATGCATATGTATCGATTCAGTATGACAACGGAAATGAATTATGGGATACAAGCTATTAATAAATTAGAAGAGTTGCTTTATTTAAGTATAAATTTTAAGTCTACTATTCACTAATCGTGCCAATATCACAAACGGGCCAGAGAAAAGGAGAATGATTAATTATGAAAAAGAAATATATTGCCATAGTTGCTGTAATGTCTTGTTCATTATTTTATTTTGGAAATGATTATATTTCATTCGCTTCGTCAAATGAAGATGAGAAAATCGATAATCTTTTTGAAACGGAATTATATGATAATGCTGAAATGAAATTTGGCGTAACTGGTATGGGAGTTAGTAAGAGTGAAAAGATCTTATCAGTACAAGTGGATGGAGATAGCTTGAGTAATAAAGAAAAAGCGAAATTGTATTTTGAAAAAGAACTCGCCAGCAATGGTATTAATAATTACGAAGTTGAAATTTTAAATCTAGAAAAATGAGTTGAATTATCTAGCGAAGAAAAGTTATGTTGATGAATATTCTTCAATCGGGTGCATTTGTGGAATAGTCAACCTATCAACTCCCACTCCACCCGAACACCAAAAACAAAACTGGCTGGAACAGCGCATTCCCACTGTTCCGGCCAGTTTTTTCGTATGCTGTAAATGATTCGGAGTATTATGAAGCCCCCCCTGATCTCCGTTATTCCAGTAAAAACAAAAAAATAAATCCTTTTCACACCCAGGCGTGTTATATAGAAGTATGGAGGTTAGATCATGTATGAGGATGACGCGGTATTAATCAGCGCGATACAGCAGGGGGATGAAGACGCAATGGCGCAGCTGGTACGGCGGTATTACGATGAGATCTTCCGTTATATTTACCGTCTCGGGAGTCCGTATGAAGAAGCAAAGGATCTGACACAGGAGACGTTTGTCGCGATGCTGCAAGCCTTGCCTGCTTACAAGGAGCAAGGGACGTTCAAAGCGTGGCTGTACAGGATTGCGCGGAACCGGGCGATGAATTTCGTTACGAGGACGAGGCGTTCAGTTGAACTCACGGACGAGCATGACTTGCTTCATCAGGAGTCGGACCTGGAGGAACAGTTCTCCGATCGCTCCGAAGTGAAGGAGCTGCTTGAGTCACTTCCTGCGAAACAACGGGATGCGCTGATTTTGAAATATTATCATGGCTTCACGGCCAAAGAAATCGCAAAGATTACGAAGACGACCGTGCCAGCAGTGAAATCGAGACTGTTCCAAGGGCTGCAGAAACTGCGGAAACGAGCTAAGGGGGTTATGGAGTGAAACAAGGTAAACGTGAAGATGATCAACTGCGCCGCTGGCTGCACGACGACATTCCTCCTGTTATTCATGAACAGGACAGGGAGAGAACCATTGACTACTTGAAGTCTTACATGCCTGTTCCGCAGAAAAATACAGCGGTTGTCATGAAACAACTTGTCCGGCAATCATTCAAAGATCTTTGGGGGCACTTCGCTGTACAGCTAAGTCTTCTGGTGATCGTGTTGATGGGTACTGTTACCATCCTTTCCAGCACCCCGGATCAATGGATTCTTTTCATCCTCACTGCACCAGCCCCTGTGTTTTTAGCAGGGTGGCATCTTGTGCATACACAGACCAAGGACATGGTGGAATTGGAACAGACGTTTACCTTCTCGCTTCAGCAGGTTCTGTTTTCGAAATTGGTGGCAATCTGTCTGTGGAGTCTGATCTTATACGGCGGGGCATTGCTGTATGCGGCGTCCATTCAGAAGGCAGGTCTCTTCTCGCTATCGTTCCATATTGCGGTAGCAGGAATCACGCCGATTCTGCTGTTCTGTGTCATTCTGCTGGCGATCAGTACGAAGTACCGAAATCCGCTGTCTTGGACAGTCATACTGCTAGTATGGGTCTCGTTCATCTTACTTTCCATCTACACACCGTTCGGCTCACTACTGCTGTCGGTTCATACCCTGATTTTCATGGCTGCTAATATTGGACTGGCTGCTGTCTTCATACGACAACTGACTAAACTTTGGAGAATGGAGCGATTACCGGATGGGATTTAGTAAACTAGCGTGGGTAGAAGGAAAAAAGCTATTCTTGCAGAATGAACTCTACATGGCTCTTTTCCTTTGTACCGTTCTATATGCAATGGGAACGAATGCAACCATCGATTCTTCGCAAGCGGTATTTTTCTGGCAAGAGATGGCGTCCGTCATGCCTTATATCGGTTATATGCTGATTGCGGTAACCATCGTCGTCGGTGTTTCCCGGTGTATGCCGTTTGAGCGGGAAAAGGAAATGGAGGAATTGTTGGTTACATACAAGGCAGGTCGTGTGCAGCTGTTGGTCGTGAAACAATTCGTCCTCTTCCTCTTTTGTGTATCAATCGTGTTGTTTTATTACGTTATTACAAGTCTGGTCCTGCTTGCCTATGCGTCGCCGACAGGGTTGTTTGTACAGATGGGAGCAAATACTCCCAATTACCTCACTCCGAATCCTGACTGGACATTTGCAAAGCTCATGATATTGGAGGGGGGCTACATGGTATTGGCAAGTTATATCTTTGCCTTGTTCGTCTTTCTCCTTTCGTTATTCATCAAACGAAGTGTATTCATCATGCTGACGGCTGGCGGCATTTTTGCTTTCTGGGAGCTGTATGAAAAATATATCTTTTACTATATCCAAACCATGCCTGGCATCGAGTACTTGGAGAACGTATACAGATATGGTTTGAACGGAATGTTGAGCTTCGAATATTTAGAAGGGTATGTCGTGTTATCAAATACAGAGGTTTTACTCCTGTTCCTCAGCCTGGCTGCCGGCTTGTTTACCGTAAATCTCATACTCGGGAGGCGACGGATCAATGTTGCCTTGGGAAGTTAAAAAAATCATGCGGAACAAATGGGGGTTCCCTGCAGTCCTCGTCATATGTGGTTTTTGGAGTGTAATGATCTATTTTGCTGCCCAAAAAAGTCCGGCACATGTCTTGGCAACTGCGGATGCGTTCTGGCATGTCCTCGGCACACTGTCGATAGGCTTCCTGATCCTCGCAATGACTACAAAGATATTCATCTTGGACAAGGAGGAAGGCGTGCGGGAAGTCATTCTCACAACCCGTCATGGGAAATCGAAAGTTTTTTTTGTACGGCTGGGAGCTGCTGGCCTCTGTGTACTATTCATGGTCCTTCTCTTTACAGCGATTCAGCTGTCAGGAGCTGCTTTGGCCGTTCCGCCGGAGTCATTCACCGAAATCTTAAGGGGCTGTGCAGCCGGCCTGCCGTACGTACTGGTGGGCAGTGTTCTATTTTCGATCTTTGCCGCCTGTGTTTGTGTCACCTTTCAATCCCACACAATCACTGTGATCCTGTGTGGCTTATTGTATGGCCTGACTTTTTTGCTGAGAGGTAGCCTACTGACGGACTTCTCCATAGAGTGGTTTTTAGAAAAAGGATTTTTTTCGTATCTCATACGGGCACATGAAGTGGGCAACGAACCGCGTCTGCCTCAATTGGTGATCTGGTATATGATTCTGATCGCCGGTTCCATGTTTTTGACGAGGAAACTACAAAGGAGGAGACATGAACTGTGACTCTAAAACTAGAAAAAGTCAGTCATCAGTACAAAGACCACGAGGCACTGAAATCGATAGACTGCGAATTATCTCCGGGAATCTACGGATTGCTGGGGCCGAACGGAGCAGGCAAATCGACACTTCTGCGTATCATGGTGGACGTCATTGCACCGACAAGCGGACAGGTACTTTACAACAATCGTGCCATCACAACACTCGGCGCCGCGTATCGTGACAAGCTCGGATACTTGCCGCAGGACTTCCATGGATACAGTCAGTTCACAGCTGAAGAGTTTTTGAAGTACGTGGCGAACTTGAAAGGGCTCGATGCCAAAACAGCCCGAGTGCGTGTGAAACACGTATTGGCACTAGTGGGCCTGACAAGCGTAAGTCGAAAAAAACTGAAAGGCTATTCCGGCGGGATGAGACGGAGAGTCGGAATTGCTCAGGCTCTGTTGAACAACCCGAAAGTCCTCATCCTGGACGAGCCGACAGCCGGGCTGGACCCGAGCGAACGAATCCGACTGCGGGGAATCCTGTCCCAGTTGGCGCAGGATACAATCATCATCCTCTCCACGCATATCGTGTCGGATATCGAATACGTCGCTGACGAAGTGCTCCTGTTAAAAGAAGGACAGCTCATTGGAAAAGCGTCCCCTCGTGAGCTGCTGGCCAAGTTGGATCGCCAAGTATGGGCGGTCCAAGTACCACATAACGAACTGCAAACGTACACAACGGCCTACCCGGTCTCCAACCTGCAGCTGCAAAAGGAGCACGCGGACATACGGATTATTTCTCATGCGAAGCCTCACATCTCTGCTCAACAGGCAGAGCCTAGGATGGAAGATTTATATGTGTATTATTTTGGCAGTGGGGATACGAGCAATAGTTGATTTGATGAAGTTAAAAAGACATCTCAGTAATGTCAGTATCAGTTAATTTTATGGCGGGAGAGTGGTTATCTTTCTCGGAAAGAAGAGAGAGGAACTGGAATATTTGAATTATATGTAAAAAAGAGTGAGGCATAGTAAAATGTTCTATAATGGAAAGATCCAAGGTGTTGCGCAATCGGGCCAGATTGTCTAATTATCAAGGGATCCTTAATTTTGCTGATAGAGGTTCCTGATGGCGAGTCATGCAGTAGAAACCTCTGTAAATGTAAACTGATTACAGCCAATGAAATGTACCACCTGTGACAAGTTATTTACCAATGAGTGACAACATATGTACCAAGTAACGTCAACCGTTTACCACTAGGGATTGGGTGCTGATTCTTATACTCACAACTTTACATGGAGAGGCGGGCATGATAGCCTTCGCGGGGCAAGCCAGCCATGTGTTGCTGGCCTTCCGGCTTGGAACTCATGCCCGTAGAGGCTCCGTGTCAAGTTGTTATAAATGCTTACCGTCTACGATCCATACTGCTAAAAATCGCTTTATTCCCTAGCGGACAAGCGTCCCAGCAAGGTTGGTAAATACATTGTCATAGCGTGGTAAATTCTTTGGCGTTCCGTGGTAAAAAAGATGTCACGAGTGGTAAAATCGTGTGGCCGTAATCAGTAAACCGTCAAAGTATTATAATTCGGATAAGTAGGGGATGAAAAATGAGTTCTAGAAACAAATGGATTACAATCGCACTCTGTGTCCTAATAGTTTTTTATATTATCAATGAGCTTTTCAGGCATTTTATTTTCGGTTTTCCATTTTGGCTTTTCGTGAATATCCCTTTGTTTTTGATTTCGTTTGTAGGTGGAGCGATCTTATTAATATTTTGGAGCGTTGGTTTTTTCAAAAACAGAGAAAAAGGAAAAAATCTTGTCCCTTTAGTAATGAGCTTACTGCTGTTCTTCTTGTTATTAGCTAATCCCTTGTCTCCATTAATTCAGAAAGCTGAATTCAATTTTAACCTTGACGAAAGAGACGAGATAGCTAATTTAATTTTGGATGGGAAAATACAATCTTCGAATACACGAGGAGACCTTTTTCATATTCCTGCAAACTATAAAGGTTCATCATTGTCAGATGGAAAAGAAGTAATGAAAGTTAATGAAAAGCTTGTTTTCTTCACTAACAGAGGAATTCTTGGTAACTTTTCTGGTTATGTTTTTTCTCCAAACGGAGTCGAACCAAACGATAAAGACCTTGCAGCAAACATAGTGAAATTGAAAAAAATGAAAAAGAACTGGTATTACGTATCCTGTACTTAATGCAAAAAAACTTGAATGGAGTTATTCCAGAATAGGGCGCGATTGCGGAAAAGCGATTTTCACCAATGGGGCAATTCCATTACAAAAACCTCCACTTTCCGGTAATGACCACTTTATTCAAATGACAGTATTAATTTGATAATTTCAATGAAGCGGGGAATCATACGCCTAAAGAGAAACAGAGGTGTAAAAATGATTAGAACCCTTTCGCTTTTGTTGCTATCCTTCTGTTTATTGACCAACTATTCAGTTGCTAACGATAAGCCCCGTCTTTATGAAGAGATGTATCCCGAAATTGGTTACAAATCTGTGGAGGGTGCATTGGATGATTTCGAACAGCACTTCAAACAAAAACTTAAACTGCCGCTTAGGGTTCCGCCTATAATCTGTATAGGCTACACTTACTTGGACAATAAAATTAGGGTCTTGTAGAATATAACCAAAGAGATGAGGAGAATCTACATGACTGAAAAACGAGCAAGACGGACCTATACCAAGGAATTTAAAAACCAAATTGTGCAGCTACATGAAAACGGTAAAACACGTACAGATATTCTTCGTGAGTACGATCTAACCTCCACTACTTTTGATAACTGGGTGAGGCGTCACAAAGCGACTGAATCTTTTGAAGAAAAAGATCAGCGTACAGACGAAGAGAATGAATTAATCAAATTACGTAAAGAGAACCAGCGTCTCCTAATGGAGAACGATATTTTAAAGCAAGCCGCGCTGATCATGGGACGAAAGTAGATGTGATTCAAAACAACCGTCACAAATACTCGGTATCAGCAATGTGCGACGTCCTAGGGATCGCGAGAAGCACGTTTTACTACACTTCCGTTAAACAACCTGAAGATAAAACCCTGCAAAAAGATATCAAGGTAATTTTTAAACAGAGTCGAAACAATTACGGTACACGCAAAATCAAAAAAGAATTAGAGAAGATCAACCGGACGGTTTCTAGACGTCGTATTGGTCGCGTCATGAAGCAAACAGGTCTTGTGTCCAATTACACTGTCGCACAATATAAACCGTTTAAATCAAAAGTGAATGAGGAACCTGTAAAGAATGTTCTGGCGAGAAACTTTAACGGTCAAGAAGAATTGGCTGTGGTTGTCAGTGATTTAACATACGTAAGAGTCAATGGAAGATGGAATTATGTATGCTTATTTGTCGATCTTTTTAATCGAGAAATCATCGGCTACAGCGCAGGGCCAGAAAAGACAGCAAAACTTGTATACAAAGCCTTGTCTAGCATTGAGCGCAACTTAGATCGCATCCAATTGTTCCATACAGACCGTGGAAGTGAATTTAAAAATCAACTAATTGACGAAGCTTTAAAAGCTTTTGGCATCGGAAGATCACTGAGTATGAAAGGATGCCCGTACGACAATGCGGTAGCAGAATCCATGTTCAATGTGGTCAAAATAGAGTTCATTAAGCAAATGACCTTTTCTTCTATCAGCCAGTTAGAGCGTGAACTACAGGATTATGTGAATTGGTTCAACCGGGTTCGGATTCACGGAACGCTGGATTATCTAACGCCTATTGAGTACCGATTAGGGACCTTATAAAAATTGTCCGATTTAATGTTGACAAGCCAATCTTTACTCATCAATTCGGCAGGCTGAATGATTTAGAAGGTGACCTTAATGACACATTTGAAGTGGCATTTATTAATGACCAGTTATCTGAAAACCATTTTAAAATTGAGGTTCGGGCTGTTGCACATAAAATCGAGTTTAGTGACAAGGAAGTTTTAAAAACCTTTAAACTGGATAATGCAAATACAGCAAGATATATGGAAAAACCGATTTCTGGTTTTAATTTGTTAGAATTTGAAAGAGATAATTGGCAATATGTGTTCAGTATCGATAAAAAAGTTTCTGATAGGATTACGCCTGAAATTTTAGTTCAGATAGCAAATTCTATTGATTTCTAAATATGCGCTTCTAACACTTCGCTGTTACTTCCAAAAGCCATTTCCTGAAAGTTTTGAATGGAACGAGAAACAACGGATGACAACATCCCTGCAATAATTGGAGATGTAAAAAGAGCGAGTTCGGATTATCAGCTAATCCGGACTCGCTCTTTTTATCACCTACACACGTGCAATGGCTGTTTGGAAAAACTCGTCATACAGGGAACGGAGCACATCGGTTTCATCCTTTTTATGAATACCGAACACTAAGCTGACTTCAGTGGACCCCTGGTTGATCATTTGAATGCTGGCGCCTGTTTTTGCGATTGCTGTTGCAGCACGCGCCGTCAAACCCGTTGTATCCCGCATACGTTCTCCGACAAGCACCACCATCGAGTAATCGCGGCGGAAGTACACATCATCTGCATCTAAATCTTCCTTCACGCGGTGTAAAATGCGGGCTTCCTTTTCTTCCGTCAAAAACGTATCGCGAATTATGACAGACATGTTGTCAATTCCTGAAGGCGTATGCTCAAATGGAATTTCTTCGTCCTCCAGAATCTGCAGCAAGCGCCGGCCGAAACCGATTTCCACGTTCATTAAGTATTTATCAACGAAAAGTGTTGAGAAGCCATCATCAGCGGCGATCCCGACAACAGGCTGAGAACCGCACTCCCGCTCTTTCACAATCATCGTACCTCGAGCACTTGGATTGTTTGTATTTTTAATGCACACCGGAATTGACCGCAAGAACGCAGGCCGTAATGCTTCTTCGTGGAATACTGTGAAACCTGCATACGAAAGCTCACGCATTTCACGGTATGTCATTGTATGGATGGCACACGGCTGTTCAACCACGTTTGGATTTGCAGAAAACACCGAATCGACATCGGTGAAGTTCTCATACAGTTCAGCCCCGGTCGCTGCAGCGAGCAGAGAACCTGTAATATCTGAACCGCCCCGATTGAATGTGCGGAGTGTTCCGTCTTTTGTGTAACCGAAGAAACCAGGGAACACGATAATTCCGCGTCTATTCCGTAATTCAGCAAGGAGTTCCTCGCCTTCAGGAAGCGCCTGCACCCGCTGCGGACGTTCATTGACCAACAAACCGCCTTCTTTTGGACAGACATACGTCGCTTCCATGCCAATCGATTGCAAATACGCCGCAATGAGTTTCGCGTTGTTGTCTTCACCGGACGCTTTTAGGCTATCCATGAATAAAATCGGATCTTCTTTGTCGAGCGAAAGCCGTTCACGCAAGTCTTTTTCAATTACAGTGTTCATCGAACCATCAAGACCGAGTTCCTCTGCAATCTCTTCATAACGAGCAAGAACTTGTTGCAGTTCCGACTCAGCATCTTGGCCAATCAAGGCCTTTTCTGCAAGAAGAATGAGCAGATCCGTCACTTTGGTATCGTCACTGTGACGTTTGCCTGGAGCGGAAACGACAATAATTTTTCGGGATGAATCGGAATGGATAATGTTTGCTACTTTTTTGATTTGTTGAGCCGATGCAACAGATGTTCCGCCAAATTTACAAACCTTCATTTAACCAGATCCAATCTTTAATTAATTGTGACTTGTGTGATATATTGAATAACAATACCATGATAGGGTTGTCCTGTGAAGACTTTATCTTTATACTGTCTCTATGGAAAGGACAATTGTTTTTTCATAGTGTACATAATAGCGAGGGGAATCGTCAATGAGAAAAGAAATCGGAATTGGATTATTAGGTTTTGGTGTTGTTGGAAGCGGCGTTGCGACGATTTTACACAAGCATCGGGAAGACTTGCAGCATAAGCTTGGTGTACCGGTACGCATTAAGCGTGTGCTGATTAAAAATAAAGAAAAAGAACGGGACACCGAATTGCCGAAAGAAGCATTCACCGATCAGCTGGAAGATCTGCTGAATGATGATGCCATTGACTTCATCGTCGAAGTGTTTGGCGGGACGGACGATGCAAAAACAGCTATCGAACGTTCTTTAAAAGCAGGAAAAGGTGTCGTCACAGCCAATAAAGATGTAATGGCCGTATATGGGAAAGAATTACTTGCGTTAGCAGATGAAAACAGCTGTGACTTGTTTTACGAGGCGAGTGTAGGTGGCGGGATTCCACTTATCCGTACACTTGAGGATGGACTGGCGTCTGATCGGATATCATCACTTCTTGGCATCGTAAACGGAACGACGAACTTCATCCTCACAAAGATGAAGGAAGAAAAGAAGACGTATGAAGATGCACTTGCTGAAGCTACAGCACTTGGCTACGCAGAAGCAGATCCATCTGCTGATGTAGACGGGATTGACGCTGCCCGGAAAATGGCCATCCTCGCATCGCTTTCGTTTTCGTCTGAAGTGCAGCTGGATGATGTTTTCGTACGGGGCATGAGTGTCATTGAAGATGGGGATCTGGAGCTTGCAGAGCAATTCGGGTATACCATAAAAATGGCGGGATCAGCGAAGAAGGATGAAAACGGAATTGAAGTGGCGGTTGAGCCTGTTTTCGTGAAGAACGAACATCCTCTTGCTTCTGTTAACAACGAGTTCAACGCTGTATATGTTTACGGAGATGCGGTCGGAGAAACAATGTTTTATGGACCAGGTGCAGGCTCGCTGCCGACTGCGACATCTGTCACATCAGATATCGTAGCGGCTTGTCGAAATCTCTTGCTTGGCGTGAACGGAAAACGAATTCATTCTTATCAATATGAGCGCAAAGTAAAGTCGGATGAACAGAAGTTTGCCAGCTATTTTCACCGGATTTCTGTACAGGATGAAATTGGCGTACTATCTCGCTTATCTTCTATCTATAGCCACAATAAGGCGAGCTTAGCAACGGTAATTCAACATGCGGATCCAAAACGTGAAGATGCCGATTTAATCTTCATCACACATGCGATTTCGAGAGACCAGCATTTGAAAGTCATTGAAGAATTAAAAGTGGCGCCGGAAGTAAATTGCGTACTAAGCCACTATCGAGTAGAGGGGGACTGACCGATGAGACGATGGAATGGACTAATAGACGAATATCGGGAATGGCTTCCTGTATCGGAGCAAACACCGGATTTAACACTGCAGGAAGGCAATACACCACTCATTCACTTGAAAAACTTATCTGAACAGTGGGGTGTGAACTTATATGTGAAAACGGAAGGTGCCAATCCGACGGGATCGTTTAAAGACCGCGGCATGGTAATGGCCGTTGCAAAAGCGAAAGAAGAAGGAAAAACAACACTTATTTGTGCGTCCACAGGTAACACATCAGCGTCAGCTGCAGCTTACGGCGCACGCGCAGGGATGCGGACAATTGTCGTCATTCCTGAAGGTCGGATTGCACTTGGTAAATTGGCCCAAGCAAAAATGTATGGTGCTGAAATCCTGGAAATCGAAGGGAACTTTGACGAAGCATTGCAAATGGTGCGAGAAGCTGGCGGAGGCGATATTGCACTCGTTAATTCGGTGAATCCGTACCGGTTGGAAGGCCAAAAAACAATTGCATTTGAAACGATTGAACAGCTCGGAAGCGTTCCGGACATTTTTGCGTTGCCTGTTGGAAACGCTGGCAATATTTCAGCTGCGTGGAAAGGCTTTACGGAGTATGCGGAGAAAAGAGGCGGGGACAAACCACAATTATTAGGCGTACAAGCGGATGGTGCGGCACCTATTGTTTACGGTCGTGTTTTTGAGGAGCCTGAAACAGTTGCGACTGCGATTCGCATCGGTAATCCTGCGAGCTGGCACTTAGCGGAAAAAGCGTTGTCAGAATCAGGCGGTCATATTTTAGCTGTGACAGATGAAGAGATTCTGGAAGCGTACAGTTTGCTTGCTGCAACGGACGGTGTGTTTGCTGAACCCGCTTCATGTGCGACAATTGCAGGTTTGAAAAAGCGTATAGAGTCAGGAGAAATCAAGAAAGGGACAACCATTGTAGGGGTCTTGACGGGAAATGGATTGAAAGATCCTGAAACCGCAATTCGAGTCAATGATGGGAAGCCATTCATGACACGTGCAGAATTTGAAGCATTCGCGGCTGACTTGCAAAAGGAGGCGAAGTAAATGGGCAGTACTCCATTTACCGTGACCGTCCCTGCAACGACTGCCAATCTTGGACCGGGCTTCGATAGTATAGGGATGGCACTGTCACTGTATATGACGGTAACTGCAGAGCCTGCAGATCGATGGACAGTCGTCTATGAAGACGAAGAAATGAAGGGACTTCCAACGGATGAAGACAATTTAATCGTTCAGACAATCGGAAAAGTGGTGCGTCGCGCAGGTCGCGAAACGATGCCTTGCACGCTGCGCGTGAAGTCTGACATCCCTTTAGGAAAAGGACTCGGCAGCAGTGCAGCAGCGATTGCGGCGGGTGTAGAAATCGCGGACCAGCTGCATGATTTAAAGATGAATCAGAAAGAGAAGATGTGGTTCGGTGTCGGCATCGAAGGCCACTCAGATAATGTAACGGCAGCAATTGCTGGAGGCGTGACAATTTCTTTTTACGATCATACATCGCTGGAAGTTATGAAGTTCGATGCCCCGCCAATTGGAGGCGTTGTCCTCGTTCCGCCTGTTGAGATGAAAACTGACCACTCTCGCGGGCTTCTTCCGCATCAGTTGGATCATAGCAAAGCAACAGAAGGAAGTGCCGCGAGCAGTCTCATGGCGGCAGCTCTTGCAAAAGGGGAATGGTCACTCGTCGGGCGCATGATGGATCGCGATATTTTTCATGAACCTTATCGAAAAAAGATGTTTCCTGACTTCGATGCAGTCCGGGAAGTGAGTCATGCACATGGTGCTTACGGCATGACGCTGAGCGGTGCCGGGCCTTCGCTGTTCGTTGCAGTACATGCCGGCCGTGAAGAAGAGGCGGCACGGCTCCTGGAGGAGAAATTCCCTTACTATAGATGTATTGCTGTCACTCCGGTTGCAAAAGGTGCAGCGGTAGAGGCATAACAAAAAACTAGAGAGTACATGTATTCTCTAATCATTAGGCATGCTTCCGTAATTCATTAATAGACCATGAAAAAAGCTGTCCATGATCAGGTTTCCCTTTTCATGGACAGCTTCTTTTCTATGTTATCGAAATAGAACTTATGTATGGAGGAGGTAGAGGGATTCGAACCCCCGCGGGTTTTGACACCCCTGTCGGTTTTCAAGACCGATCCCTTCAGCCGAACTTGGGTATACCTCCGTGTTAGACAAGTAATAATATATCAGGCATCTGAAAAGAAGTCAACAACTTTTAATGAAAAATCTCAGGGGCACGTAAAAAAGTGTGAAAGTTGATTTTTTGGCAAGCTACTCGTATAATTAAATTTGCCGTGCTAGGTGGGGAGGTAGCGGTGCCCTGTAACTTGCAATCCGCTCTAGCAAGACTGAATCCCTTTCCTGAGGCCGTCCGTATTGTAGGGTCTGCCTTTTGCACGTAGTGTTGACATTTGGGTCCCGCGCAATGCGAACCCACGAACCATGTCAGGTCCGGAAGGAAGCAGCATTAAGTGGAATTTCTCATGTGCCGCGGGGTCGCCTAAATCGAGCCAACGACAAGAGTAACGCTTATGTGCGGCGGTCAAAGGAAGGTGCACGGTGTACATAGCAAAAGCCTCTTATCCCACTGCGGATGAGGGGCTTTTGCATGTTTTTTAAGCAATTTTTTTCAAAACCTATACAGCTTGAACTCCGTAAAAAACGCAGCTCTCAAACAACGTCTTGCCTGATGTTTTGTGGTATACTAATAGGAATGAATGAAGCGAAAAGAAAGGGGAGCGGACGGTTGAGTTACCAAGCTTTTTACCGGGTATACCGGCCTCAGACATTCCACGAAATGTCAGGACAGCAACACGTAAAACAAACACTTCAAAATGCTCTCCTCCATAACAAAACGACCCATGCCTACTTGTTCTCAGGTCCCCGTGGAACTGGAAAGACGAGTGCTGCTAAAATTTTCGCTAAAGCACTGAACTGCGAAAATGGACCTGCGAAAGAACCATGTAACGAATGTGAAACTTGCAGAACAATTACAGAAGGATCAAATACAGATGTCATTGAATTTGATGCAGCGTCCAATTCTCGTGTTGAAGAAATGCGCGACATCATTGAAAAGGTCCGCTATGCACCGGCTTCATCCAAATATAAAGTCTATATTATCGATGAAGTGCATATGCTTTCCAATTCAGCCTTCAATGCGCTGTTAAAAACCTTGGAAGAACCACCCGCGCACGCGGTATTCATCTTGGCGACAACAGAGCCTCACAAACTGCCGCTCACTATTATTTCCCGCTGTCAGCGATTTGACTTCAAACCGATTACTGCCGCAGAAATCGTGGAGCGCATGACGCACGTTTTAAAAGATGCGGACATTGAAGCTGACGCCAGTGCACTAAAAGTAATCGCACAAGCGGCTTCAGGCGGGATGCGGGATGCGCTCAGCATGCTGGACCAAGTTGTCTCTTTCAGTGGAGATCGAGTCACTGCAGAAGAGGCATTGCTTGTAACGGGATCTGTTGGAGAGGACATCTTCCTTCAGCTTGCAGAAGCTTTACTGACTAAAGACGCTGGTGCTGCACTGACATTATTAAACCAGCTCATTGCAGAAGGGAAAGATGTCTCCCGTCTAGCAGAGGATTTAATAACATTCTTCCGTGATTTACTGTTATTGCGGACGGCGCCTGATCTTACAGACTTACTGGAAGTCATTTCAGGGGACGAACGCTTTGTTGCCTTGGCGCAAGCGTTCGAGCCGGATACTTTATACGCCTATATCGACATCTTAGGAGTGACTCAGCAGGAAATGCGTTTCTCCAACCATGCGAAGGTGTATATTGAGTCTGCATTGTTGAAGATGGTGCAAACGCGAGGAACTTCAAATTCAGGAACGGGTGGTGCAGCTGCATCACCTGAGCTTGAACAAAAAATTGCCGCCTTGGAACGGATTGTTGCAGAATTGCAGCAACAACTCGCTAACGGAGGCGGACCTGCAGCACAAGCTGGGGAAAAAACACCGGCATTGCGCAAAAACTCTTCCAATAATGCGCGCGCATACAAGATTCCGACCGGCAAAGTCCATCAAGTGTTAAGTGCTGCAACTAAGCAGGACATTCAAGTGATCCGGGAAGAATGGGCACGCATGATGCAGACGATGCAGCGTTCACATTCCGCACTTCTTGAAGAAACAGAGCCAGTAGCAGCATCGGATAGTGCATTTGTGTTAAAATTCAAATATGAAATCCATTGTCTCATGGCGTCTGAAAACGCATCCCTCCGTTCAGGACTTGCGGAAGCGCTGCGTCAGCAAACCGGTAAAGCCTACGACGTGGTTTACGTCCCTGAAGAGGGATGGCTTAAAGTTCGAGAGGATTTCATCCGCAAAAGCGGGGTGTCTAAGCAACAGTCGCAACCAGAGGGGAATTCCGCTGCTGGCGGCGAACCAACTGATGCTTCAGTTTTTGATGAACCGCCGGCGTTTCTTGAAGGCGCAGAACTGACACAAGAGGATCCAATTGTATCAGAAGCAGAAAAATTGTTTGGTAAAGAATTTATTACCGTCCATGACGAGTAACTTAACTAAAAGAGGAGGAAATAATAATGCGTGGTATGGGAAATATGCAAGGTATGATGAAGCAAATGCAAAAGATGCAAAAGCAAATGGGTGAGGCTCAAGAAAAATTAGGTGAAGAGCGCTTAGAAGGAGCAGCAGGCGGCGGTATGGTGAAGGTAATCGTCTCAGGCGACAAAAAGGTTGTTGAGGTCATTGTGGATCCATCCGTGATTGATCCTGAAGATGCTGAAATGTTACAAGACCTTATCGTGATTGCAACGAATGACGCAATGGAAAAAGCAGAAGAATTAACGAACTCTACGATGGGACAATTCACGAAGGGATTGAACCTTCCAGGGATGTTCTAGGAGGCAAAACCATGCATTACCCTGAACCGATATCCAAACTGATTGACAGTTTTATGAAACTGCCAGGCATCGGCCCGAAAACTGCGGGCCGGCTGGCGTTTTTTGTGTTGAGTATGAAAGAAGATACTGTGCTCGACTTTGCGAAAGCGCTGGTTGATGCCAAACGTAATCTAAGGTTTTGCTCCGTGTGCGGACATATTACAGATATCGACCCATGTCACATCTGTCAGGATCAGTCACGAGACCGCACCCTGATTTGTGTAGTACAAGATCCGAAAGACGTGATTGCCATGGAGAAAATGCGTGATTACAAAGGACTTTATCATGTTCTGCATGGTGCGATTTCTCCTATGGATGGCGTCGGGCCGGAGGATATTAACGTACCTGACTTGCTGAAACGTCTACAAGATGAGGAAGTGGAAGAGCTGATTTTAGCAACTAACCCAACGATCGAAGGCGAAGCAACCGCGATGTATATTTCACGTCTTGTGAAACCGTCCGGCATTCCAACTAGCCGAATCGCTCATGGGTTACCGGTTGGCGGAGATCTCGAGTATGCCGATGAAGTAACGCTCTCTAAAGCATTAGAAGGGCGGCGACAACTGTGAAACGGTCGGGGGGACTGTTTCGCAGGAGGAACAAGCTGAAGCGGGAATACGATGAAAAGTTACGGACATTGATGTTAGATACACGAGAAGAGTGGGAGCGGACGAAATCGATTGAAAAGTATGCAGATGATTTCGATCAGGAAGTTGTGATTCGAAAAAAAATTGCTGAAAGCAATCATTTTTATCTGTACAAAGAAGCTAAAATCAGAAATCTTGGCATTGAGTGAACTAAACAACGATTGCTTTGCATAGACTGCTAATAGTCCATTGTAAAGGGGGCAGCTTCTGCTATGAAAGTTGCTATAATTCTCGCACTCGGTGTTGTCCTGCTCTTCGTACTGCGTTTGACCAAGCCTCAACTGCAAACGGCGGCTGAAAAACTATCCATATTGTGGTTCCGGCTCGCATTTGCCTTCCTGATTCTGTTCATCATCAACATCGCTGGCGGTTTTGTTGGATTGTACGTGCCGATTAATATTGGATCAGGCTTTTTACTGGCAGTGCTTGGAATTCCGGGATTGGCGTCTTTACTCGTCCTGGCAGTTTTCCTGTAAGGATGGGTGATCGATAGACGCCTTCTCGTGAAGTCAGCCAATGTGTGCTGACTTTTTTTACATAGAAGATGCAGCAAAATTACTAAAGGAAGGAGGAGAAATGAATGGATCATACAAAAAGACCTGTAGTGGAAGCGCTGCAAAATTTTCTGGCAACACGGCCAGTATCGTTTCATGTACCTGGACATAAGCACGGGCTACTCTCTAAATTGCCCGAGGATCTGAAAGCTGCACTCCGATACGATGTAACGGAATTGACAGGACTGGATGATTTGCATGCACCCGCTGAAATGCTTGCAGAAGCACAAAGAATGCTAGCGGATGTCTATGGCGCAGATCAGAGCTTTTTTCTTGTGAATGGCTCTACAGTCGGCAATCTTGCAATGATCCGTGCAGTTTGTGCACCAGGCGATACATTACTCGTCCAGCGCAATGCGCACAAATCCGTATTCCATGCAATGGAGTTAGCGGGAGTACAGGCTGTTTTGCTTACGCCTGAGTGGGACGAAACAACTTGCACTGCAGGCGCTGTTTCATCTGCAACTGTTGAAGAGGCACTAGAACGACACACGGATGCGAAAGGTGTTGTTGTGACGTACCCGACGTATTACGGAACAGCAGGGAGTGACTTGCAGACAATTGTTGAGTGTGCACACGAACGGGGGATACCAGTACTTGTAGATGAAGCCCACGGCGCACACTTTGTGATAGGAAGTCCATTTCCGGTATCTGCCCTTCACGCCGGAGCAGATATCGTCGTTCAATCGGCGCACAAAACGTTATCCGCAATGACACAGGCTTCCTTTTTACACGTAAATTCAACGTTAGTCGATATACACAAACTTACACATACACTTTCTATGCTGCAAACAAGCAGCCCCTCTTATATGCTGCTTGCATCCTTAGACGACGCGAGAGCAATGGTTGCCGGTTACTCAGAAGATGACAAGCAAGCGTTTCTTGCATGGCGAAGTGAATTCATCAGACAACTTAAGAAGGTCAAAGCGCTTGAAGTTATTGAGACGGAAGATCCGTTAAAAATTCTCCTTCGACAAAAAGAAGCATCTGGTTATACACTGCAGCATGCGTTGGAAGGATCGGGAATCTATACAGAACTGGCAGACGAACGCCAAGTACTCTTTGTGCTTCCTCTGCTAACTGAAGGGACCGCGTATCCTATAGACTCCATTTGCAAAGCAGTCGATTCAGCGGTACAACAGTTGCAAAGCAGTGCTGTAGAAGTACCTGAAAAGGATGAACCGCTTGAGGAAGAGCCGCGTAAGTTCTTCATTACA
Source organism: Sporosarcina jeotgali (assembly GCF_033304595.1). Taxonomy (NCBI): domain Bacteria; kingdom Bacillati; phylum Bacillota; class Bacilli; order Caryophanales; family Caryophanaceae; genus Sporosarcina; species Sporosarcina jeotgali. The sequence goes on from NZ_CP116341.1 coordinate 36,073, forward strand.
ACGAGCAGCCAGTCAAAAAAAGATACGGAATGGGTTTCTGCAGAGTCGGCAATCGGCTGTCAAACTGCTGCAGCAATTATTCCATATCCACCTGGAATCCCGCTCGTCTTAAGTGGTGAGCATTTGAACCTGCACCAAATACAAGAGATTTGTCATATGACGGAGTCAGGCGCAAAGTTCCAAGGAGCAGTGCGGGTTAATGGATCGGCAACGGAAATTGAAGTGTTGAGTGCACAAGGAGAAGATTGGAATGGCTAAAGGGATATTCATCACATTCGAAGGACCAGAAGGCGCAGGAAAAACAACGGTCATTAAGGAAGTTTATAACCGGTTGCAGCAGCAGGGAAAATACTCAGTTTTAACAAGAGAGCCTGGCGGAATCCGGATCGCAGAGAAAATCAGAACGATTATTTTAGATAATGACCATGAAGAAATGGATGGCCGGACAGAAGCGTTATTGTACGCAGCCGCACGACGACAGCATCTGACTGAAAAAGTTGTTCCCGCACTGGAAGATGGGGCAATTGTCTTGTGTGATCGTTTTGTAGATAGTTCTCTTGCGTATCAAGGATACGCAAGAGGTTTAGGCATCGATGAAGTTCTGTCGATAAATGAATTTGCAATTGATGGCCTCATGCCCGATCATACAATTTACTTTGACATATCCCCAGAGGCAGGGTTGGCAAGAATTGCAGCGAGCGGAGAACGGGAACAGAATCGTTTGGATAATGAAACACTGCAATTCCATAAAGATGTGGCGGAAGGATATCGCCTCGTGCAAAAAATGTTTCCAAAACGGATTCAGCCCATTGATGCCGGCGGTTCTGTAGAAGAAGTTACAGAAACTGTCTGGAAAACAGTTGCATCATTCATTTCTTGAGCCGTTTCATGATATAATAAAAGAAAGCGGAAAAGGAGAGATACCCCGTGAAACTTATAGTGGCAGTAGTACAAGACCAAGACAGTAATCGACTTTCATCAGCATTGACGAAAGGTGACTTCCGAGCAACGAAATTGGCAAGTACAGGCGGATTCTTGAAGTCAGGGAACACAACATTTTTAATCGGTACAGACGATAGTCTTGTCCCGAAAGCGTTGGACCTCATTCGAGACAACTGTCGTTCGCGTGATCAAATGGTGGCTCCCGTCTCACCAATGGGCGGAAATGCTGACTCCTATATTCCATATCCAGTTGAAGTTGAAGTCGGTGGTGCAACGGTATTTGTTCTGCCAATCGAACAATTCCGCCATTTCTGATTCATATCGGAGTGATTAGTAATGAAAGTAAATAATGAATATCGCGCAGGTCTTGATAAATTACGGAATGACCCGCTTAAATCTCCACAGGGCGGGGAGCGTTTTGGTCAAATGGTTCAAAAACAAGAATCACGCCTGCATGGAGAACAGATTACTCGTCTGCTGGGCGATATATCCAGCGCAGGTGACCGGCTGGCACGGTCCCGTAATTTACGAGATATGGCTAAATTTAAAATGCTCGTCAAACGTTTTCTTAAAGAGTCTGTTGAAACCGGTCTCGGACTGAAACAGTCACATACGTGGAACCAGTACGGAGAAGGACGGCGGCTGAAAATTGTTGAAACAATTGACCAAAAGCTAATCGAATTGGCAGAGCAATTGCTTCAAGATGAAGAGTCTTCTATGGATCTTCTCGCTAAAATTGGTGAAATCAAAGGACTTCTCATCAATCTATATACATGAGGACGTTTTCTGATACATAAGAAAACGTCTTTTTTATACGAAAGGGGGGCAGTAACATGGATAATCAGTTGAGCAGCAGAATCGCAGCCGAACAGCCGGCGGTCGCTGCCAGGTTCAGTGCTGCCTACCGAAATCACCGTATTGGGCATGCCTATATATTCGATGGTGAAAAAGGAATTGGTAAACACGAAGCAGCGTTATATTTTGCACAGTTATTATTGTGTGAGCAGCCAAGCGAAAATGTTCCATGTGGAACATGCAGCGCCTGCAAGCGTGCTGCTTCAGGAAATCACCCGAACATTTTAACGATAGAACCGGATGGTCAAGATATAAAAAAGGATCAAATGGCAGGATTACTTTCTGTTATGACGAAAAAGGGATATGAGAGTGGCCGCCGTATCTATATGATAGACCAAGCTCACCGCATGAACACCGCAGCTGCCAACGCGCTGCTCAAGTTTTTGGAAGAACCGGAAGGCGATGTGACCGCAATATTACTGACAGATGCCTATCATATGGTATTACCTACGATTCAGTCCAGATGTCAGCGCATTTCTTTCCTTCCGCCTCAACGGGAACAGCTGCTGGAAACCCTTAAAGCGGAAGGGGTTTCTCCATCACTTGCAGCTACGGTGACGTCACTTACAGCGGATTCAGTCCGTGCTGCAGAACTCGCGGCGGACGATCAGTTTGTAAGTTTACGAAAAACAGTGGTAAAATTAGTTCAAGCCATCGATCATCACGTATCAGATGCATTATTACTGATCCAGTCTGAATGGACTCCTTTTTTGAAAGAAAAAGAAGACACTGAGATGGGACTGGACTTGCTTCTATACATGTACCGTGATATTGTGGCGAAGAAAGCGGGACTGTCTGCAACACCCGCATACCCGGATTTAGATGAATTCATAACAAGTCTAGCAATGAAAATGACTTATGATCAGCTGTCCTCAATTTTGGAATCCGTTTTGCAGGCAAAAAAGCAATTGCATCGCAATATGCACCGTACGCTTTTAATGGAGCAATTGGTGCTCAGTATGCAGGAGGGGTTATTCGTTGTATAACGTTGCAGGAATCCGCTTTAAAAAAGCGGGTAAAATACATTATTTTGACCCAATGGATTATGACTTGAAAGTAGACGATTATGTAATCGTTGAATCAGCACGTGGCACAGAGTATGGAAAAGTAGTAAGTATGATGGTGGACATGGATGGTTCTGATTTAGTTCTGCCATTAAAGAAAGTTATCCGTCCCGCTAGCACAGAGGACATGGATAAGGTAGAAGAAAACCAACTCGACGCTGAAAAAGCATTCACTACATGTGTCGCAAAAATCCAAGAGCACAAACTAGATATGAAACTTGTCGATGTGGAATATACATTTGATCGAAATAAAGTGATTTTCTATTTTACAGCTGAAGGGCGAGTCGATTTCAGAAACTTAGTGAAAGACTTAGCATCCATTTTCAGAACGAGAATCGAGCTGCGCCAAATAGGCGTCAGGGATGAAGCTAAAATGCTTGGCGGAATTGGCCCTTGCGGCAGAATGCTCTGTTGTTCTACATTCCTGGGCGATTTTGAACCAGTTTCTATTAAGATGGCAAAAGACCAGAATCTATCACTTAACCCTTCCAAGATCTCAGGGTTATGCGGAAGATTGATGTGCTGTCTAAAATACGAGAATGACGAGTACGAGGAAGCCAAAGCACTCATGCCTGATATTGGTTCACGTATTGAAACTCCAGATGGACCAGGAAAGGTCGTCGGTCTGAACTTGCTGGAACGTTTGTTGAAAGTGAAATTAACCGATCAGGACCAAACACTTGAATATGCTTGGGAAGAACTGTCGAAGAAGACGGGACAGCCCGTCAATTGATGAAGTGATGAGGTGACAAAGTTGAAAGAAGGGAACTTTCTCGATAAGGTAATCGAATACGAACAACAACTCGACTCTATGCATAAGCAATTCCGTGAAATAATCGGTTTTGTTGCCAAGATGACGGAAGAAAACCATTCACTTCAACTTGAGAATCATCATCTGCGCGCACGTTTAGACGAGTTGGATTTACAAGCTGCTGCTGATAAAAAAACCGCAGAACGATCGCAACGGGCAGACGTTGGCGAAGGCGTAGACAATTTGGCTCGCATTTATAATGAGGGATTCCATGTATGCAATGTCCATTATGGAAGCACGCGTAAAGGTGAGGATTGCCTGTTTTGTCTCTCGTTTCTAAGTAAACAAAATTTGTGAATTTTAGCCGATCCCTATCTTTCTAGGTGTCGGCTTTTCTATATATTGAAGTAACTATTATTTATTAAAGGAGTACCTGATGGAACCAATCGAATTACGGGGTGACGAACGCCTCGATTACTTACTTGCTGAAGACTTGCGAATTATTCAAAGCCCCTCTGTTTTCTCATTTTCTTTAGATGCTGTACTGCTGGCCCGATTTGCGTACATGCCGATTCGACGCGGAAAGGTTGTTGACTTGTGTGCTGGAAATGGGGCAATTCCACTGTTCTTAAGTGCTCGAACTTCAGCCGATATTATAGCCGTGGAGCTGCAGGAACAACTCGCTGATATGGCAAGTCGCAGTATTGCTTATAATCAGCTGGACCAGCAAATTACAATGCTTTGCGATGATGTCATCGGGATCGCCGCAAAAATTGGATTTGACCAATATGATGTCGTGACATGCAATCCGCCTTACTTTAAAGCGTATGAAAATAGTGAACAAAATCAAAAAGAACCACTGACAATTGCGCGGCACGAAGTAAAATTGACGCTGGACCAGGCGGTGCGTTCTGCGAGTGAGTTACTGAAGCAAGGCGGGAAGGCAGCATTTGTCCATCGTCCAGGAAGATTATTGGATATCATCACGTCGATGAGAGCGAATCGGCTGGAGCCGAAGCGTATTCAATTTATTTATCCGAAAGAAGGAAAAGAAGCAAATACGCTGCTAATTGAAGGAACCAAAGATGGAAAGCCTGATTTGAAAATACTTCCCCCGTTATATGTCTATCAATCAGACGGTACGTATACTGAAGAAGTGAGGCAGCTATTGTATGGAACAGAAGAATGATCACCTGTTTTACGTACTTGAATGTAAAGATGGCTCTTATTATGGTGGATACACGACAGATTTAGATCGAAGGGTTGCCGCGCATAACTCAGGTAAAGGGGCAAAATACACGCGGGCAAGAAGGCCTGTTCGTTGTATTCATCATGAAAATTTTGAAACAAAGCGGGAAGCGATGCAAGCGGAGTATCGCTTCAAACAGTTGACCCGACCCGCGAAAGAACGGTATTTGAAACTGGAGGAGGCAGACGAATGATCACACAAAAAAGCGCAGAATGTGTAAACGGTGTCCTGTATTTAGTCGGTACACCAATTGGAAATTTAGAAGATATGAGTTATCGGGCAATCCGCATTTTAAAAGAGGCAGATATGATTGCAGCCGAGGATACGAGGAATACAGTGAAGTTGTCCAATCACTTTGAAATCGATACGCCATTCATGAGTTACCATGAACACAATCTGGAAGCAGGCGGAAGAAAAATATTAGAACTGCTGGCAGAAGGGAAGACTGTTGCGCTTGTGAGCGATGCCGGGATGCCTTGTATTTCAGATCCCGGAGCTGATATTGCTGAAAAAGCGATTGCAGAGGGATACGCAGTTGTACCTGTACCTGGACCCAATGCTGCAATTAGTGCTCTCGTCGCGTCGGGAATTCCAGCGCAGCCTTTTTTATTTTTTGGATTTTTAGATAGACAAAAGAAAAAACGACGCCTTCAGCTGGAGTCGCTGCAGAACCGTCAGGAAACTTTGCTTTTCTACGAGGCACCGCATCGACTGAAAGAAACGTTGCGTGCATTGAAAGAACAATTTGGACCAGACCGCAGGATTACTCTCGCTAGAGAACTGACGAAACGATACGAAGAGTTTGTAAGAGGCACAATTGATGAGGCGCTTACCTGGGCGGAGTCCACTGAAATTCGTGGAGAGTTTTGCATAGTTGTAGAAGGTATTGATGAGATGGAAGCTGTGGTTGAAGAAGAGTGGTGGAGTTCACTAACTTCGGTTGAACATGTTGAACAATTGATGGAAGAAAAAGGGTATACCTCAAAAGAGGCAATCCGTGAAGCCGCAGCAGATCGGGGTGTCACTAAACGTGAAGTGTACCAAGCGTATCATGTAGAGTAAAAAAATAACATCTGGTCTTTTTTAAAAGGCCAGATGTTATTGAAATAAAATTATTAAATCAAGACATTTTGTCTTCAATTTCAGCGATTAGCTGCTTAGCACCTTCAGGACTGAGGATTAATTTACCATCGATCAATGTTAAATTGTCATCTGACACTTCTCCAGTAACTGAACATGTCATATTAGGCATGTATTTCTTCAAGATGATTTTATCATCATCCACATAGATTTCCAGCGCGTCTTTTTGAGCTATGCCGAGTGTCCGACGCAGTTCGATAGGGATAACTACACGGCCGAGTTCGTCGACCTTACGTACGATTCCAGTAGATTTCATAGCGGGTTTCCTCCTAAAAGATAATAGTCATTCGTCAGATTTCGACATTTTTCTCTTGTCTGTCTATTATCATACCAAGTCTTCCATTTAACGTCAATAGAGAAGAACGGAAACTATGCAATGAATAATAGATACATGAAAAACGCACATAATGATGAATGATAGTTGCAGATTTGAGATAGAAAGAACGTGTCTTACATAAATCTTTCAAAAAATTAAAAAGAGGTTGACTTCCCGTGTTAGTCACTTTATAGTTAGGAACAATTCTTGCGACAATCGAATAGCAATACATCACTTTCTTATCCAGAGAGATCGAGGGGCAGGCCCTATGACATCTCGGCAGCGGGTTCATTACACGTGAACACTGTGCCAATTCCTGCAAATGCGTCATGCATTTGGAAGATGAGAACTGAGATGGTTTCACTTAACATTGAAGCCTTCTTTTTTCTCGTTTTATAGAGAAAAAAGAAGGCTTTTTCCGTTCAATCAAAAGAAAGTTCGATGACTGCGCTCGTTGCTGCACAGAATGATTTCACTAAGGAATGGAGGGTTCAGCGTGATTGAATTTAAACAGGCAGCTAAAACATTTCAAATCGGAAAGCGCAAAGTAACGGCTGTTAATAATGTGAGTTTGTCCGTTGCACAAGGAGAGATTTTTGGCATCATCGGGTTTAGCGGCGCGGGGAAGAGCACATTATTGCGCCTCGTTAATATGCTGGAGCGTCCAACCACTGGCTCAATTCAAGTCCAAGGTGTAGACCTCGCCTCTCTTTCTCAAAAAGATCTAAGAAAGCTTAGGCGCCGAATCGGAATGATCTTTCAGAACTTTAATCTGTTTACTTCCCGCACGGTTGCAGGAAATGTGGCATACCCGCTTAAACTAGGGGGCGTACCTAAAAAAGAAATTTCTGCGCGGGTAGCAGAACTATTGGACTTTGTCGGACTGTCTGATAAAGCGAATGATTACCCCGAACAACTTTCAGGCGGTCAAAAGCAGCGCGTAGGAATTGCAAGAGCATTGGCAACTTCGCCAGATATTTTGATCTGCGATGAGGCAACGTCCGCCTTAGACCCAGACACGACAGCCGATATTCTTAGACTCTTAAAAAAAGTGAACAAGGAACTGGGAATCACGATTTTATTGATCACACATGAGATGCACGTTATTCAAGAAATATGTGATCGTGTCGCTGTGATGGAGGACGGAGAAGTAATTGAGACAGGGTCTGTATTCGACACATTTACAAATCCGCAGCATCCGACTACGCAGCGATTCATTCAATCGATCCAGCAGGATCTTCCCTCTGATACATTGCTTCAAGAGTGGCGTGCAAAGGGAGGGAGAAAACTGTATCGTGTCATTTTTAAAGGAGAGATAGCAAGTGATCCAGTTCTTTCAAGGCTCACACAGCAATTTGGAGTGAATTTCAATATTGTGTACGGGTCCATTCGTGAACTGCAAGAGAAGTTTTTCGGGAATTTGTTAGTTTCATTTGACGGGGATGAGCGTTCCGTAGATTCGCTGCTTGCTGCATTGAAAGAAACCGTGGAAATTGAGGAGGTTGCTGTACATGAAAGTTGATTGGACCACATTTTGGCCCAGAATTATAGAGTCTACGGGCGAGACGGTTCTAATGGTCATTGCAACGCTCGTCTTTGGCTCGATTTTGGGAATCAGTATCGGCTTACTGCTTTACGTAACGAGAAAAGGAAACATTTTAGAGAAGCAATGGGTGTTTCAAACGTTGAATATCCTTATCAATATCATACGTCCAATTCCATTCATCATATTTCTTGTTGCATTAAGTCCTGTTACACGAGCGGTTGTAGGTTCCACAATCGGAACGTGGGCAGCAATCTTTCCAATGACAATCGCAGCCTCATTTGGAATCGCCAGGATTGTAGAAAATAATTTAGTCGGAATAGAACCCGGCGTGGTAGAAGCAGCTAAAGCAATGGGAGCGAGCCCTTTGCAAATCATATTTACAGTTCTCATACGGGAGGCTCTGGGTCCTCTGATCCTTGGTTTGACATTCGTAACGATTAGTTTGATAGATTTCTCTGCAATGGCCGGTACTGTTGGCGGGGGAGGATTGGGACACGTCGCTATGACATACGGATATCAGCGTTTTGATGGAAGTGTCATGCTGGTTACAGTAGTGATTCTGATAATCCTAGTCCAAGTAGCTCAATGGATAGGAAACACGTTTTCAAGAAAAGTTATGAGACGCTAGCCTGTTAGTTAACCCGCAAATGGAGGAGATTATAAAATGAAAAAAGTACTTATCTATTTAGGAACTGCCTTACTTTTACTGACGCTCGGAGCTTGCAGCCAAAAGACATCGGGAGAAGAAAACGATTCGAAAAAAGTGAGAATTGGTGTGACAGGATCAGACGGTGAAGTATGGCCGATCCTTAAGGAGAAAGCCGAAGCAGAAGGAATTGAAATTGAACTCATTGAGTTTGCCGATTACACTTTACCGAACCAAGCACTGGCAAACGGAGATATTGACTTGAACTCCTTCCAGCACATTGCATTCTTAAGTCAGTTCACCAAAGAAAATAATGCAGACTTAACACCAATTGGCGCCACAATCATTGCACCGATGGGGATTTACTCAGAAAAGCTGAAGTCTATTGATGATATTGAAGATGGAGCACGTATCGCAATTCCAGATGATCCATCTAACCAGGCACGTGCTTTGAAGTTACTGGAATCGGCGGGCTTGATTAAACTGGCAGATGATTTCGGATTATTCGGAGATCCTTCAAAGATTGTCAAAAATCCTAAGAACCTCGACATTTATCCAATAGTAGCTCAGCAAACTCCACGCGTACTGCCGGATGTTGCGGCTTCCATCATTAATAATGGAGTCGCTGGACAAGCAGGTTTTGATCCGGTGAAAGATCCTATCTATTTAGAAGACAGCGATGACGACAATACATTGCCCTATGTCAACATCTTTGCAACGAGAACTGCGGATGAAAACAATGAGACGTATTTACGGATTGTCGAATTGTATCACGATGAAGACGTGAAAAAAGCGGTTGAGACAGATACAAATGGCGGCTCTGTCGTAGTTGATATTTCTAAGGAAGAATTACTGAATGTCTATAAAGGACTATAAGGGAGGAAAACTATTATGAGCACAATTATTTCTAATCGAGATGTTATTTTAAATTCCATTGAATCGAACCGGGATCTATACATTCAAACGAGTCAAGTAATCCATGCAACTCCTGAAATCGGAAACCAGGAATTCTTTGCTAGTAAGAAGCATGTTGAGCTATTAAAAAGTGAAGGGTTTGAGGTTACAACAGCAGTTGCAGGTCATGAAACTTCCTTTTACGCAGTGAAAGACAGCGGAGTTCCAGGGCCGACTATCGCGTTCCTTGCCGAGTATGATGCACTTCCAGGATTAGGCCACGCATGCGGTCACAATATTATTGGCACAACTAGTGTTGCTGCGGGTATTGCTTGTTCCAAAATACTATCCGAGAGTGGGGGACGGATCATTGTGCTGGGCACGCCTGCTGAAGAAGGCGGTCCGAACGGCAGTGCAAAAGGCAGTTTTGTCAGACACGGCTATTTAAAAGGTGTCGACACAGCACTTATGATTCATCCATCCGGGAAAACGGCATTGACGAGTGAGACATTAGCTGTTGACCCGCTAGACTTCCATTTCTACGGAAAGCCTGCACATGCGTCAGGATCACCTGAAAAAGGGATCAATGCATTGGACTCGGTTATTCAACTCTTTACGGGAATCAATGCACTCCGCCAGCAGCTCCCGTCGGACGTGAGAATTCACGGCATCATTACACACGGGGGAGATGCCCCTAATATAATCCCGGAATATGCATCTGCACGATTTTTCATCCGGGCGGATACATGGGCAAAAACCGAGGAAACTTCTGCTAAGGTTCGAGCTATAGCTGAAGGTGCAGCGCTCGCAACAGGAGCTAAAGTTGACATAAAACGATTCCAAAATGAAGTAAAAGATTTTGTATTGAACTCTGTATTAGACGCGACTTTGCGTGAAGAATTAGAAGCAGCTGGTGAAATCGTGCATACAGAAAAGAGAACAGGCAAAGGATCTACGGATGCTGGAAATATTAGCTACGAGGTCCCGACCGCGCATCCTTATATAAAGATTGGCCCGGATGACTTGGTTGCCCATACGGATGAATTTAGAGAAGCCGCAAAGTCATCTGTTGGTGATGAAGCACTTATCACAGGGGCAAAGGTGCTGGCGTCAACTGGTTATAGACTGCTGACAGACGCTGAGCTATTGCATCGTGTGAAAAAAGAATACGAAAAAAGTTTAGATGAGAAAAAGTAAGATTAGTAATATGAAATTCTTCTACTATATTATCTTAAACCTAACAAACAGCTTATACTTCCTGACTAAGAGGGAGTATAAGCTGTTTTTAACTTGGAGATAGTTATATTATAGAAGTAAAGTGGAATTCGATGTCGGCTTCGATAAAGAATTGGACATCCGCGTTAACCGAGAACTATAGTTAAAAGAATAGTATTTTAAGAACACCATAACTTTTAATGCAGATAAGATCTTTTGTAAAATCGATCTACTCATTACACACCTCACCATAGCTAAATGTTCAGAAGTTCGATAAAATGAGGTAATCGATAAGGGTACAGGAGGAATTGCAGTGGCTGAACAGAAAAAAACATTTTATATTACAACACCGATTTATTATCCAAGTGGCAAGTTCCATATCGGCACGGCGTATACAACAGTCGCTTCCGATGCGATGGCACGATACAAGCGTCTTCGCGGGTACGATGTTCGATTCCTGACGGGAATGGACGAGCACGGGCAAAAGATTCAAGAAAAAGCAGAAGAAGCCGGCCGCCCTCCTCAGGAATACGTCAACGATATAGCGGACTATGCAAAACGCATATGGAAGCTGATGGACATTACGTACGATGACTTCATTCAAACGACCGAAGAGCGTCATAAAAATGCGGTCCAGAAGATTTTTCAAAAGTTTCTCGATAATGGAGATATCTATAAAGGGGAATATGAGGGGTGGAAGTGTATTCCTTGCGAATCCTATTTCACTGAAGCGCAGCTGGTAGATGGTAATTGTCCGGACTGCGGACGTCCAGTGGAGCGTGTCGCTGAAGAATCTTATTTCTTTAATATGAAGAAATATTCAGATCGTCTTCTTCAATATTACGAAGATAATCCGGGATTCATCGAGCCGGAATCACGTAAAAATGAAATGATCAATAATTTCATTAAACCGGGTCTGGAAGACTTATCCGTGTCCCGCGTTTCCTTCGACTGGGGCATTAAAGTTCCGGGAGATCCGAAGCATGTCATATACGTTTGGGTGGATGCCTTAACGAATTACATTACGTCACTTGGCTACTTGTCAGATGACGACTCATTATTTAACAAATACTGGCCAGCTGACGTGCAAGTAGTTGGTAAAGATATCGTTCGTTTCCACACGATTTACTGGCCGATTTTCTTGATGGCGTTAGACTTGCCGCTGCCGAAGAAAGTCTTTGCACATGGATTCATCATGATGAAGGACGGTAAGATGTCCAAGTCTAAAGGAAATGTTGTCTATCCAGACATGCTCGTTGAACGTTTTGGTTTAGACGCAACTCGTTACTTCTTATTGCGTGAACTTCCGTTTGGTCAAGATGGAACATTTTCTCCCGAATCATTCGTAGAACGCACGAATTATGATTTAGCGAATGATTTAGGAAACTTGTTGAACCGATCCGTTTCGATGATCAACAAATACTTTGATGGTATTGTGCCTGTAGAACTTGCAGAGCCAACGGAATTCGATGAAAGTTTACGGGCAACAATGACATCGACTGTACAAAAGTATGAAGAGTCTCTTGAGAAAATGCAGTTCAGTATCGTTCTTTCAGAGCTATGGACACTGGTATCACGGACAAATAAATACATTGACGAAACAGCGCCCTGGGTTCTTGCAAAAGAAGAAGCAGATCGCGGGAAACTGGCGTCAGTAATGGTCCACTTAGTCCAATCATTACGACATATTGCCGTTATGCTGCAGCCATTCATGCCTGAGTCTCCTAAGAAGATTATAGAACAACTTGGATTGGACAAATCACGATTGGCTTGGGATACATTAGGTGATTTCAATACCATTCCGGAAAATACAAAAGTGATTGAAAAGGGTGTACCGATTTTCCCTAGACTGGAAAACGACGTTGAAATTCAATATATCAAAGAACAAATGGCGATTACGGCTCCGAAAGAGTCTGAAAAAGAAGCACCTATAAAGGAACAATCGGAAGAAGAGTCATCAGAAATTACAATAGATGCATTTAATGCGATCGATTTACGTATAGCGACTGTAACCGCATGTGAAAAAATTCCGAAAGCAGATAAGTTATTAAAGCTGCAGGTTGACTTGGGATATGAGCAGCGACAAGTCGTTTCAGGTATTGCTGAACATTACACACCTGACCAATTGGTTGGACAAAAGGTAATTGTTGTAGCAAATTTGAAACCCGTTAAATTGCGCGGAGAATTGTCACAAGGGATGATCTTAGCGGGGACATCAGACGGCGTTCTGAAACTTGCGACAGCAGACGCATCTCTTGCAAATGGATCACGAGTGAAATAATATAGGGCAGCGGCTTTCTTCGGAGAGCCGCTGCTGTCTTTTGTTTGTAACCGTTTTGTAATGAAACTGCGATGTTTATGTAAAGACCGCGAAGTACACTATATCTTATGTGAGGCGAATGAAATGTTAATAGATACACATGTGCATTTAAATGATGATCAGTATGAAGACGATATAGAACAAGTCATTCAGCGAGCGCTTGATACAGGAATTGAGCGAATGGTCGTTGTTGGATTTGATCGGCCCACGATTACAAGAGCCATGGAACTTGCAGAAATGCATAGCTTTATATACGCAGTAGTCGGGTGGCATCCGGTTGATGCGATTGACTGTACAGAAGAAGATCTTCAATGGATCGAAGAACTGGCAGCTCACCCGAAAGTTGTTGGGATTGGTGAAACCGGACTCGATTATCATTGGGATAAGTCACCGAAAGAAGTTCAGCAAGAATTGTTTCGAAAGCAAATACGACTTGCTCAAAAAGTGAAATTACCTGTCATCATTCACAATCGTGATGCAACAGCAGATGTCGTACGAATTTTGCAAGAGGAAGAAGCAGAAATTACGGGTGGTATTATGCATTGCTTTAGTGGAAGTGTAGAAACTGCTAAACAGTGTATTGACATGAACTTTATGATCTCTCTTGGCGGACCCGTCACATTTAAAAATGCTAAGGTGCCAAAACAAGTTGCAACAGAGATACCGTTAGAATATCTGCTTGTAGAAACAGACGCACCATACCTTGCCCCGCATCCGCATCGCGGCAAAAGAAACGAACCTGCATTTGTTGCGCTTGTGGCAGAACAAATCGCGGAACTAAAGGGAATATCACTCGAAGAAGTGGCTGAAACTACTACTCAAAACGCTATGAAACTATTTTCCATCGACTGACTCAAGTGCCGGAAGAATTGCCCATTCCTGGATAGAAGGGGACTTCCGGCATTCCTATGCAGGAAAGTTAGATCGGTTGACAGCGAGAAATTGAGCCTATATAATCAGCCGAGTGAATAAGGAGGAGAATTTTTCATGACGAAACGAACCATGGGAAACCTATTCTTTCAATCATTGAGGTTTAAGAAAATCGCAGCAGGAACAGCAATATTAGCAATTTTTGTTACTGTTCTTTCTCTTGTCGTATATGAAGGTACGAAGAAAAGCATCTTGCTAGAAGCAGGTGGCGAAACATTAGAGTTAAAAACACACGCAAAAACAGTCGAAGACGTACTGGCACAGCGTGATATAGAGATTGGGTCACACGACACAGTCTCACCCTCAGCTGCAACATCTATAAAAGATGGTATGACGATTGATTGGAAACAGGCAAACCCCGTTGCAATAAATATGAATAATGACTCGACGACCATTTGGACAACGAAGTCTACGGTTAAAGATGTACTGACAGAAGCTGGTGTAGAATTGGATGAGCATGATTCAGTTGAACCAAGTTTAGATAGTCATGTCGATAAGAAAAGTGAAATCACGATTGATAAAGCTTTTCAAGTTACGTTGAAAGATGGTAAAAAGTCTACAAAGGTGTGGTCCACTTCGACTACGGTCGCTGACTTTTTAAAGAACGAAAACATCCAATTGAGTGAGTTGGATCGAGTAGAGAGCAACAAGGAGCAAGTATTGCTGCCGAAATCTGTTGTGTCGATTGTTCGTGTGGAAAAGGTCACCGATGTAGTGGAAGAGACGACGGATTTTGACGTGAAAACACGTACTGACGATAGTTTACTGAAAGGTCGAGAAAAAATCGTCCAAGAAGGTAAAAGCGGGAAAGTCAGAAAGAGATTCGAAATCGTCAAAGAAAACGGAAAAGAAGTTTCGCGAAAGCTTATTCGCGAGCATGTTGTCTCGCATCCTAAAGCTAAAGTAGTTTCAGTAGGTTCAAAAGTGGTGATTGCAAGTGCAGCGCCAAAAGCTTCTGCTGTTAAGACTGCATCATCTAAAAAGACGAGTGTTTCACGTGGAAACGGAAATGAGTCTGGAAAAGTGATGTACATGAACGCAACAGCTTACACAGCACATTGCACAGGTTGCAGCGGTATTACAGCTACTGGCATTAACTTGAGTGCTAATCCGAACTTGAAGGTTATTGCAGTAGATCCAAGCGTAATTCCACTAGGTTCAAAAGTATGGGTGGAAGGCTATGGTTATGCAATTGCAGGCGATACTGGCGGTGCTATTAAAGGCAGTCGAATTGACTTGCACGTACCAAATGACGCGGCTGCTAGAAAGTTTGGCAGACGACAAGTAAAAATTAAAGTGTTGAACTGATAGAACTTCGCACAATCATTATAAGCAGTATGCAACAATCCGCATGGCTAAAATTGAGCCATGCGGATTGTTGCGGTCATAGACGTATTCTGTACAACGGCACGTACAGCCGTTAGAATTAAAGAAGAATTGTTTCAGGAAATTATTCATCTGAAACAGAAATCTAAAGCACGCATCCACATACCCTGCAGGAAAGAGGAATACAGTGAATATAAAAGAAGTCATCGTAGTTGAAGGGAAGTCCGATACGATTGCGATTCAACGGGCAACTGGTGCTGACACAATTGAAACCAATGGCTCAGCAGTCGGACAGGAAGCCCTCACTAAAATCCGTCATGCTCAACAAACGCGCGGCGTTATCGTTTTTACGGACCCCGACTATCCAGGAAGAAGAATCCGGGCAATCATCGAGCAGCAAATTCCGGATGTTAAACACGCTTTTTTAACGAGAGATCGTGCGATTGCTAAAAACGGAAAGAAAGTCGGTATTGAGCATGCTACTGATGAAGACATACGCAACGCTCTTCAAGCGGTTTATACAGTCGACACAACTACTATAGAAGAAACACCGCGTGATCTCCTAATTGAAGCTCGCCTAATTGGGCATCCTGAAGCTAAAAAGCGACGCGATCGATTAAGCGAACTTTTAAAAATTGGTCAAGTAAATGGCAAGGGACTTCAAAAACGTCTTGCCATGTTTCGAATTAACGAAGCTGCACTTATGCAGGCGCTTTTAACGATAGACGAGGAGGAACAGGAATGGTGAAAGATATCGCAACCCCTGCACGAACGAAAGAGATATTAGAAAAGCATGGATTTTCCTTTAAAAAAAGTTTGGGGCAGAACTTTCTGATTGATCCAAACATCTTAAAGAACATTATTTATCATGCAGGTATCGATAAACGTTCGGGTGTCATTGAAATTGGGCCAGGAATCGGAGCATTAACGGAGCATATTGCGCGAGCTGCAGGAAAAGTTGTTGCATATGAAATTGATGATCGCTTATTGCCAGTCTTAGAAGACACGCTATCACCCTACACGAACGTCAAGGTCATTCATCAAGACATACTGGACGTCGATTTGAATGCAGCTATCGAAGAGCATTTCTCGGATGTTGACGAAGTGACGGTAGTCGCAAACCTTCCTTACTATGTAACAACGCCAATCATCATGAAGTTTTTAATGGGAAAAGTGCCAATTGAACGAATGGTCATCATGATGCAGCACGAAGTTGCAGATCGCATTACTGCTGTTCCCGGTACAAAAGCGTATGGATCTCTGTCTATTGCTATTCAGTACTATATGGATGCTGAAGTCGCGATGGTTGTACCTAGAACTGTATTCATGCCACAGCCGAATGTAGAGTCAGCAGTCTTAAGATTATCACGAAAAACAGAACCGCCTGCTTCAGTAATTGATGAAGAGTTTCTATTTAAAGTGGCAAGAGGATCTTTCGTACAGCGACGGAAAACCATTCTCAACAATTTGCAGACGTCTCTTCCGCAAGGGAAAGCGAAAAAGGATTTAATCCTGGAGGCACTTTCTAAAGCGAGTATCGATTCGGTGAGAAGAGGGGAAACACTTTCCATTGAAGAATTTGCGAACTTGTCAAATGCTCTATACGAAGAGTTCGGAGCAAGCGAAAAATAAGACATCTTATACTTATGACTATTTTAAGAAAAAAAGAATGTCGAAAGATGAAAATTTGCTATAAAGGGATTGACAAAGCTGAATGCAACCTGTTAAAATTTAAATTTTAATTGACAGAACTTTTTAACTGTGTTATGATTGTATACAGTGAGGTGGAAGCGACGTGCCAAAAACATTAGCGGACATTAAGAAGTCATTGGATGCTCACTTAGGAAAACGTCTGCACCTTCGTGCAAACGGCGGTCGTAAAAAAACGATCGAAAGAGCTGGAATCCTTCGTGACACGTATCGTGCGGTATTTGTAGTGGAACTTGATCAGGACGAAAATGCGTTTGAACGGGTATCATACAGCTATGCGGATATTTTAACTGAAGCAGTTGAAATAACGATACTGGACGGTGGAGACACCACAGCATTTGAGATTAAATAGCACTCTTATCATTTTTTGATTTATTTTTAAACAAAACACCTTTTGCTTTCTTTTGAGAGCAGGAGGTGTTTTTTTATGGTTAGTGTCCATACTACGCGTGTCAGCCAAGAAGGAGGAAACCTGAATGGCGAGAAGAAACGGCGTAATGTCTGAGCAATTAAAAGAGGAAATTGCAAAAGAACTTGGATTTTACGATGTTGTTCAACGTGAAGGTTGGGGAGGCATTAAATCGCGGGATGCAGGTAATATGGTGAAACGCGCAATTGAGATGGCAGGACAAGGGATGGCAGGTAAAGACCGGTCGCAATAATGTTCGTTGAACCCTGTACGACCCAAATCCAACCAATGGCTGACGAAAGGGGCTGTCGCATCGCACACTTTGTGCTTTGCACAGCTCTTTTTTGTGGCTAACATTGTTTTTTTAACGAATCCGGGCAATTTTAAAGCTGCCTATGGTAAAATAGTGAGCAATGAAGTTTGAATGGAGGCAGCCAGATGAGTATGATATCTGAAAAAGCGCCAGCTAAAATAAATTTAACGCTTGATGTCCTGCAAAAACGTCCTGATGGTTTTCATGAAGTTGAAATGATTATGACGACAGTTGACCTAGCAGATCGTATTTGGCTCAAGCCCTTAGATCGTGGCATTACAATCCAATCTTCGGAACGATTTGTACCGAATGATAAACGCAACCTCGCATGGCAGGCGGCAGACATTTTGCGTAAAAAATTTGATATCCGAAGTGGAGTGGAAATCACTCTCGACAAGAATATCCCGGTGGCTGCAGGCTTAGCGGGGGGCAGCTCTGATGCGGCTGCTACTTTACGAGGGTTGAATAGAATGTGGGAACTGGGACTGTCTTTGGACGAGCTGGCAGTGCTCGGTGCAAAGATTGGGTCGGACATTCCGTTTTGTGTATATGGAGGAACCGCTCTTGCTTCCGGCCGGGGGGAGAAAATTCAACACTTATCAGTACCGCCGAATTGTTGGGTGGTTTTAGCCAAACCTCCTATATCCGTGTCAACTGCAGATATTTATGGAGGCCTGGATATCCAAAGTATCCAGCACCCTGACACAGCGGGCATGATGGATGCACTTGCTGCTTCCGACTATGAAATGATGTGTCAGAAGGTAGGGAATGCATTGGAGCCAGTCACGATGAGACTACATCCTCAAGTTAGCGTACTAAAAGAACAAATGCTGAAGTTTGGTGCGGATACAGTATTGATGAGCGGAAGCGGCCCTACAGTGTTTGGTCTTGTTGAACACGAATCGCAAGTTGCACGCATTTATAACGGACTAAAAGGATTTTGTCCGGAAGTGTATGCGGTCCGGATGATGGGGGAACGTATCAATCTTGCTTGAAAACGGACGATTGTGTTAGTCTGAAGGTATAATATTCGGGTTTTAGGAGTTGTTGGACATGAAGTGGAAGAGGAGTGAACGTCTCGTTGAGATGACACGCCATCTGTTGGAAAGCCCTCACCAACTCATCCCGCTAACGGTTTTTTCAGAACGTTTTCAGGCCGCAAAATCATCAATCAGTGAAGACCTGACGATTATTAAAGAGACATTTGAAGAAAGTGGTGCTGGAAAACTATTGACAGTTTCTGGCGCTGCTGGCGGTGTGAAGTACATTCCGCTAATGTCTGATCGAGCGGTGCGAGAGGTGATCGCACAAATGATTGAAGAATTGGGTCACTCGGACCGGTTACTGCCGGGCGGATACTTATATATGACAGACTTACTCGGTAACCCGCAGCTGATGGATAAAGTGGGAAGAGTGTTTGCCTCGGCTTTCGCTAATCACAATATCGATGTTATTATGACTGTAGCAACGAAGGGCATCCCAATTGCCCAAGCGATTGCCCGTCATTTGAATGTTCCTGTTGTGATTGTTAGACGAGATAGTAAAGTGACCGAAGGATCGACAGTGAGCATTAACTACGTTTCTGGATCAACACGGAGAATCCAAACGATGGTTTTGTCTAAACGCAGCATGAAAAGCGGACAACGAGTCTTAGTAACGGATGACTTCATGAAAGCCGGAGGCACGATGCTTGGTATGCGCCACCTTGTTGAAGAATTCGATTGTGAATTGGCAGGGGCTGCTGTACTCGTCGAGTCTGAGCACACAGAAGAGGTCCTGGTCGAAAACTATCGCTCTCTCGTGAAGTTATGTAAAGTGAATGAACGGGATCGGACAATCGAACTGGAAGACGGAAACTACTTTTCGGAAGGTGGAGATGAAAGATGAATTATGTAGCGACTGAACAAGCACCGAAAGCGATTGGACCTTATGCACAAGCGGTAAAGGTGAATGGGTTGGTTTACACGTCAGGACAAATCCCGCTGAACACAGACGGAGAAGTTGCCGGCGCAACAATCGAAGAACAGACGAACCAAGTGTTTGAGAACTTGAAAGCAGTTCTTGCAGAAGCAAACTCATCTCTAAACCAAGTAGTGAAAGCAACGGTATTCATAAAGGATATGAATGAGTTCGGGGCACTCAACGAAGTGTATGCAAAGCATTTCGGAGAGCACACACCAGCTCGTTCTACAGTGGAAGTAGCGCGTCTTCCAAAAGACGTAAAAGTTGAGATTGAAGTTGTTGCGGTTGCAGCAGAGTAAAACAAAACGTTCCTTTCGAGGGACGTTTTTTAGTGAATGCGGGGAATTTTTAATAATCGGAAAAATTTAAATTTGGATAAAGGGATTTAAAAAGTTTTGTAGAAAGTGTACTGCATACAGTTTTCACGAAAGGGGAATGGGAACGAGTATGCAAGTTACTAATGTTCGCTTACGAAAGATTGAAACCAATGGGAGAATGCGCGCGATTGCTTCCGTTACATTTGACGAGGAATTTGTTGTCCATGACATACGGATTATTGAAGGGAATGACGGTCTGTTTGTAGCGATGCCCAGCAAACGAACACCAGACGGAGAGTTCCGTGACGTCGCACATCCTATCAATCCAGCATCACGAACAAAGATTCAAGAAGCTGTTTTAGAAGCCTATTATGCAGATGAAAAAGAACCAAAGTTTGAAGAAGTACCTGTTTAAAAAAATCTGTCGATGAATTGTCACAGAGCCGCGGCTATTTTCAGCAGCGGCTCTTTCTACGCGATTCTAGTAGAAGTCTTGCGGAAAAAAACTATTAATAATAGAATATTGATACCAACTTGTCAAGTAGGAATAGTTGAAAAATCAGTCTTACTCAGCTATAGTCAAATATGAAAATACAGATGGGGGACAGCTCATGACACATACATATGCAATTGTTTTGGCCGCAGGTCAAGGCACACGCATGAAATCCAATTTATACAAAGTGCTGCACCCAGTTTGCGGTAAACCAATGGTGGAACACGTTATTGATCACGTAAAAGGTATTGGGGCAGACCGTGTAGTAACCGTTGTCGGTCACGGGGCAGAACTCGTGGAAGAGACGCTCGGTCAAAAAAGTGAGTATGTCCTTCAAGCCGAACAATTGGGAACGGCTCATGCCGTACAGCAAGCCGAAAACCTTCTGGGTGATTTAGAAGGTACAACACTCGTCATTTGCGGGGATACACCGCTTATCCGATCAGAAACGATGGATGCACTTGTAAACAAACATAAAGAGCTGGGTGCGAAAGCGACGATTCTAACAGCCATTGCAGACAATCCTGCTGGATACGGCCGAATCATCCGCGGCGACCAAGGTGAAGTACTTCGTAATGTGGAACAAAAGGATGCAACACCTGAAGAACAGGCAGTCACTGAGATTAACACGGGGACTTACTGCTTCGATAACCGTGCACTTTTTGAAGCACTCAAAAAAGTAAAGAATGACAATGCACAAGGTGAATACTACTTACCTGACGTGATGGGTATCCTTCAATCTGAAGGCGCACTGATCGGAGCGCATGTTTCAGACGATTTCAGCGAAACGCTCGGTGTGAATGATCGCGTTGTACTCGCACAAGCAGAAGCCGTCATGCGCCATCGTATTGCTGAAAAGCATATGCGTAACGGGGTAACAATCATTTCGCCGGAAACAACTGTAATTAGTGCAGATGCAGTGATCGGCCGTGATACGGTTCTTCAGCCAGGTACGATTATTGAAGGCCGCAGTTCAATTGGTGAAGAGTGTCTGATTGGACCGAATAGCCACATTATTGACAGCGAAGTCAGTAATAAGACTTCAATCCATTCGTCTGTCGTCAAGTCCAGTAAGATTGGATCGAATACGACGGTTGGTCCGTTCGCACATATCCGTCCCGAAACGGATCTCGGCGATCATGTGAAAGTCGGAAACTTTGTGGAGATTAAGAAATCATCATTTGGAACAGGCAGCAAAGTATCACATCTCAGTTATATCGGGGATGCTGAAGTTGGCTCAGCTGTAAATATCGGCTGCGGTTCAATTACAGTCAATTATGATGGTAAAAATAAGTTTAAAACAACCATTGAGGACGAAGCTTTCATCGGCTGTAACTCTAATTTAGTAGCACCTGTCACGGTAGGAAAAGGGTCTTACGTTGCTGCGGGATCAACGGTTACTAAAGACGTACCTGAAGACTCGCTTGCAATTGCACGTTCTCGCCAAGAGAACAAAGAAGGATACGCAGCAAAACTAAACTCTAAACGATAAAACAGGAGGTCCATCATGGGCAATGAATATCCAAATCACAAACTTAAACTTTTTACTTTGAACGCAAACGAACCTTTGGCACAAGAGGTAGCTGACGTTATCGGACGCCCTCTCGGAGAATGCTCTGTCAAACGTTTCAGTGATGGTGAAGTTCAAATTAATATCGAAGAAAGTATCCGTGGCTGCGATGTTTTTGTCATTCAGTCGACTTCGTACCCTGTCAATGACAACCTAATGGAACTCCTAATCATGATTGATGCATTACGACGTGCGTCTGCACGCACGATCAATGTCGTCATGCCTTACTATGGCTATGCACGTCAAGACCGTAAAGCACGTTCACGTGAGCCGATTACAGCGAAACTTGTTGCAAACTTGCTTGAAAAAGCTGGAGCGGACCGCGTCATTGCGATGGATCTTCATGCACCGCAAATCCAAGGATTCTTCGATATTCCGATTGATCACTTGGTTGCTGTTCCTCTACTATCAGATTACTTTAAGAACCAAGGTTTCAAAGGTGATGATATCGTTATCGTATCTCCAGACCACGGTGGAGTTACACGCGCTCGTAAAATGGCAGATCGTCTGAAAGCACCGATTGCAATTATCGACAAGCGCCGTCCAAAGCCGAATGTCAGCGAAGTCATGAACATTGTTGGACAAGTAGATGGTAAAATTGCAATTCTAATCGATGATATCATTGACACAGCAGGTACAATTACTGCTGGCGCAAACGCTATCATTGAAAGTGGAGCGAAAGAAGTCTATGCTTGCTGTACACACCCGGTTCTATCTGGACCAGCTATTCAGCGCATTAATGATTCACAAATCAAAGAATTGGTTATTACAAACACGATTGAACTTCCTGAAGACAAGAACTCTCCGAAAATCAAGCAGCTGTCGGTTGCAAAACTAATCGGGGATGCAATCGTTCGCGTATTTGAAGAGAAGTCAGTAAGTACATTATTCGATTGAGCCGGCGCAGAAGCTGGCTGTGATTGTGCACGAAATGTTTTGGAACGTCTTGTAGCGGGTATTTACTATGTAGGAAAACTTTATTTAAAAAGGGGACTAAACATATGAGTACAGCATTACAGTCAGAAAAACGAGAAATTGCACCACAATCAGCATTGCGTCAATTACGCCATGAGGGTAAAGTTCCTTCAGTCGTTTATGGTTTTAATACAGAATCGACACCAATTACTGTTATTGAACGTGACCTCATTAAAACGATTCAAGAACATGGTCGTAACGGGGCTTTCAAATTAGATCTAGATGGTAAGAACGTAGATGTCATGCTAAGTGATTATCAGGCGGATGTAATGACAGGGAAATTCGAGCACGCGGATTTCTTGGCAATCAACATGTCTGAAGAGCTTGAAGTAGACGTTACAATCCATTTATCAGGACAGTCTGCTGGTGAAAAAGCAGGCGGTGTTGTGCAGCAGCCGCTATGGGAAGTAAAAGTAAAAGCAAAACCTGCTGATATTCCAGAGCACATCGAAGTAGATGTATCTAAATTGGATATCGGTGAAGCAATTCAAATTTCAGACCTGCGCGCTGGCGCGAAGTATGAAATCTTGAACGAAGACGAAGAAACGGTTGTTCTCATTTCTGCTCCTCGTACAGAAGCAGAACTAGAAGCACTCGATGAAGAGACTGCTGGTGAAACTGCAGAACCTGAAGTTGTAAAAGAGAAAGACGAAGACAAAGAATAATCACAAAGAGCGCACGGCACCCCGTGCGCTTGTTTTTTCGTTTGCCGATTTTTTTGAAAGAAAGTGAGTAATTAGATGAAAATGATAATCGGGCTCGGGAATCCGGGCAAACAATATGCGTCAACCCGTCATAATGTCGGGTTCCAAGCAATCGACTTGTTAGCAGAACAGCTTAACGCGCCTGCTATGCAAACGAAATTCAATGGAATGATTACTACAGTCCGTGTTGGAACGGAAAAAGTCATGCTCGTCAAACCGTTAACGTATATGAACCTATCCGGTGAATGTGTGCGTCCTCTCATGGATTATTACGAAGTGAACGATGATGAAATTGTCGTCATTTATGATGATCTTGATTTGACACCTGGAAAGTTGCGTCTTCGCGCAAAAGGCGGTGCTGGCGGACATAACGGTATGAAATCATTGATTGCCCATTTAGGAACTAACGAATTCAATAGGATTCGTATTGGTGTTGGAAGACCTGATGGACCTATGAGTGTTGCGGATTACGTATTAGGTGCATTCAGTAAAGATGAGCAGCCGATGATCCAAGAAGCCGTGGAAAAAAGTGCATCCGCTTGTCGTTCTTGGACTGACCGGCCATTTCTCGAGATTATGAACGAATATAACGGCGCTTAAGCATAAGTCTCCTCATATCTGCCTATACTTGTACAAAAAGAGAGGCGGTCAGTATGGGTGATTTCTTATCGTTGTAAACATTGCCAAACTGAAATCGGTTCAATTCCGTTCGCATCCGTTGAGGAAACGATCCGTGAATTACTAAAGGCTGATGGAACGAACAAGGAGCGCTTTGTCGAAGTGACCCATAAGGGAGGGCTCGAGGTTCGTTGTATTTGCGAACAGTGCGAGCGCGCGATGCATGCGTCTCCGGAATACTACACAGTTGATAAGTGGCTTCAATAAGAAGCCTGGCTTTGGCACCTTTTGCGGGTGTGCAAAGCTTTTTGTGCTTATCCATTTCATGGAGAAAGGGACGGATTTGAATGGATTCACTAGTAAACTACTACGAAATGACTGCAGAGACGGTGCGGTTGACGAGCGAACTCAAACAAGGACACGACCGCCAGCTGCTAACCGGATTAACGGGTGGTGCAAAGACACTCCTATTCCAAGCACTGCAAGCAGACACCGGCCGTCCGATGCTCATTGTTTCACCCAATATGCTGCAAGCTCAGCGTACATACGAGGACCTCGTCAAGCTATTGGGCGAATCTCACGTGCATTTATATCCTGCAGAAGAGCTGGTTGCTGCAGATTTTGCTTTTGCCAGCTTTGAACTTCGTGCAGGACGTATCGATACACTAAATCATTTGGCGACACAGACAGAAGGCATCTATATTACCCCTGTTGCGGGTTTGAAAAAGATTGTTCCTTCTAAAGAAAGATGGGAAAGCAGCACATTATCCGCGTCTGTAGGGGACTCCATTGAAACAGATGAGTGGCTGCAGCACTTGACGAGTATGGGGTACACCCGGCAAGACATGGTGACAGCACCCGGTGAATTTGCATTGCGCGGCGGTATTTTAGATGTTTATCCGCTTACTGCGGAAGATCCTGTAAGAATTGAATTGTTTGATACAGATATCGATTCCATTCGAACATTTTCTGCAGAAGATCAGCGGTCTACAGGTAAGCTGGACCAGCTGATTCTTCTGCCGGCAAATGAGTTTACATGGACTGCGGAAGACCTTCAGCAAATCGCAGACAAGCTAGAGGCAGCACTTTCTAAAAGCTTGAAGAAAGTGAAAGACGAGCTCGTCAAAGAGAATTTATTGCTTTCAATATCAGGAGATATCGAACTGATGAGGTCGGGTATTCAGCCTGAGAATATGGTGAAGTACGCCGGATTTGCAGGAGACAGAGTAACGGAACTCGGAAGTTATTTACCGGAAAATGCACTTGTTGTGTTTGATGAAATCAATCGCATACAAGAAACCGCAGCAACCCTTGAAAAAGATGAAGAAGAATGGCGCATGTCTTTATTGGAGGAAGGGAAAATTGTTCATGACGCCAAGTTATCTGTTTCATTTACAGAAGCCCATGCAGCATTGAATACGAAAACGATTTACATGTCGTTATTCACAAGAAGTTTGCCTGGAATAACGGTGAAGGAAATCATCTCGTATTCATGCAAACCGATGCAGCAGTTCCACGGGCAAATGAATTTGTTGAAGTCCGAAATGGAACGTTGGCAGCACAATCAGTTCAATGTGTTCATCCTTGCTGAAGGGAAAGAACGTGTCGATCAGGTTCACTCTATTTTGCAGGACTATGATATTGATGCAACAGAGAATGGAGCCGCGACAAAAGAAGGCATGATAACAGTAGTGGACGGCAGTCTGCATGCGGGCTTTGAACTCCCGCTGCAACGTCTTGCCGTTATTACGGACGGGGAACTTTTTAAAGGGAAACCGAAGCGCAAGACACGTCCGCAAAAGGCATCGAATGCTGAACGAATTAAGAATTACTCGGAAATCCAACCTGGCGATTACATCGTTCACGTCAATCATGGTATTGGTAAGTACTATGGGGTCGTCACATTGGAAGTCAGCGGGATCAGCAAAGACTATCTCGATATTCGGTACCGCGGCGAAGACAAGCTGTTTGTCCCTGCGGATCAAATCGACTTAATCCAAAAATATGTGGCGTCTGGTGATAAGGAGCCGAAGCTTCATAAATTAGGCGGGGCCGAGTGGAAGAAGACAAAAACAAAAGTTACTGCTGCGGTAAAAGATATTGCAGATGATCTTATTAAACTCTACGCAGAACGAGAAGCACAAAAAGGCTATGCGTTTTCTGAAGACGATGATCTTCAGCGTTCGTTTGAAAATGCGTTTCCTTATGAGGAAACGGAGGATCAGCTCCGCTCGATTGTGGAAGTGAAACAGGATATGGAAAAGGAACGGCCAATGGATCGGCTGTTGTGCGGGGACGTTGGTTACGGGAAAACGGAAGTGGCGATCCGAGCTGCTTTCAAAGCGGTTTCAGACGGAAAACAAGTTGCATTCCTAGTACCGACCACCATTTTAGCGCAGCAGCACTATGAGACTATGAAGGCCAGGTTTGCAGACTTTCCGCTAGAAGTATCGTTGTTAAATCGTTTCCGCTCCAAGAAACAACAAACAGAAACGAAAAAAGGGCTTAAAAATGGAACAATCGATGTTGTCGTAGGGACGCACCGACTGCTTTCTAAAGATGTAGCCTATCAAGACCTTGGACTTCTGATCGTCGATGAAGAACAGCGTTTCGGTGTCACGCACAAAGAAAAACTAAAGCAGCTGAAGACGAATGTCGATGTCTTAACACTAACGGCCACACCGATTCCAAGAACGCTGCATATGTCCATGATCGGAGTCCGAGATTTGTCTATTATCGAAACGCCGCCAGCGAACCGTTTCCCTGTTCAAACGTATGTCATGGAAAATAACCTTGCGTTAACACGTGAAGCCATAGAACGTGAGATGTCCCGAGGCGGCCAGGTCTTCTATCTCTATAATCGAGTGGAGGACATGGCGAAGAAGGTGGATGAAATCCGTCAGCTTGTTCCTGAAGCTCGTGTCGGCTTTGCCCATGGACAAATGGGGGAAGCGGCATTAGAGGAAGTCATTCTTAGTTTCCTCGAGGGGGAATACGACGTTCTTGTTACGACAACGATCATTGAAACGGGAATCGATATCCCGAACGTCAATACGCTGCTTGTACACAACGCAGATCGAATGGGACTTTCTCAGTTGTATCAGCTAAGAGGGCGAGTCGGACGTTCAAATCGTGTGGCATACGCGTATTTCCTATATGAACGTGACAAAGTGCTAACGGAAGTTGCGGAAAACCGGCTTCAAGCGATCAAAGAGTTCACGGAACTAGGTTCAGGTTTTAAAATCGCGATGCGTGATTTGTCTATCCGCGGCGCAGGAAATCTGCTCGGTTCCCAGCAGCATGGATTCATCGACTCTGTCGGGTTTGACTTGTATTCACAAATGCTGCAAGACGCAGTTGAAGAGAAACAGACAGGTATTTCTAAAGAGGATCGTCCCGATTTGGAAATTTCACTCCCAATCAACGCCTACTTACCGGATACGTACATTAAAGACGGCTATCAAAAAATCCAGATGTACAAACGTGTTAAAGCAATTGAAGCAGAAGAAGACTTTAACGAGTTGTGGGATGAAATGACAGACCGCTTCGGGGACTTGCCATTCGAAGCTGAATTATTAATGCGTGTCGGACGCATCAAGGCATGGGGGAAAGCAGCAGGCGTGGTATCGATTAAGAAACGGCAAGCAATGATTGAAATTCGCTTTTCATCCGAAGGAACCGCAAAAATAGATGGAGCCAAACTTGTTTCGGAGACGCTCAATTACGGTCGGGCTGTCGGATTTACTATGGATAATGGTACTTTACTCATTAAAATCGATGATCGACGATTAGGACAGCACACGGAGTTCGATATATTGGAAGCGATTATGCAGCTTTTACAAGATGCATCTAAGGAAACATCTGAAGTCGATGCCGGATAGAGCCACCACTGCATAAAATGCCCATGTATGAAGCATACTGAAACCGTAGCGCGGATTTCATATGGAAAGTGAGGCATCATGCATGAAGGCAACCGGTATCGTCCGCAGAATCGATGACTTAGGAAGAGTGGTCATCCCGAAAGAGATTAGACGAACACTTCGGATACGAGAAGGAGATCCACTCGAAATTTTTACAGACCGTGATGGGGAAGTCATTTTAAAGAAATATTCCCCGATTTCAGAGCTCGGCCAGTTTGCAGTAGAATACGCTGAAACCCTTTATCAAACACTTGGTACTCCGACACTCATCAGTGATCGGGATGAAGTAATTGCTGTAGCGGGGCTTGCGAAAAAAGACTACATGAATCGGCAAATCTCTGCGGATGCAGAAGAAATGTTAACGAAGCGTACAATGATCACTGAAAAGTTGGAGAAGACGGTTGAATGGGTACCTGGACAAACCGAACAGGTGAAATCGTATTGTGTGACGCCCATTGTCGTAAACGGCGATACGATTGGAGCCATTTACCTTCTCTCCAAAGTCCATTTCATTGGTGAAGCGGAACAGAAAACTGCTGAAACGGCAGCTCTGTTTTTGGCAAAACAAATGGAACAATAATGCACCTGCACAACCTGAGTACATCGGGATGTGCAGGTTTTTTTGTGCGTGTCCCGTCATGCTGTCGTTTCGAGTTTCGAATGGTATAATGGACACCATCTACAAGACGAAAGAGGATTCAGTATGGCGGCATCGGAATGGAATATGAAAACATTCATGAAAGGTGCCTCGATCTTAACGATATCTGCACTAATCGTGAAATTGCTTGGGGCTGTCTATCGCGTTCCATTTCAAAACTTGGTCGGGGACAAAGGGTTTTATATTTATCAACAAGTATATCCTTTCATTGGGATCTTCATTATCTGGACAACGTACGGAGCGGCAGTTGCAATATCCAAATTATTGGCAAGTACACAGCGTGCTGAAGAACGTCGTGCCATTTTAAGGTTATCTTTTGTATACTTAGGTGTTTTAAGTCTCATTGCGTTCGCCACTCTGTTTTCAGGGGCGTCTTTAATTGCCGCTCTCATGGGCGACGCTGAATTGGCACCGCTATTGCGTACCGGCGCTTATGTACTGCTCGTCATGCCTTTTCTTGCTGTATTTAAAGGAACCTTTCAATCACGTGGCGAAATGGTACCAATCGCAGTTTCAAACGTAGGTGAACAAGGAATTCGAGTGGCCATTATTTTAATCGGCACTTGGGCAGCGGTCCAATCCGGTGCTTCGTTATACGAAACCGGAACAGTTGCTGTATGGGGAGCTGTTATCGGTCAGACGGCAGGTGTCATCCTGCTTGCGTTTTGGAGCCGGAAATCAGTACGGGTCCCTGCCGCAGCTATTGATAAAAGAAAAGTAATTAAAGAACTCACACTGATTAGTTTAAGTATCAGCGCAAGCTCACTTATATTGCTGCTGTATCAGATGGCGGATGCGTTTACCGTTTTGAATTTATTGAAGGAATCAGGCGTTCATGAAGACATGGCAATGATGGAAAAAGGGGTATACGACCGCGGGCAGCCGCTAGTACAGCTAGGCAGTCTCATTGCAACAACACTTGCCATGGCGATTGTTCCGCTCATTGCACACCATACCGCAAAATCCGAGGGACGCAGTGCATGGACGTTTGTTCAGTTGACATACCGCGTAGCCATTATGTTTGGCTGGGCAGCGGCGGCAGGACTTGCTCTATTATTGCCTCAGGTAAATGTCCTGCTGTTTGAAACGGATGAAGGATCATTCGCACTTGCTGTCTATTGCATACAAGTTTTCTGGCTGTCTTTAATTTTGCCTCTGTGTGCAATTTTGCAAGGTTCAGGCTCAGGCAAAGTTCCAGCAATTCTTCTGCTCTTCGGCTTTGGAGTGAAAATCATCTCGAACGTCCTGCTTATTCCGCTATACGGAATAACGGGTGCAGCAGTTGCTGGAAACATAGGCTTCGCCATAACTGCGGCAGCCTTACTCATTTACTTTAAGCGGAGATATCCAGAACAGCTGGCCCCAGTACGTTTTTACGGTTGGATTTTACTCGCGACGGTTGCGATGGGGGGCATAGTTGAATTGTGGTTAACAATTATGAAGACCGTTACTCAGGACGCGGGCTCAAGATCTGTTGCAGCACTTTCTGCGTTTCCAGCAGTCGTAGTAGGGGCTCTCGTATTCTTAGTGATTATTATGAAAGCCCGCATCTTGGCAGAAAGAGACTGGTATTTGCTGCCTTTCGGGAAGCGATTGGCACGCGTACAATTATTATTGACGAAAAAGAAAAGGTGATAGCATGTATCCAATTACAATTGTAGGACTTGGTTCAGGTGAACTGGATCAGCTTTCCGTTGGTGTTTATCGTAAACTAAAAGCTGCACAGACACTCGTTGTCCGTACAGATCAGCATCCAGCGGTAGACGAATTGAAATCTGAAGGCGTACAAATGACGAGTTTTGACAATGTGTACGAATCTCAAGATGCGTTTGAAGCAGTTTACGATGAAATCGTAGAGCGGTTATTGAAGATGGCGGAAGAACATGCAGTCACGTATGCAGTGCCGGGTCATCCACTCGTTGCGGAGCGGACGGTTCAATTGCTCATTGAGCGGGAAAAGACGGGGCAGGCTATTCTCGACATTGCAGGAGGGAATAGCTTCCTGGATCCAATATTTGCTGCGCTTCGGATTGATCCGATTGAAGGATTTCAGTTAGTAGACGGCACAGAGTTACGTCAAGACGATGTGCAGATGCGTCAGCACGTTCTGATTGGCCAAGTGTATGATTCATTCGTTGCGTCGGACGTGAAATTGACGCTCTTGGAAAAGTACGCAGTGGACCATCCCGTCACAATCGTGACAGCTGCGGGCACGTCTGGTGAAGAAGTGCGTACCGTTCCTCTAGTTGAACTGGACCGGGAAACACGTATCGATAATTTAACGACTGTTTACGTGCCGCCCGTCGTTGAACAGACGGATCGTTTAAAAGAATGGCAGACATTCCGCGAGATTATCGCAAAACTGCGGAGTCCTGAAGGATGTCCATGGGATCGCGAGCAGACACATGAATCGTTGAAGCGATTCATGATTGAAGAAGCACATGAAGTGCTGGACGCGATTGACCGTGAAGATGATAATGATTTGATTGAAGAATTAGGTGATGTACTGCTGCAAGTATTCTTGCATGCGCAAATCGGCGAGGATGATGGATACTTCACGATCGAGGACATTTTGCAGGCAGTTGGCGATAAGATGATTCGCAGACACCCGCACGTATTTGGGGAAATTGAAGTGGCGGATTCTGATGAAGTCTTGAAAAACTGGCAAGATATTAAGAGTGAAGAGAAACCGAAGAAGGATTCATTGCTGGATGGGCAAGCGTTATCCAGTTCGTCTCTTCTGACGTCGTTCAACTACCAGAAAGCTGCCGCGCGAGTTGGATTTGACTGGCCGGATGTTGCAGGTGCGTTTGAAAAGTTCGAAGAGGAGTGGCAGGAATTCAAGGTTGAAGTGGCAGAGGGAACTCAGGACTCACGGACAGATGAGCTCGGGGACGTCTTTTTCACGCTTGTGAATATCGCGCGTTTCTTAAAACTATCTCCTGAGGAAGCCATGCAGCACGCCAATCAGAAATTTAGTAATCGTTTTTCTTACATCGAGCGTTCTGTAACAGCAGGCCGCGGGTCGTTTGACGATTATACAGTAGATGAACTTGAAGAATTTTGGCAGCAAGCAAAACGAATTGGAGGAAACCAAGATGAGACTTGATAAATTCTTGAAAGTGTCACGGTTAATCAAAAGAAGAACCCTTGCAAAACAAGTAGCGGACCAGGGCCGTATTACGATTGACGGCAAAGTGGCGAAAGCGTCGTCTGATGTGGCGCCGGGAAATGAACTTGCCATTCGCTTCGGGCAAAAGATCGTAACGGTTAAGGTAAATGAGCTGAAGGCATCTACGAAAAAAGAAGATGCTGCTATGATGTACACGATCATGAAGGAAGAGAAACTTGAAAAAGTGGACCCTGAATTTGTAGATGATGAAGACTGATTAGACATGACAGGAAATTTCCTGTCATGTTTTTTGTTGCGGGCGCATAGGATGGCAGTGTACAAATCAGACAGGGGGACAGACTATGCAAATTCAAACTGAAAGCCCAGCTTACACAATTCCATCCGGTGATCACGTCGTGACCATGCGGAACCGCAAACGAATGGATCTTACATCTGTTAAAACGATCGACCGGTTTGACCAGGAAGAGTTCTTAGTCCGCACATCGCAAGGGATGCTTACCATTAAAGGGGAAGAATTACGCATCGTTCACTTGGATGTGGACAAGGGACTTCTCACTCTTGAGGGATCTGTTGCCACGCTTCAGTACGATGAAGAAGAGACAGGTTCACGTAATTTCCTCCATAAATTGTTCGGATGAGCATCTCCGCGCAGTTTGTGAGCTTGCTTGCGATGATGGGAACGGGAATCATCGCAGGCGCATTCATGGATATGCTGGGAACGGGGATTGCCAATACAGGGAAGGCGTCCATAATTCGCAAAAGCGCCATTTGGCTTGAAACACTGGGGTGGCTGCTTGCAGGATGCTTCGCATTTGCTGTGTTGTTTGTTTTTCGAGATGGGGCGTGGCGGATGTACGACCCGCTCGCCCAACTGTCGGGATTGCTGCTGTATGCAACAGTTTTCCATAAACCCTTTAGACTTTTAGGAAGAATTATTATTGCAGTGCTCATCCGTCCGATTCTATTCGTTTTCCGGATTTTATTTTGGTTCATCCGATATATATTCCGAGTGATTCAAGCGATAATTTTGCTTGTATTCCGGCCCTTTCAATTCATTTACAATAGATTTTTCAGATATCACTTCAAAAAAAAGCCAAAGTAACGTATACTATATAATTAAGATATCTGTAAAATTGTAATTGAGGGGATGTGCAGGAGATGGAGCAAAAGGCTAGGAAGGTTTCTTCCTCATCGGTTGCATCGATTGAAACTGAATATGTCCGCTCCATGCAACGAAAAGAGGACTGGCGGCGTAAGCAGAAAAAGCGGCTTAAAGTGAAGCTGCTCATTTTTGCAATGATTGTTGTCGTCACATTCGGAGGCATTGCGAGCTACAATCACCAACAGAAAAAGATGTTGGCCTCAAAACAACAAGAAAAACAGGAACTGATCGAACAGCTGGCCGTTAAGACTAGTGAGCAGGAACAACTGAAGAAACAGTTGTTGAAACTGGATGACGAAGAGTACATTGCAAAGCTTGCACGTAAGGAATACTTCGTTTCCAACAAGAATGAAATTATCTTTTCCCTTCCGGAAGGGAAGAAAAAATTAAACAAAAAAGACGACGGAAAAGAGTAGTCTTATTGACACTCTTTTTTTGTTGGATATAATGAAAGTAGGAATCTTGCGCAGGCAAGACCCGTAAAAACGGTTGCTAGGCTTCTGAAACAGGAGCCCGCTTAAATTCTAAGGAGGAGCATTTTTTTTATGTCAATTGAAGTAGGCAGCAAATTAGAGGGTAAAGTGACAGGGATTACAAATTTTGGGGCATTCGTTGAATTGCCAACCGGCGTAACAGGACTCGTCCACATCAGTGAAGTGGCAGACAACTACGTCAAAGATATTAATGACCATTTAAAAGTCGGCGACATGGTTGAAGTGAAAGTCATGAACGTCGGTTCTGATGGCAAGATTGGCTTGTCGATCCGGAAAGCAAAACCGGAATCGGAACAACGGCCGCAGCGCCCGCAGCGACCGTCACGCCCTCGTCAGGGTGGGGGACGTCCTCCTGAGCGTCCAGAGAATTTCGAGACAAAAATGGCGAAATTCATGAAGGACAGCGAGGAACGTCTAACAACACTTAAGCGAGCAACTGAGTCAAAACGCGGAGGACGCGGAGCACGCAGAGGCTAACACGCTTTATTTCGGTTGGAAACGACCCTGTTGAGCTGTTTCAATGCAGGAAAAAATGTCTTATAGATAAAAGCTGAGGATGCGCAATTGCGCACACTCAGCTTTTTTTAGTGTGTTGGCAATTAGACTGCTGGATAAATCGATTCTGGGTGAGTTTAATGCTGACTGGCGCAAAGTATTTGATAGAAAATAAGCGAAGCGCTGCCAATTTATTTTTTAGGCAGTTGAATAAGTGCTTGATGGGGGAAGCTCGGTAGCTGTAGTTATGATCAGATTGCTGAGTTTATGAGCGGAAATCGAGGGTTATGATCAGAATGGTGAGTTTATGAGCGGAATGCGAGGGTTATGATCAGATTGTTGAGTTTATGAGCGGAATGCGAGGGTTATGATCAGAATGCTGAGTTTATGAGCGGAATGCGAGGGTTATGATCAGAATGCTGAGTTTATGAGCGGAATGTGAGGGTTATGATCAGAAAGCTGAGTTTATGAGCGGAATGCGGGGGTTATGATCAGAAAGCTGAGTTTATGAGCGGAATGCGAGGGTTATGATCAGAAAGCCGAGTTTATGAGCGGAATGCGGGGGTTATGATCAGAAAGCTGAGTTTATGAGCGGAATGCGTGAGTTATGATTACATTGTTGAGTTTATAAGCGCATTCCATGGGTTATGGCCAAATTTCAAGAGTCTTAAGCAATTCCGCCTCACACAAACACAAAAAAGGACTTGTCCAAGTGGACAAGTCCTTTTCAACACATTTTTATATGGCGGCAGAGGGGATCGAACCCCCGACCTCACGGGTATGAACCGTACGCTCTAGCCAGCTGAGCTACGCCGCCGTTGGAATGCTCGTCAACGTGATGTTCACGACCTTGTTTATCATACAGATTATTTTCTGATCTGTCAACGGTTTCTTGAAATATAAAAGCAATCGCCTATAAACCCAATCATACTGCGCTGAAATGGGGATCATCACACACAATCTCCCTAGAAAGAAAACATCCCCGGAAACAGTCGAAATGTTTTTAGGACCAGGTGTCAGGAACAGACAAATTATTAGACAACTAGCCTGTATACTAACGGCAATAGATCATAGGGGGAATGAGAAATGAAGATGATCAGCAGTAATACAGAGAGATCACTGGGTCAGCAAGTTCAAGGTGTGGTTGGGTCAATCTTACAACGGAAAGTGCACTTATTGACAACGTTTCTATTCACAATCGGATCGTTCTTTTTATCGCAGGCTGTGCTGTTTGACGCAGCGGTACCGTTTTTCTTGCCTGTCTGGGCGTTAGCTGCGATTCGCTATCCTAAGTATATGCTTCCGGTGTTCATTGGCGGGATCAGTGGAAGTTTGTTCGTCGGTCTGGGACAATCTATTATCTTCATATTGCAATTACTACTATTCAACCTTGTCATTCGACATCCGTTTACCCGGAAATCGGTGCCTCTTACAGTTGCAGGAACTGTGATTTTTACACAAGTATTCTGGCAGCTCATTATGTATGCAGGACAACCGCCGCTAAACATACAGCTTGCAATCGGATTTGAGGCATTGCTCGCATTGCTCATGACGTTCTTTCTATTTCTGGCATTTCCGCAAGTGGACAAGTTATTGTATACGCCGTGGCGGGCAGAGCAACTGGGAGCTGCCTGTATCGTCGCCGCTATGGCTACAACGGGAATGAACAATCTAATTATCGGGTACATTTCAATTCCAGGGTTATTACTTTATACTGCAATCTTAATTGCAGCTCTTACAGGGGGCGTGTTATTTTCGACGACAATCGCCATGCTCATTGCAGCCATAACGGGAATGGCGGAACTGTCGTTTACAGGGATGATGACGGTCTATGGTATGACTGGGTTTGCTGCAGGATCTATGAAAGGGTTCGGGAAGCTGGGTGTCGCAACAGGAGGGCTGTTTGCATCTGTCTTTTTCCTATTATATGATTTGACGCTGCCTCTTGATGAAACCCATTTTGCGACAATAGGTGCGGCGACGCTTCTATTTTTACTGATTCCGTCGAAACGGCTCGCATCGGTCCGTGAAGTCCTTGTGCCGGAGCATCAGGATTTATCCGAAAAACGCCAGCAATGGCTGGCACGCAGGTTGGATGAACAACTGACGGACTTCCAGCAATTTGCTTCCTTTATGTCGACAATGGTGAACGATCAGTTCCCAGTTCAAGAATCACGCCAACTGGAGCAAGTACAAGAAACGCCCAGTGCGTGCCGATCTTGTTTCCGTTACTCGAAATGCTGGGCATCACAAGACGACAGTATGCCTAATTTGCTGTCTGAATGGGAGTCAACGTATTCTGCCACGAAAAAAGCAGCACGGCATCGAGTGGAAGAGAAAATCAGATACAAATGTGTACGCCATACTGGATTGCTGGAAGAATTAGAAGAACGCGGTGCAGATCGGCTGCTGATGGGTCAATTGCAGCACGGTCGAAAGATGCTCGCGTTACAATTGCGTGATATGAGCACCCATTTAGAGAATATGATGAATGAAATTAAAGAAGACGTGACGATTTATCGGCCATCAGAAGAAGAACTAGGCAAGAGCTTGAGAGCTCAGGGCATTGACTTCTTCCAAATTGATATTTTATCGGAGGAAAAAGGGGCAATGCGCATCGTTTGTTCGATTCCGGAAAGACGTTCATCCTTTGAAACCGATACGACTGTAGCAGAAAGGCTGATTCTGCCGATACTCGAAGAGATGTATCAAGAGCCGTTCCAAGTAGAAAAGGCGTTGTTGAGAGAGCAGCCATTTGCCCATTTACAGTTAACTTTCACATCTGCAGTTCGTTTTTCTATGCAATATGGTGTTATGGCAACGGCTGGAGGCGGTTCTTTCTACGCGGGGGATGCCTATGAAGTTTTCCCGATACATGATGGCTTAACTGCAGTCTTGCTATCGGATGGAATGGGACAAGATATGAACGCCTACTATGAAAGCCAGAAAGTCATTCGGTTGATGCGCGAATGTTTGGACCGCAAAATGGGACCGGAAACAGCAATGCATACGCTGCATTATATGATGGCATTGAATGGACTGGATGATATGTATGCGACACTGGACTTAGCACTTGTCGATTTACAAGACGGAAGATTGTGGTCGTGGAAAGCAGGATCTATGAGTACGTATATTAAGCGGGGCGATGAGTTTTTACGTGTAGACAGCAAAGCGGTTCCATTCGGTTTCTTACCGTCCTTTACAGTAGAAGCGAAGAACGAAGAATTGAAGTCGGGAGATATCATCGTCATGATGACAGATGGAATGTTCAATGGAGACATCCCGCTTGAACAGCAAGAAAAGTCTCTATGGCAAATGCTTGACGTTCATGCTGAACTGGAGTGTGATGCACTGGCAGACCGAATTATGGGGGAAATGGAACGTAAATATAAAACCACGGCGGACGACCGTACGGTACTTGTTATGAAAATGGACCACATTGTGCCAAGGTGGTCGAGTGTTAAAGTACGTACACCCTCACTTTTTCGCCAAAAAGTGGTAGGATGAAGAGAGAAAATGGCGGAGGTGGTTCAGGTGAAGGAGAATCGATTTAAGAAGGTGCCGGCCTTCATCCGCCAGCAACGATTAGTGCGTAACGATGACCGAGTATTAGTCGCGTGCTCAGGAGGAGTGGACTCGGTCGTGCTGCTGCATTATTTAAGCAGGTACTGCAAGAGTTTGGAGATTGAAGTTGGAGCTATACACGTTGATCATTGTCTTCGGGGGGAAGAATCTGCAACAGATGGTAAGGTTGTTCAACAACTTTGCGAACGTCTCGCCGTTCCATTCTACGGGACGACTTTACCGGTTCCGGATTTGTTGAAAGCACATGGAGGGAATCTTCAAGAAGTTTGCCGGACTGGACGTTATTCATTATTCGAAGAAACGATGTGCCAGAAGGGGTTTACGGTTCTTGCGGTTGCTCATCACGCGGAAGATCAGCTGGAAACAATTTTAATGCAGCTTGCAAGAGGTAAACGGCCTCAAGGTATGCCCATAACCAGACCTTTTGGCACAGGGCAGCTGGTACGGCCATTTCTAACACTTATGAAAACGGACTTATATGCGTATGCTGAACAGTATAGCTTGCCATTTAGAGAAGATCCAAGTAATGAAAAAGACGACTATACCCGTAATCGGTATCGTCATCATATCGTTCCTGTTTTACTGAACGAACAGCCTTCAGCAGCAGAGACTTCTGTACGAATGGCAGGTGTTTTGCAAGAAGAAGATGCCTTTCTTGAGAGTCTGGCAGAAGAACAGCTGAAACACCTCTTAACCTTTACGGATAAAGGGATACCGATTATTCATTCAGCTGAATTTCGGTCTATGCACCCGGCTTTACAAAAGAGGGTAGTTCCTCTACTATTAAAGTATCTTTACGATGGGGAAACTATACCTGCAATTTATAATAGTGACTTGTTGAATCAGCTCATACGTCAATTGTCAGCAGACACCGGAAGTGCATTAATTAGTCTTCCAAATAGGTGGCTGCTGCAAAGGGACTATGGGATTTCAACGTTTGTTCAGGCAGAAGAAGATCCGGCAGATCGGGTCGTTCCATTTCCGCCGGATGAATGGGTTCAATGGGGACAAATGAAGCTGCGCTGGTGCAAGTCCTCCGCTGTAGATACAGCCACGCTAGACGATATGACCGACTGGCGTTATTTTCATTCGGAAGATGGTGGGCTTCCTTCCTTAATTCGATCGAGACAATCCGGAGATCGGATTCGATTGAGTGGAATGGAACACCCTAAGCGGTTAAGCCGTTTGCTGATTGATGAGAAAGTAAAACAATCGGTGCGAGACAGACTGCCAGTTATCGTATCTGAGCAGGGAGACATTTGTGCCGTTCCTGGCGTTCGTTACAGTGATTCATTTACCAAAAAAACGTCTGCTGATCAGGCGTACATACTGTTGATGGTCTGGCCTGAATGACAGTAACTGCTGTACATTTTTCAGACATACACATTTTAGGAGGAATTTTTTCATGTTGGAAAAAGATATTCAAGAAGTTCTGATCTCTGAAGAACAACTGCAAGAAAAGGTAGCAGAACTTGGCAAGCAGTTAACAGAGGAATACCAAGACAAGTTTCCACTTGCTATTGGTGTACTAAAAGGCGCTTTGCCATTCATGAGTGATCTTATTAAACGGTTCGATGCATACATAGAACTTGATTTCATGGATGTTTCTAGCTATGGGAATGCAACAGTTTCTTCGGGCGAAGTTAAAATCATCAAAGACTTGAATGCGAGTGTAGAAGGCCGCGATATTTTAATCGTTGAAGATATTATTGACAGCGGAAAAACACTTAAGTATCTTGTAGAGCTATTTAAGTACCGTAAAGCGAAGTCGATTAAAATTGTAACGCTTCTAGACAAGCCGACAGGTCGCAAGGTTGATTTGAAAGCAGACATGGTAGGCTTTGAAGTTCCAGATGCATTTGTAGTTGGATACGGACTTGACTACGCAGAAAAGTACCGCAATCTTCCATACATCGGTGTTTTGAAGAAAGAAATCTACACGACGTAAGTGCTT
Organism: Sporosarcina jeotgali; assembly: GCF_033304595.1. NCBI lineage: Bacteria > Bacillati > Bacillota > Bacilli > Caryophanales > Caryophanaceae > Sporosarcina > Sporosarcina jeotgali. Next base: position 75,739 of record NZ_CP116341.1, read on the forward strand.
TTTGGACCCTTTAAGAGACAAGTGTCATAAGGCTTTTTTCTTAAGGCATTTTCTTTGTGATTCAAATTGCATATGTGATAAGATTGTCAATAGTTTTCTGTTGAAGAAATGAGGAGGCTTGGGATGAATCGAATATTTCGATACTTTCTATTATATGGGCTGATTTTTCTAGCGATCATGGGAATTTTCAGTTCGCTGAACAATCCGAACCCAAAGATGGAAAAGATCCGTTATGACGAATTTCTCACAGCATTAGAACAAGAGAAAGTAGAGTCTGTCGAAATTCAGCCTGTCCAACTAGTGTTAGAAGTTAAAGGGCATATGAAAAACGCGAAAGACGATGCAACTTTCACTACGAATGTTCCGATGAATGATGAGATGACAATGAACGATATTCGCGAACTTGCACTTGCAAAGAACGCGAAAGTAGAAATTTTGCCAGCGCCAGAAACAAGCGCTTGGGTTTCATTCTTTACCGGCCTAGTGCCATTTATCATTATCATCATCTTGTTCTTCTTCTTGTTGAACCAAGCTCAAGGTGGCGGTGGTGGCGGCAAGGTTATGAATTTCGGGAAAAGCAAAGCGAAATTGCATACCGATGACCGTAAGAAAGTACGCTTTACAGATGTCGCAGGTGCGGATGAAGAGAAGCAGGAGCTCGTCGAAGTAGTCGACTTCCTGAAAGATCCTCGTAAATTCGCTGCCGTTGGTGCACGTATTCCTAAAGGTATCCTTCTTGTAGGACCTCCAGGTACGGGTAAAACTTTGCTGGCTCGTGCAGTTGCCGGTGAAGCGGGCGTTCCATTCTTCTCGATCTCAGGTTCTGATTTCGTTGAGATGTTTGTGGGTGTCGGAGCTTCACGTGTTCGTGACTTGTTTGAAAATGCAAAGAAAAATGCACCATGTATTATCTTCATCGATGAAATTGACGCTGTTGGACGTCAGCGTGGCGCAGGCCTCGGCGGCGGACACGATGAGCGTGAACAGACGTTGAACCAGTTGCTCGTTGAGATGGATGGTTTCGGCGAAAACGAAGGAATTATCATCGTAGCAGCAACAAACCGTCCAGACATTCTGGATCCGGCGTTATTGCGTCCAGGTCGTTTTGACCGTCAAATCACTGTAGGCCGTCCAGATGTTAAGGGGCGTGAAGCGGTACTTAAAGTACACGCTCGCAATAAGCCGCTTGACGAAACGGTTAATCTTAAAGCACTTGCACAACGGACACCAGGTTTCTCGGGTGCAGATCTGGAGAACCTCTTGAACGAATCAGCGCTTGTTGCTGCAAGACGCAACAAAACAACAATCGATATGTCGGACATCGACGAAGCGACCGACCGTGTTATTGCGGGTACCGCGAAAACAAGTCGTGTCATTTCTGAGAAAGAACGCAAGATTGTTGCGAACCACGAAGCGGGTCACGTTGTTGTCGGTCTTATGCTCGATGATGCAGAGATTGTACACAAGGTTACGATTGTGCCTCGCGGGCAAGCAGGCGGTTACGCTGTCATGCTTCCTAAAGAAGACCGTTACTTCATGACGAAGCCGGAACTCCTCGACAAAATCGCAGGACTTCTCGGCGGACGCGTATCGGAAGAAATTGTTCTTGGTGAAGTTTCTACAGGTGCTCACAATGACTTCCAGCGGGCAACCGGTATCGCGCGTTCCATGGTAACGGAGTACGGAATGAGTGATAAGCTCGGACCGATGCAGTTTGGTCAAGCACAAGGCGGAAACGTCTTCCTAGGCCGTGACTTCAATTCCGAACAGAATTATTCAGATTCGATTGCTTATGAAATTGACCAGGAAATGCAGTCAATTATCAAAGGTGAGTATGAGCGGACAAAACGGATTCTTACCGAAAACCGGAGCCTGCTCGATTTGATCGCGAAGACGCTTCTAGAAGTAGAAACGCTCGATGCAGAACAAATCAATCACTTGAAAGACCACGGTACACTTCCTGACCGCCCGTATGAGCGTAAAGAAGTTGGCGAGGGTGCTGAAAGTGATGCGAATCCTGATGTTACTGGTGCTCCTGCAGATCCGTCTGTTGGTGATTTACCGGATAGCGAAGGAACAAATGAGCCACTTGACTCGATTGACGAAAAACGAAGAGATTAATTATAACCAGCTGACTGTCCGTCAAAAGACAGTCAGCTGTTTTTTTTGAAATGATTTGTGGTATGATGTGAGGGAAAAAAGACTATTGAGGTTAGTGAGGAATCAGTCATGCTCTTAGTTTTAGATACAGGTAATACGAATATTGTACTCGGTGTCTATGAAGGTACGGAGTTGAAGCATCATTGGCGGATGGAAACATACCGGCAAAAAACAGAAGACGAATATGCAATGCAAGTAAAGGCGTTATTTTCGCATGTCGGACTTGAGTTTACAGATATCACAGGTATTATCATTTCGTCTGTTGTACCGCCTGTAATGTTCCCGCTTGAACAAATGTGCAAAAAGTATTTCAATCAGGAGCCTGTCATCGTGGGCCCTGGCGTGAAAACAGGACTTAACATTAAATATGAAAATCCAAGAGAAGTCGGTGCGGATCGAATCGTGAATGCGGTAGCTGCGATACATGAATATGGCAGCCCGCTCATAATTGTCGATTTCGGTACAGCAACCACGTACTGTTACGTGAACGAACACGCGGAATACATGGGCGGCGCGATTGCTCCTGGTATTAATATCTCGATGGAAGCGCTGTTCGACCGTGCTTCTAAATTGCCGCGGGTGGAACTGACCCGGCCGGATCATGTGGTTGGAAAGAATACTGTTTCTGCCATGCAAGCGGGTATTCTATATGGATATGTAGGCCAAGTCGAAGGACTTGTCGGTCGGATGAAAGCGGAAAGTAAAAAGGTGCCGACCGTTATTGCAACGGGAGGACTTGCTCCGCTTATCGGAAAAGAGACAGATGTAATCGATGTTGTGGATGACTATCTCACGTTAAAAGGGTTAAAACTGATTCATGAACGTAACCAACAAGGAGAGAATGGTAAATGAATGATTATCTTATAAAAGCGTTAGCGTTTGACGGTACAATCCGGGCGTATGCTGCGCGAACTACTGAAGCGGTGAGTGAAATGCAGCGCCGCCACTATTCTTGGCCAACTGCAACGGCTGCGATAGGCCGTACTATGAGTGCGACTGTCATGATGGGTGCAATGATGAAAGGTGAGGACAAGCTGACGGTGAAAGTGGACGGAAATGGCCCGCTTGGTGCAATTGTGTCAGATGCCGATGCAAAAGGACATATTCGCGGATATGCGCTGAATCCGCAAACGCACTTCGACTTGAATGCACACGGGAAATTGGATGTCCGCCGCGCTGTAGGAACAGAAGGAATGCTTACGGTCGTGAAGGATCTTGGATTGCGGGATATGTTCACAGGACAAACTCCAATCGTTTCTGGAGAAATTGCAGAAGACTTCACGCAGTATTTTGTTGTCTCGGAGCAAGTCCCTTCTGCTGTTGCACTCGGAGTGCTCGTTAATCCGGACAACACCGTAAAAGCTTCTGGCGGTTTCATTCTCCAAGTAATGCCTGGTGCAACGGATGAAACAATAACGGAATTGGAGCGGCGTATTAGTCAGATGGAACCGATCTCTAAAATGATCGACCGCGGACTGACTCCGGAAGAGGTTTTGGAAGAAGTTCTTGGGAAGGAAAATGTCCGAGTCGTTGACCAAATGGAAGTCAGCTTTGATTGTAACTGCTCGAAAGAACGTTTCGGGACTGCGATTAAAAGCTTAGGGGAAGAAGAAATCAATTCTATGATGAATGAAGATGGTCAGGCCGAGGCGGAATGTCATTTCTGCCTGGAAAAATACATCTATTCAAAAGAAGAGTTAAAGGAATTTGTCGATGAAATCCGGTCTGGATCGTAATCGGGGAGTGAACGAGCCTCAGAAACGACGATTAAAAACAAAACCTCTCGTTCTGGTGATTGCGATTTTAGCACTGGGCAATCTGTTTTGGTTCATTGGCTGGCTCATTCCTGATAAAGCGGAAAGTCCATTCCAAGCGGGTGAAGAAGTGGCGTCTGTTGCCGGAAAACCAATCAAGCGTGAAGAATGGATGACGGCAATGGAAAAAAAGGTAGGCCGTGAAGTGCTGCTTGACTTAGTGAATGATAAAGTCATGGAAACAGCTGCGAAGGAATACAAGATCGATGTCTCCGATGAAGACATCGACCGAGAGTTAGCACTGCTTTCTTCCATTGATGGAAAAGCGTATACCGGTCTGGATGCAGACCAAATGCGCAGGAAAGTACGTTCTGAGCTCATTTTAAACCGTGTGTTGACGAAAGATATTGTGATTGAAGATAAAGCCGTAAAAGGTTATTACAAAGAGAATGAGGATCAGTTCGAAATTCCAACGACGTACCGAACTTCTTTGCTAGTGGCGTCTACGGATTCGGAGGCGAAGCAAGCGCTCAAAGAATTGAAAGGCGGTTCAAGTTTTGACGTTCTCGCGAAAGAACGTTCAATCGAGCCATCCTCCGCTTCTATTGGCGGCGATATCGGGTATATCAGCAGTCGCACGGAAGAAATTGACCCAGCTATTTTAAACGCAGCAGAAAAGCTGAAAAAAGATGGCGTAAGCGACGTATTTAAACTTGCAGATGGTACGTATGCGATTGTTGAAGTGGGTGATGTTCTTAAAGGTCGTTCATTTAAACTAAAAGAGGTTAAAGAACATATACGCAGTGAACTGGCTCTGCAGCAACTCTCCCAAGCGGTTACACCGGAAACATTCTGGAAAGAGTTCGATGCGCACTGGTTTTATGGAAAGTAAAAGCTTCGCTCATGCAGCGGAGCTTTTTTTACGCTTTACTGTAGATTTGTATAGTTTGACAAACGGCACATTTCTCTTGTAAACTGAATACATTATAAAACCTACCAATTAACTAGGGATTGGAGTGTTGGAAATGAAGAAAGTAGGAAACTCTGTTGCGGATTTAGTCGGTCAAACGCCTTTGGTAAAGTTGAATCGCCTGACAGGCCCGAATGATGCGGATGTCTATTTAAAACTAGAATACTTCAACCCGGGCTCCAGCGTGAAAGACCGTATTGCATTAGCGATGATTCAAGCGGCTGAAAAATCGGGAGAGCTGCAAGAAGGGGGTACCTTGATTGAACCCACGAGTGGGAATACAGGGATCGGACTTGCCATGATTGCAGCTGCTAAAGGGTATAAAGCGGTCCTTGTAATGCCGGATACAATGAGTCTTGAACGCAGAAACTTGTTGCGTGCATACGGAGCGGATCTCATTTTAACACCTGGAGCTGAAGGGATGAAAGGTGCTATTGCAAAAGCGGAGCAGTTGTCTAAAGAAAACGGATGGTTCCTTCCCCAGCAATTTAACAATGAAGCAAACCCGGAAGTGCACCGTCTCACAACTGGACCTGAAATTGCGGATGCACTCGACCGTGTAGATGCATTTGTATCTGCAGTAGGTACTGGCGGTACGATTACTGGAGTCGGAAGTGTGTTAAAAGAACGGTTCCCTGATGTTAAAATTATTGCTGTTGAACCAACGGATTCGCCTGTACTTTCAGGAGGGCAGCCTGGACCGCACAAAATCCAAGGAATCGGCGCAGGGTTTATTCCCGAAGTGCTGGATACAGATATCTATGATGAAATTACACTAGTGACGAATGATGAATCCTATGAGTACGCACGCAAGATGGCGAAGGAAGAAGGCATTCTAGGCGGGGTTTCATCCGGAGCAGCGGTGTTTGCGGCACTGAAAGCAGCGAAGGAACTGGGTAAAGGGAAAACGGTTGTTGCGATTTTGGCTTCGAATGGGGAACGGTACTTAAGCACACCGCTCTATCAGTTTGAAGAAGAGTAATGAAGATTCAAGGGGGAGCATAAATGCTTCCTCTTTTTTTATATCGTTCCAGTGGGAAAATGAGAGAGTAACCGGTAAACTGATACAAAAAGCTGTTTGAGGATGAATGGCAAGGAAGGGAATGTACATAATGGAGTTGGACTATGCTAAATCACCGTACCGGCTGGGCGGGACGGAAATCGACTTTTCCAAGGAAACGGTTGTTATGGGGATATTGAATGTGACACCGGATTCCTTTTCAGATGGCGGGAAATTCAGCAAAACGGACACGGCCCTTCTTCGTGCAGCGGAAATGCTAAAGGACGGAGCGAAAATAATTGATATTGGCGGAGAATCTACACGGCCTGGTCATACACCGGTTTCGTTAGAGGAAGAACTGGAACGCACAATACCGATGATAGAAGTGCTCTCAAAAGAGCTGGATTGTGTAATTTCAATTGATACATATAAAGCAGCCGTCGCGGAAGAAGCGATGAAAGCGGGCGCTCACATTATTAATGACATATGGGGGGCGAAGCGCGAGCCGCGGATTGCAGATGTTGCGAAACTGTACGGTGCTCCAATTATATTAATGCATAATAGAGAACAAGCTATCTATAACGGGACCTTTGAGGATGAATTTCTGGCAGATATTGAAGGAAGTATCGCGATTGCGCGTGAAGCCGGTATAGAAGAGTGCAATATTTGGCTGGATCCGGGTATTGGATTTGCGAAAGACTTGTCAGAGAACATAGAAGCTATGCAAAGTCTGGACAGGCTTTCGGCGCTTGGTTATCCTGTGCTGCTCGGGACATCCAGGAAGTCATTGATCGGGAAAGTATTGGACCTGCCTGTTGATGAACGAATGGAAGGGACGGGGGCAACTGTTTGCTATGGCATCGAACATGGCTGTCATATTGTGCGCGTCCACGACGTGAAGGCGATTGCTCGAATGGTGCGCATGATGGATGTGCTGGCAGGTAAACGGAAAATTACGATCTAGGGGGAACGCAGATGGACTTTATACATTTGAATGAAATGCAGTTTTATGGCTACCACGGAGCACTTGCTGAAGAAACGGTACTTGGACAAAGGTTTACCGTTTCCGTATCAATGGCGGTCGATTTAGCGGAAGCTGGAACAACTGATGATTTATCCAAAACGGTGAACTATGCGGAAGCTTATTCCGTTGTTCAGTCTATTGTTGAAGGAGAACCTGTTAAACTCATCGAAACGGTCGCTGAACGGATCGCCGGTAAACTGCTTGAAGATTACAAAACTCAAGTATCAGGTGTTCGAGTGCTGATTGTGAAACCAGATCCTCCGATTCCCGGGCATTACTCGTCCGTGGCGGTAGAAATTGAACGAGGTCGGTTATCATGAATACGGCGTTTATATCTATTGGAACGAACATGGGGGATCGTGAAGAGTTTTTGAATCGGGCAGTTACTTCCCTGAGCGCTGCAGAAGGGATTGAATCGGTTGAAAGGTCATCTATCTATGAGACTGCGCCTGTAGGAGTGACTGACCAGGCAGACTTTTTAAATATAGTTGTCCGTGTAAAGACTTTGTTAACGCCTTTTGAATTATTGGCGGAGTGCCAGCGAATTGAGAGCGAGCTGGGCCGAGTGAGGACGATACGCTGGGGGCCGAGAACAGCAGATCTAGACATCTTGCTGTATAATGACGAAAGTATTGACTCGGAGACACTTACTATTCCGCATCCCCGGATGCAGGACAGAGCTTTTGTGTTAATCCCGTTAACGGAACTGGCACCGGAATGCATCGATCCTATTACAGGCCGTCGATTCCGTGAAGAACAGGCGATGCAGGACGGCGGAGTAGAGCTTTGGAAACCTTATAGAGAATAATTGAGTAATGCGGACTTCCGTAACGGGATGTTTTAGACGCTGCTGGCAGTAATATCGGGCAATAAACAAGTGATATCTGGAAGAGCTATGTAATTGGTTTTTAAAGCCGCTTATCCAGCGGCTTTTTTTACTGGCTAAGATTGTGTACAATAGGACTATAATAGGCGAATAGCGTATGAACACTATAGAGGAGTGAACGGGATGTCGAATATAGAAGAGTTGAATGACCAACTTCAGGTGAGACGCCAGAAGATGGAAGAGATTCGTAACGGAGGACTGGATCCGTTTGGTGCGCGGTTTGAGCGTACTCATTTATCGAATGAGTTGACGGAAGCATATAGCGAGTTATCTAAAGAAGAATTGGATGAAACACCGCATGTTGCTAAAATTGCGGGTCGTATTATGACGAAACGCGGTAAAGGGAAAGCTGGTTTTGCACATATTCAAGACCTTGGCGGCCAGATTCAGATTTACGTACGCCAAGATGCTATTGGAGAAGATGCGTATAAGCTGTTCACGATGGCTGATCTAGGAGACATTGTCGGTATTGAAGGGACTGTTTTCAAGACAAAAGTGGGAGAACTCTCTATTAAGGTGACGGAGTTCACATTTTTATCAAAAGCATTGCGTCCGCTTCCGGAGAAATACCACGGGCTGCAAGATATTGAACAGCGTTATCGTCAGCGCTATTTAGATTTGATTTCTACAGAAGGCAGTAAAGAGACGTTCATCCTGCGCAGCCGGATTATTCAGTCGATGCGACGTTATTTGGATGGACAAGGGTTCTTAGAAGTTGAAACTCCGATGTTGCATTCGATTGCTGGCGGAGCTTCTGCCCGTCCGTTTATTACACACCACAATACATTAGACATGACTTTATATATGCGGATCGCAATTGAATTGCACTTGAAGCGTTTGATTGTCGGCGGATTAGAGAAAGTATATGAAATTGGCCGTGTGTTCAGAAACGAAGGAATCTCGACACGTCACAATCCGGAGTTCACGATGATTGAGTTATATGAAGCGTATGCGGACTATAACGACATCATGGCGTTAACAGAGAACATGATTGCTCATATCGCTGAAGAAGTGTTAGGAACTACGAAGGTGCAATACGGAGAAGATATCATTGATGTGTCTCCTGGCTGGAAACGTCTGCACATGGCGGATGCGGTTAAGGAATATACTGGCGTAGACTTCTGGAGGGAAATGACGAAGGAAGAAGCGCATGCACTTGCTAAGGAGCATGGCATAGATGTACAACCGACGATGGAAGTTGGGCATGTGCTGAATGAGTTCTTCGAGCAAAAAGTAGAAGAGCAGCTTGTACAGCCAACATTCGTCTATGGGCATCCGGTTGAGATTTCACCGCTTGCGAAGAAGAATCCAGAAGACGGTCGCTTCACAGATCGATTTGAGTTATTCATCGTACGCCGTGAACATGCGAATGCATTCACGGAGCTGAATGATCCGATTGACCAGCGTCAGCGTTTCGAAGCTCAGCTTGTAGAAAAAGAACAGGGTAATGATGAAGCGCATGAAATGGATGACGACTTCATTGAAGCGTTAGAGTATGGTCTTCCGCCAACAGGCGGACTTGGAATTGGTATTGACCGTCTCGTTATGCTTTTAACGAATGCTCAATCCATCCGGGATGTATTGCTATTCCCGCAGATGCGTTCTAAGGACTAACTGTAAATTAAGGGGTGCATCTCGTTTGCCGAGATGCACTTTTTTATTTGAAGATAAAATATTTGCGTTAGTTTCCCATGCGTGGTATATTTGAACACGTTGCTTTTGACGTAACTATTTATGTGCTGCCACTTATGCGAAACGAACTTTTTAAAAAGTGGTTGACGCGGATTGTACAGTATGGTATTATATAAAAGTTGCCAAAACAACTTGGACACACAAACGAAACACTATGAACCTTGAAAACTGAACAGCAAAATGTCAACGAATTATCGTTTGGGAAACCGGTTCTGCCGGTGGAACAAACACAACAGATCTTAATCGATCTGATAGACATCTTAAATGATGCCAGTACGAATTGAGCAATCAATTCTCTACTACAATTCATTCATTTGATGAGTGATTGTCTGAGTGGTGAGGTAAGGTGCAGCGCTAGGAAGCGAACGATCGAGGAAGGAAGCGTACTCAGGTACGTGACCGACTGAGAGAGTGAAGCTGACGACGTGATGTGCCTTGCATCGCCGCTCAGAACTTATGGAGAGTTTGATCCTGGCTCAGGACGAACGCTGGCGGCATGCCTAATACATGCAAGTCGAGCGAATCAATTGGAGCTTGCTCCTTTTGATTAGCGGCGGACGGGTGAGTAACACGTGGGCAACCTGCCCTGCAGATGGGGATAACTCCGGGAAACCGGGGCTAATACCGAATAATCAGTTCCTTCGCATGAAGGAGCTCTGAAAGACGGTTTCGGCTGTCACTGCAGGATGGGCCCGCGGCGCATTAGCTAGTTGGTGGGGTAATGGCTTACCAAGGCAACGATGCGTAGCCGACCTGAGAGGGTGATCGGCCACACTGGGACTGAGACACGGCCCAGACTCCTACGGGAGGCAGCAGTAGGGAATCTTCCACAATGGACGAAAGTCTGATGGAGCAATGCCGCGTGAGTGAAGAAGGTTTTCGGATCGTAAAGCTCTGTTGCGAGGGAAGAACACGTACGGGAGTAACTGCCCGTACCTTGACGGTACCTCGTCAGAAAGCCACGGCTAACTACGTGCCAGCAGCCGCGGTAATACGTAGGTGGCAAGCGTTGTCCGGAATTATTGGGCGTAAAGCGCGCGCAGGCGGTCCTTTAAGTCTGATGTGAAAGCCCACGGCTCAACCGTGGAGGGTCATTGGAAACTGGGGGACTTGAGTACAGAAGAGGAAAGCGGAATTCCACGTGTAGCGGTGAAATGCGTAGAGATGTGGAGGAACACCAGTGGCGAAGGCGGCTTTCTGGTCTGTAACTGACGCTGAGGCGCGAAAGCGTGGGGAGCAAACAGGATTAGATACCCTGGTAGTCCACGCCGTAAACGATGAGTGCTAAGTGTTAGGGGGTTTCCGCCCCTTAGTGCTGCAGCTAACGCATTAAGCACTCCGCCTGGGGAGTACGGCCGCAAGGCTGAAACTCAAAGGAATTGACGGGGACCCGCACAAGCGGTGGAGCATGTGGTTTAATTCGAAGCAACGCGAAGAACCTTACCAGGTCTTGACATCCCACTGACCGGCATGGAGACATGTCTTTCCCTTCGGGGACAGTGGTGACAGGTGGTGCATGGTTGTCGTCAGCTCGTGTCGTGAGATGTTGGGTTAAGTCCCGCAACGAGCGCAACCCTTAATCTTAGTTGCCATCATTTAGTTGGGCACTCTAAGGTGACTGCCGGTGACAAACCGGAGGAAGGTGGGGATGACGTCAAATCATCATGCCCCTTATGACCTGGGCTACACACGTGCTACAATGGACGGTACAGAGGGCTGCAAACCCGCGAGGGGGAGCCAATCCCAGAAAACCGTTCCCAGTTCGGATTGTAGGCTGCAACTCGCCTGCATGAAGCCGGAATCGCTAGTAATCGTGGATCAGCATGCCACGGTGAATACGTTCCCGGGTCTTGTACACACCGCCCGTCACACCACGAGAGTTTGTAACACCCGAAGTCGGTGGGGTAACCCTTAGGGGAGCTAGCCGCCGAAGGTGGGACAGATGATTGGGGTGAAGTCGTAACAAGGTAGCCGTATCGGAAGGTGCGGCTGGATCACCTCCTTTCTAAGGATATATGTCAGTGGAACATCCTCGTGATGATGAAGCTGCACATTCGGAAAAGAACCTTTGGTTCTTACGTTGACATTTTGCGTTCAGTTTTGAAGGTTCATCAAAAAGCGGAGACGACCGTTTTGATGCGACAAGCATAAGACAGATCGACGAAGTGGCGATTTTTGCCACGTAGACGAGTTGGCTTATGATCTCGAGCATCAGGGAGTCGGAGCTGGATTATGATGAATATCTTCAAACTTGTTCATTGAAAACTGGATAAAACAACATTGAAGCAACAAATCAAGACAATCAACCGAGTCGGACACTATTTATAGTGAGCCGAACAGCGATTCTTTTGTTCTTTCTTCTCAATCATCGCTGATTGAAAGAAGAACGTTAACTTTTTGGTTAAGTTAGAAAGGGCGCACGGCGGATGCCTTGGCACTAGGAGCCTAAGAAGGACGGCACTAACACCGATATGCTTCGGGGAGCTGTAAGTAAGCTGTGATCCGAAGATTTCCGAATGGGGAAACCCACCATCTTTAATAGGATGGTACGTATTTGTGAATACATAGCAAATACGAGGCAGACCCGGAGAACTGAAACATCTAAGTATCCGGAGGAAGAGAAAGAAAAATCGATTCCCTGAGTAGCGGCGAGCGAAACGGGAAAAGCCCAAACCAGGAAGCTTGCTTCCTGGGGTTGTAGGACACTCTATACGGAGTTACAAAAGGATGAGTTAGGCGAAGCGACCTGGAAAGGTCCGCCAGAGTGGGTAAAAGCCCCGTAACCGAAAATTCATCCCCTCCAGAGTGGATCCTGAGTACGGCGGAACACGTGAAATTCCGTCGGAATCCGGGAGGACCATCTCCCAAGGCTAAATACTCCCTAGTGACCGATAGTGAACCAGTACCGTGAGGGAAAGGTGAAAAGCACCCCGGAAGGGGAGTGAAATAGATCCTGAAACCGTGTGCCTACAAGTTGTCAGAGCCCGTTAATGGGTGATGGCGTGCCTTTTGTAGAATGAACCGGCGAGTTACGATTCCATGCGAGGTTAAGCAGAGAATGCGGAGCCGCAGCGAAAGCGAGTCTGAATAGGGCGAATGAGTATGGGGTCGTAGACCCGAAACCAGGTGATCTACCCATGTCCAGGGTGAAGGTAAGGTAACACTTACTGGAGGCCCGAACCCACGTACGTTGAAAAGTGCGGGGATGAGGTGTGGGTAGCGGTGAAATTCCAATCGAACCTGGAGATAGCTGGTTCTCTCCGAAATAGCTTTAGGGCTAGCCTCAAACGTTAGAATCTCGGAGGTAGAGCACTGTTTGGACTAGGGGCCCATCCCGGGTTACCGAATTCAGACAAACTCCGAATGCCGATGATTTATGTTTGGGAGTCAGACTATGGGTGATAAGGTCCATAGTCGAGAGGGAAACAGCCCAGACCGCCAGTTAAGGTCCCAAAGTATTCGTTAAGTGGAAAAGGATGTGGCGCTGCCCAGACAACCAGGATGTTGGCTTAGAAGCAGCCATCATTTAAAGAGTGCGTAATAGCTCACTGGTCGAGTGGCGCTGCGCCGAAAATGTATCGGGGCTAAACGAATCACCGAAACTGCGGATTGACACCTTTGGTGTCAGTGGTAGGAGAGCGTTCCAAGGGCGTTGAAGCTGGACCGGAAGGACTGGTGGAGCGCTTGGAAGTGAGAATGCCGGTATGAGTAGCGAAAGAAGGGTGAGAATCCCTTCCACCGAATGCCCAAGGTTTCCTGAGGAAGGCTCGTCCACTCAGGGTCAGTCGGGACCTAAGTCGAGGCCGATAGGCGTAGACGATGGACAACAGGTTGATATTCCTGTACTACCTCCCCACCGTTTGAGTGATGGGGTGACGCAGAAGGATAGGGTGAGCGCGCTGTTGGTCATGCGCGTCTAAGCAGTGAGGTGTGAAACGAGGCAAATCCCGTTTCTACAACATTGAGCTGTGATGGCAAGGGGTGTATACCCTGGAGTCCCTGATTTCACACTGCCAAGAAAAGCCTCTAACGAGGTGGGAGGTACCCGTACCGCAAACCAACACAGGTAGGCGAGGAGAGAATCCTAAGGTGATCGAGAGAACTCTCGTTAAGGAACTCGGCAAAATGACCCCGTAACTTCGGGAGAAGGGGTGCTCTGGTAGGGTGTATAGCCCGAGAGAGCCGCAGTGAATAGGCCCAGGCGACTGTTTAGCAAAAACACAGGTCTCTGCAAAACCGTAAGGTGACGTATAGGGGCTGACGCCTGCCCGGTGCTGGAAGGTTAAGAGGAGAGGTTAGCGCAAGCGAAGCTTCGAATTGAAGCCCCAGTAAACGGCGGCCGTAACTATAACGGTCCTAAGGTAGCGAAATTCCTTGTCGGGTAAGTTCCGACCCGCACGAAAGGCGTAACGATCTGGGCACTGTCTCAACGAGAGACTCGGTGAAATTATAATATGCGTGAAGATGCGCATTACCCGCGACAGGACGGAAAGACCCCGTGGAGCTTTACTGTAGCCTGATATTGAATTCCGGTGCAGCCTGTACAGGATAGGTAGGAGCCTGAGAGACCGGAGCGCTAGCTTCGGAGGAGGCAATGGTGGGATACTACCCTGGCTGTATTGGACTTCTAACCCTTGCCCGTGATCCGGGCAGGAGACAGTGTCAGGCGGACAGTTTGACTGGGGCGGTCGCCTCCTAAAGAGTAACGGAGGCGCCCAAAGGTTCCCTCAGAATGGTTGGACATCATTCGTAGAGTGCAAAGGCATAAGGGAGCTT
>NZ_CP116341.1:92500-102500 GCF_033304595.1 Sporosarcina jeotgali
GCTAGTAATCGTGGATCAGCATGCCACGGTGAATACGTTCCCGGGTCTTGTACACACCGCCCGTCACACCACGAGAGTTTGTAACACCCGAAGTCGGTGGGGTAACCCTTAGGGGAGCTAGCCGCCGAAGGTGGGACAGATGATTGGGGTGAAGTCGTAACAAGGTAGCCGTATCGGAAGGTGCGGCTGGATCACCTCCTTTCTAAGGATATATGTCAGTGGAACATCCTCGTGATGATGAAGCTGCACATTCGGAAAAGAACCTTTGGTTCTTACGTTGACATTTTGCGTTCAGTTTTGAAGGTTCATCAAAAAGCGGAGACGACCGTTTTGATGCGACAAGCATAAGACAGATCGACGAAGTGGCGATTTTTGCCACGTAGACGAGTTGGCTTATGATCTCGAGCATCAGGGAGTCGGAGCTGGATTATGATGAATATCTTCAAACTTGTTCATTGAAAACTGGATAAAACAACATTGAAGCAACAAATCAAGACAATCAACCGAGTCGGACACTATTTATAGTGAGCCGAACAGCGATTCTTGTGTTCTTTCTTCTCAATCATCGCTGATTGAAAGAAGAACGTTAACTTTTTGGTTAAGTTAGAAAGGGCGCACGGCGGATGCCTTGGCACTAGGAGCCTAAGAAGGACGGCACTAACACCGATATGCTTCGGGGAGCTGTAAGTAAGCTGTGATCCGAAGATTTCCGAATGGGGAAACCCACCATCTTTAATAGGATGGTACGTATTTGTGAATACATAGCAAATACGAGGCAGACCCGGAGAACTGAAACATCTAAGTATCCGGAGGAAGAGAAAGAAAAATCGATTCCCTGAGTAGCGGCGAGCGAAACGGGAAAAGCCCAAACCAGGAAGCTTGCTTCCTGGGGTTGTAGGACACTCTATACGGAGTTACAAAAGGATGAGTTAGGCGAAGCGACCTGGAAAGGTCCGCCAGAGTGGGTAAAAGCCCCGTAACCGAAAATTCATCCCCTCCAGAGTGGATCCTGAGTACGGCGGAACACGTGAAATTCCGTCGGAATCCGGGAGGACCATCTCCCAAGGCTAAATACTCCCTAGTGACCGATAGTGAACCAGTACCGTGAGGGAAAGGTGAAAAGCACCCCGGAAGGGGAGTGAAATAGATCCTGAAACCGTGTGCCTACAAGTTGTCAGAGCCCGTTAATGGGTGATGGCGTGCCTTTTGTAGAATGAACCGGCGAGTTACGATTCCATGCGAGGTTAAGCAGAGAATGCGGAGCCGCAGCGAAAGCGAGTCTGAATAGGGCGAATGAGTATGGGGTCGTAGACCCGAAACCAGGTGATCTACCCATGTCCAGGGTGAAGGTAAGGTAACACTTACTGGAGGCCCGAACCCACGTACGTTGAAAAGTGCGGGGATGAGGTGTGGGTAGCGGTGAAATTCCAATCGAACCTGGAGATAGCTGGTTCTCTCCGAAATAGCTTTAGGGCTAGCCTCAAACGTTAGAATCTCGGAGGTAGAGCACTGTTTGGACTAGGGGCCCATCCCGGGTTACCGAATTCAGACAAACTCCGAATGCCGATGATTTATGTTTGGGAGTCAGACTATGGGTGATAAGGTCCATAGTCGAGAGGGAAACAGCCCAGACCGCCAGTTAAGGTCCCAAAGTATTCGTTAAGTGGAAAAGGATGTGGCGCTGCCCAGACAACCAGGATGTTGGCTTAGAAGCAGCCATCATTTAAAGAGTGCGTAATAGCTCACTGGTCGAGTGGCGCTGCGCCGAAAATGTATCGGGGCTAAACGAATCACCGAAACTGCGGATTGACACCTTTGGTGTCAGTGGTAGGAGAGCGTTCCAAGGGCGTTGAAGCTGGACCGGAAGGACTGGTGGAGCGCTTGGAAGTGAGAATGCCGGTATGAGTAGCGAAAGAAGGGTGAGAATCCCTTCCACCGAATGCCCAAGGTTTCCTGAGGAAGGCTCGTCCACTCAGGGTCAGTCGGGACCTAAGTCGAGGCCGATAGGCGTAGACGATGGACAACAGGTTGATATTCCTGTACTACCTCCCCACCGTTTGAGTGATGGGGTGACGCAGAAGGATAGGGTGAGCGCGCTGTTGGTCATGCGCGTCTAAGCAGTGAGGTGTGAAACGAGGCAAATCCCGTTTCTACAACATTGAGCTGTGATGGCAAGGGGTGTATACCCTGGAGTCCCTGATTTCACACTGCCAAGAAAAGCCTCTAACGAGGTGGGAGGTACCCGTACCGCAAACCAACACAGGTAGGCGAGGAGAGAATCCTAAGGTGATCGAGAGAACTCTCGTTAAGGAACTCGGCAAAATGACCCCGTAACTTCGGGAGAAGGGGTGCTCTGGTAGGGTGTATAGCCCGAGAGAGCCGCAGTGAATAGGCCCAGGCGACTGTTTAGCAAAAACACAGGTCTCTGCAAAACCGTAAGGTGACGTATAGGGGCTGACGCCTGCCCGGTGCTGGAAGGTTAAGAGGAGAGGTTAGCGCAAGCGAAGCTTCGAATTGAAGCCCCAGTAAACGGCGGCCGTAACTATAACGGTCCTAAGGTAGCGAAATTCCTTGTCGGGTAAGTTCCGACCCGCACGAAAGGCGTAACGATCTGGGCACTGTCTCAACGAGAGACTCGGTGAAATTATAATATGCGTGAAGATGCGCATTACCCGCGACAGGACGGAAAGACCCCGTGGAGCTTTACTGTAGCCTGATATTGAATTCCGGTGCAGCCTGTACAGGATAGGTAGGAGCCTGAGAGACCGGAGCGCTAGCTTCGGAGGAGGCAATGGTGGGATACTACCCTGGCTGTATTGGACTTCTAACCCTTGCCCGTGATCCGGGCAGGAGACAGTGTCAGGCGGACAGTTTGACTGGGGCGGTCGCCTCCTAAAGAGTAACGGAGGCGCCCAAAGGTTCCCTCAGAATGGTTGGACATCATTCGCAGAGTGCAAAGGCATAAGGGAGCTTGACTGCGAGACCTACAAGTCGAGCAGGGTCGAAAGACGGGCTTAGTGATCCGGTGGTTCCGCATGGAAGGGCCATCGCTCAACGGATAAAAGCTACCCCGGGGATAACAGGCTTATCTCCCCCAAGAGTCCACATCGACGGGGAGGTTTGGCACCTCGATGTCGGCTCATCGCATCCTGGGGCTGTAGTCGGTCCCAAGGGTTGGGCTGTTCGCCCATTAAAGCGGTACGCGAGCTGGGTTCAGAACGTCGTGAGACAGTTCGGTCCCTATCCGTCGCGGGCGCAGGAAATTTGAGAGGAGCTGTCCTTAGTACGAGAGGACCGGGATGGACACACCTCTGGTGTACCAGTTGTCTTGCCAAAGGCATCGCTGGGTAGCTATGTGTGGACGGGATAAATGCTGAAAGCATCTAAGCATGAAGCCCCCCTCGAGATGAGATTTCCCATTACGCAAGTAAGTAAGATCCCTCAAAGATGATGAGGTGGATAGGTCTGGTGTGGAAGCATGGCGACATGTGGAGCTGACAGATACTAATAGATCGAGGACTTTCCCAAATATAAGTGAAGAGCCGTAAGGCTGTCTTGAAACATCAATGTTGGTTTTATCCAGTTTTGAGCGAATAAGCTCAAGTTGTCTGGTAATGATGGCGAAGAGGTCACACCCGTTCCCATACCGAACACGGAAGTTAAGTTCTTCAGCGCCGATGGTAGTAGGGGGCTTCCCCCTGTGAGAGTAGGACGTTGCCAGGCAGATGGAGTCATTCTGTTGTAGAATGGCTTTTTCTTTTCTAAAAGATCATAATTACTTGTGAACAATAACATTTCCTTGGAAATGCAAGTGAAATAATGGTTGCTAACTAAGTGATTGTGTGGTATTATTATCAATGTTGCTCTTGCGAAAAGCTTTCGTAGAGCGGTTGCTATAAATAAAAAGTTAAATAAAGTTGTTGACACGATGCTTACAGAATGTTATACTGTAAGAGTTGCTGAAAACAACAGAAACACCATGAACCTTGAAAACTGAACAGCAAAATGTCAACGAATTATCGTTTGAGAAACCGGTTCTGCCGGTGGAACAAACACAACAGATCTTAATCGATCTGATAGACATCTTAAATGATGCCAGTACGAATTGAGCAATCAATTCTCTTTTATGGAGAGTTTGATCCTGGCTCAGGACGAACGCTGGCGGCATGCCTAATACATGCAAGTCGAGCGAATCAATTGGAGCTTGCTCCTTTTGATTAGCGGCGGACGGGTGAGTAACACGTGGGCAACCTGCCCTGCAGATGGGGATAACTTCGGGAAACCGGGGCTAATACCGAATAATCAGTTCCCTCGCATGAAGGAACTCTGAAAGACGGTTTCGGCTGTCACTGCAGGATGGGCCCGCGGCGCATTAGCTAGTTGGTGGGGTAATGGCCTACCAAGGCAACGATGCGTAGCCGACCTGAGAGGGTGATCGGCCACACTGGGACTGAGACACGGCCCAGACTCCTACGGGAGGCAGCAGTAGGGAATCTTCCACAATGGACGAAAGTCTGATGGAGCAATGCCGCGTGAGTGAAGAAGGTTTTCGGATCGTAAAGCTCTGTTGCGAGGGAAGAACACGTACGGGAGTAACTGCCCGTACCTTGACGGTACCTCGTCAGAAAGCCACGGCTAACTACGTGCCAGCAGCCGCGGTAATACGTAGGTGGCAAGCGTTGTCCGGAATTATTGGGCGTAAAGCGCGCGCAGGCGGTCCTTTAAGTCTGATGTGAAAGCCCACGGCTCAACCGTGGAGGGTCATTGGAAACTGGGGGACTTGAGTACAGAAGAGGAAAGCGGAATTCCACGTGTAGCGGTGAAATGCGTAGAGATGTGGAGGAACACCAGTGGCGAAGGCGGCTTTCTGGTCTGTAACTGACGCTGAGGCGCGAAAGCGTGGGGAGCAAACAGGATTAGATACCCTGGTAGTCCACGCCGTAAACGATGAGTGCTAAGTGTTAGGGGGTTTCCGCCCCTTAGTGCTGCAGCTAACGCATTAAGCACTCCGCCTGGGGAGTACGGCCGCAAGGCTGAAACTCAAAGGAATTGACGGGGACCCGCACAAGCGGTGGAGCATGTGGTTTAATTCGAAGCAACGCGAAGAACCTTACCAGGTCTTGACATCCCACTGACCGGCATGGAGACATGTCTTTCCCTTCGGGGACAGTGGTGACAGGTGGTGCATGGTTGTCGTCAGCTCGTGTCGTGAGATGTTGGGTTAAGTCCCGCAACGAGCGCAACCCTTAATCTTAGTTGCCATCATTCAGTTGGGCACTCTAAGGTGACTGCCGGTGACAAACCGGAGGAAGGTGGGGATGACGTCAAATCATCATGCCCCTTATGACCTGGGCTACACACGTGCTACAATGGACGGTACAGAGGGCTGCAAACCCGCGAGGGGGAGCCAATCCCAGAAAACCGTTCCCAGTTCGGATTGTAGGCTGCAACTCGCCTGCATGAAGCCGGAATCGCTAGTAATCGTGGATCAGCATGCCACGGTGAATACGTTCCCGGGTCTTGTACACACCGCCCGTCACACCACGAGAGTTTGTAACACCCGAAGTCGGTGGGGTAACCCTTAGGGGAGCTAGCCGCCGAAGGTGGGACAGATGATTGGGGTGAAGTCGTAACAAGGTAGCCGTATCGGAAGGTGCGGCTGGATCACCTCCTTTCTAAGGATATATGTCAGTGGAACATCCTCGTGATGATGAAGCTGCACATTCGGAAAAGAACCTTTGGTTCTTACGTTGACATTTTGCGTTCAGTTTTGAAGGTTCATCAAAAAGCGGAGACGACCGTTTTGATGCGACAAGCATAAGACAGATCGACGAAGTGGCGATTTTTGCCACGTAGACGAGTTGGCTTATGATCTCGAGCATCAGGGAGTCGGAGCTGGATTATGATGAATATCTTCAAACTTGTTCATTGAAAACTGGATAAAACAACATTGAAGCAACAAATCAAGACAATCAACCGAGTCGGACACTATTTATAGTGAGCCGAACAGCGATTCTTTTGTTCTTTCTTCTCAATCATCGCTGATTGAAAGAAGAACGTTAACTTTTTGGTTAAGTTAGAAAGGGCGCACGGCGGATGCCTTGGCACTAGGAGCCTAAGAAGGACGGCACTAACACCGATATGCTTCGGGGAGCTGTAAGTAAGCTGTGATCCGAAGATTTCCGAATGGGGAAACCCACCATCTTTAATAGGATGGTACGTATTTGTGAATACATAGCAAATACGAGGCAGACCCGGAGAACTGAAACATCTAAGTATCCGGAGGAAGAGAAAGAAAAATCGATTCCCTGAGTAGCGGCGAGCGAAACGGGAAAAGCCCAAACCAGGAAGCTTGCTTCCTGGGGTTGTAGGACACTCTATACGGAGTTACAAAAGGATGAGTTAGGCGAAGCGACCTGGAAAGGTCCGCCAGAGTGGGTAAAAGCCCCGTAACCGAAAATTCATCCCCTCCAGAGTGGATCCTGAGTACGGCGGAACACGTGAAATTCCGTCGGAATCCGGGAGGACCATCTCCCAAGGCTAAATACTCCCTAGTGACCGATAGTGAACCAGTACCGTGAGGGAAAGGTGAAAAGCACCCCGGAAGGGGAGTGAAATAGATCCTGAAACCGTGTGCCTACAAGTTGTCAGAGCCCGTTAATGGGTGATGGCGTGCCTTTTGTAGAATGAACCGGCGAGTTACGATTCCATGCGAGGTTAAGCAGAGAATGCGGAGCCGCAGCGAAAGCGAGTCTGAATAGGGCGAATGAGTATGGGGTCGTAGACCCGAAACCAGGTGATCTACCCATGTCCAGGGTGAAGGTAAGGTAACACTTACTGGAGGCCCGAACCCACGTACGTTGAAAAGTGCGGGGATGAGGTGTGGGTAGCGGTGAAATTCCAATCGAACCTGGAGATAGCTGGTTCTCTCCGAAATAGCTTTAGGGCTAGCCTCAAACGTTAGAATCTCGGAGGTAGAGCACTGTTTGGACTAGGGGCCCATCCCGGGTTACCGAATTCAGACAAACTCCGAATGCCGATGATTTATGTTTGGGAGTCAGACTATGGGTGATAAGGTCCATAGTCGAGAGGGAAACAGCCCAGACCGCCAGTTAAGGTCCCAAAGTATTCGTTAAGTGGAAAAGGATGTGGCGCTGCCCAGACAACCAGGATGTTGGCTTAGAAGCAGCCATCATTTAAAGAGTGCGTAATAGCTCACTGGTCGAGTGGCGCTGCGCCGAAAATGTATCGGGGCTAAACGAATCACCGAAACTGCGGATTGACACCTTTGGTGTCAGTGGTAGGAGAGCGTTCCAAGGGCGTTGAAGCTGGACCGGAAGGACTGGTGGAGCGCTTGGAAGTGAGAATGCCGGTATGAGTAGCGAAAGAAGGGTGAGAATCCCTTCCACCGAATGCCCAAGGTTTCCTGAGGAAGGCTCGTCCACTCAGGGTCAGTCGGGACCTAAGTCGAGGCCGATAGGCGTAGACGATGGACAACAGGTTGATATTCCTGTACTACCTCCCCACCGTTTGAGTGATGGGGTGACGCAGAAGGATAGGGTGAGCGCGCTGTTGGTCATGCGCGTCTAAGCAGTGAGGTGTGAAACGAGGCAAATCCCGTTTCTCTAACATTGAGCTGTGATGGCAAGGGGTGTATACCCTGGAGTCCCTGATTTCACACTGCCAAGAAAAGCCTCTAACGAGGTGGGAGGTACCCGTACCGCAAACCAACACAGGTAGGCGAGGAGAGAATCCTAAGGTGATCGAGAGAACTCTCGTTAAGGAACTCGGCAAAATGACCCCGTAACTTCGGGAGAAGGGGTGCTCTGGTAGGGTGTATAGCCCGAGAGAGCCGCAGTGAATAGGCCCAGGCGACTGTTTAGCAAAAACACAGGTCTCTGCAAAACCGTAAGGTGACGTATAGGGGCTGACGCCTGCCCGGTGCTGGAAGGTTAAGAGGAGAGGTTAGCGCAAGCGAAGCTTCGAATTGAAGCCCCAGTAAACGGCGGCCGTAACTATAACGGTCCTAAGGTAGCGAAATTCCTTGTCGGGTAAGTTCCGACCCGCACGAAAGGCGTAACGATCTGGGCACTGTCTCAACGAGAGACTCGGTGAAATTATAATATGCGTGAAGATGCGCATTACCCGCGACAGGACGGAAAGACCCCGTGGAGCTTTACTGTAGCCTGATATTGAATTCCGGTGCAGCCTGTACAGGATAGGTAGGAGCCTGAGAGACCGGAGCGCTAGCTTCGGAGGAGGCAATGGTGGGATACTACCCTGGCTGTATTGGACTTCTAACCCTTGCCCGTGATCCGGGCAGGAGACAGTGTCAGGCGGACAGTTTGACTGGGGCGGTCGCCTCCTAAAGAGTAACGGAGGCGCCCAAAGGTTCCCTCAGAATGGTTGGACATCATTCGCAGAGTGCAAAGGCATAAGGGAGCTTGACTGCGAGACCTACAAGTCGAGCAGGGTCGAAAGACGGGCTTAGTGATCCGGTGGTTCCGCATGGAAGGGCCATCGCTCAACGGATAAAAGCTACCCCGGGGATAACAGGCTTATCTCCCCCAAGAGTCCACATCGACGGGGAGGTTTGGCACCTCGATGTCGGCTCATCGCATCCTGGGGCTGTAGTCGGTCCCAAGGGTTGGGCTGTTCGCCCATTAAAGCGGTACGCGAGCTGGGTTCAGAACGTCGTGAGACAGTTCGGTCCCTATCCGTCGCGGGCGCAGGAAATTTGAGAGGAGCTGTCCTTAGTACGAGAGGACCGGGATGGACACACCTCTGGTGTACCAGTTGTCTTGCCAAAGGCATCGCTGGGTAGCTATGTGTGGACGGGATAAATGCTGAAAGCATCTAAGCATGAAGCCCCCCTCGAGATGAGATTTCCCATTACGCAAGTAAGTAAGATCCCTCAAAGATGATGAGGTGGATAGGTCTGGTGTGGAAGCATGGCGACATGTGGAGCTGACAGATACTAATAGATCGAGGACTTTCCCAAATATAAGTGAAGAGCCGTAAGGCTGTCTTGAAACATCAATGTTGGTTTTATCCAGTTTTGAATGAACAAATTGTTCTTTCAAAAAAAGTCTTGTATATTACATAGTTTGTAGTATATAATATAAATTGTCTTTGAAAAAGG
The DNA here is from genome assembly GCF_033304595.1 of Sporosarcina jeotgali. NCBI lineage: Bacteria > Bacillati > Bacillota > Bacilli > Caryophanales > Caryophanaceae > Sporosarcina > Sporosarcina jeotgali. Next base: position 101,643 of record NZ_CP116341.1, read on the forward strand.
ACAAGCACATTTGTCTGGTAATGATGGCGAAGAGGTCACACCCGTTCCCATACCGAACACGGAAGTTAAGTTCTTCAGCGCCGATGGTAGTAGGGGGCTTCCCCCTGTGAGAGTAGGACGTTGCCAGGCAAGCGCAGTAATGCGTGATATATGGAGGATTAGCTCAGCTGGGAGAGCATCTGCCTTACAAGCAGAGGGTCGGCGGTTCGAGCCCGTCATCCTCCACCATACTTTGTGCCGGTGTAGCTCAACTGGTAGAGCAACTGACTTGTAATCAGTAGGTTGAGGGTTCAAGTCCTTTCGCCGGCACCACTTAGTACGAGCCATTAGCTCAGTTGGTAGAGCATCTGACTTTTAATCAGAGGGTCGCAGGTTCGAATCCTGCATGGCTCACCATTTCTGTAATTAGATTACAGACTATCTAGAGATTATGCGGGTGTGGCGGAATTGGCAGACGCGCTAGACTTAGGATCTAGTGCCTTCGGGCGTGGGGGTTCAAGTCCCTTCACCCGCATCTCTTATGCGGAAGTAGTTCAGTGGTAGAATACGACCTTGCCAAGGTCGGGGTCGCGGGTTCGAATCCCGTCTTCCGCTCCATTGATTTTTTTTGCCGGGGTGGCGGAACTGGCAGACGCACAGGACTTAAAATCCTGCGGTAGGTGACTACCGTACCGGTTCGATTCCGGTTCTCGGCACCATTTTTATTTCGTGAATAATTTGCGCCCGTAGCTCAATTGGATAGAGCGTCTGACTACGGATCAGAAGGTTGTGGATTCGACTTCTGCCGGGCGCGCCAATTTTATGTTTTTTGGAACGGGAAGTAGCTCAGCTTGGTAGAGCACTTGGTTTGGGACCAAG
>NZ_CP116341.1:2935000-3197500 GCF_033304595.1 Sporosarcina jeotgali
TATCATCGAGCGCAGTATCGACGCTTGCGCTTTGGCGGAAACGAATTGCGTCGCTTCCTTATGAAGGATATTCGGTTTCACGCGTCCTGATCGCAGGAGATGCTCTCGCACCGCCTGCTCATAGACCGCATCCCCCATATAAGCCAGGGATAGTGCTTTTAGTTGCCGGACGTCAGCTGGACGCAAGCTGTATTCACTCATGCTCGTTTCCACCGAACCCCTTGTGCAGTATCTTCCAGCAAGATTCCTTGCTCCTTCAATTCACCACGTATTGCATCCGCACGGGCGAAGTCACGATTTTTACGTGCTTCTAAACGTTCTTCAATCAACTGATCAACCGCTTCATCGTTCAATTCATCCTTCTCTTTGAACGGCAATCCCAGAACATCCATCAACTGATTGAATGTTTTCAAAAATGCTTCCAACACTGCTTTTTCTGTATTCTTTTCGAGCAGATAAACATTCGCTAAGCTTGCTAACTCAAAAATTACCGCAATCCCATTAGCTGTATTGAAATCGTCATCCATTGCTTCTTCAAAAGCTGTCTGCTGCTCTTGGATTTTATGAAGCCATATATCGTGCTGGTCTCCATTATCGGCAGAAACCTCTAGACGGTGTTCGATATTTTGATAAGCGGTACGGATACGATCCAATCCATTCGATGCACTCTCTACTAAATCCTGAGAGAAGTTGACTGGAGAGCGGTAGTGAACGGAAAGCATGAAGAATCGCAGCACTTGCGGGTCAATCTGCTGAATGATGTCGTGAACTGTTACAAAATTCCCAAGTGATTTAGACATTTTTTCATTATCAATATTGATATAGCCATTGTGCATCCAATAGCGTGCAAACGTTTCGCCGGTCAGCGCTTCTGACTGGGCGATTTCATTTTCATGGTGCGGAAATGTCAAGTCCTGCCCGCCAGCGTGGATATCAATTGTATCGCCCAGCAATTGCCTCGCCATCACTGAACACTCGATATGCCAGCCCGGACGGCCTTCTCCCCAAGGACTGTTCCATGAAATCTCACCAGGTTTCGCTGCTTTCCATAAGACAAAGTCAAGCGCATCCTGCTTGCGTTCACTCGCTTGGATACGGGCTCCCACTTTTAGTTCGTCTATTGATTGGTGCGATAACTTTCCATATCCATCAAACTTTCGAGTACGGAAATAGACATCCCCTTCTGACTCATAAGCATATTCTTTTTCGATCAATAAAGAAATGAAATCGATCACGTCTTGAATATGATCGGTTACGCGGGGATGCATATCCGCTTTCTTACAGCCAAGCGCCCCTACATCCTCAAAAAATGCTTGAATAAAACGTTCCGTTAACTCCGGCACTTCCTCGCCAAGTTCGTTCGCCGCTTTAATGATTTTGTCATCCACATCTGTAAAGTTAGAAACGTACGTCACGTGATAGCCCCGGTAATCCAAATATCTGCGGACTGTATCAAAAACGATGACTGGACGGGCATTTCCGATATGAATGTAGTTGTAGACAGTCGGACCGCACACGTACATTTTCACTTCTCCTTCAGTAATTGGAACAAACGGTTCTTTCTTGCGTGTCAGCGTGTTGTATAACTGGATTGTCATTAGAGTTCATCCTTTTCATCACGAATTTGTTTTTCTATTTTCAAATCACTTAGCTGCTGTTCTAATTGCAGAATCCGGGCTTCCATCGAAGAACACATTTCCGAGACAGGGTCAGGCAAAGTGTGATTCAATCGGTCTTTTACACGAACGCCGTTGGAAATAACAACTTTCCCGGGGATTCCGACAACAGTGGATTCTGCCGGCACATCTTTCAACACAACAGAACCCGCTCCCACTTTGCTGTTTTCACCAATAATAATATTCCCAAGTACTTTAGCACCTGTAGCGACCAGAACTTTATCATGAAGGGTCGGGTGTCTTTTCCCTTTTTCTTTTCCCGTTCCGCCTAACGTGACACCTTGGTAAATGGTGACGTCATCACCAATTTCACATGTCTCCCCAATTACAATACCCATTCCATGGTCGATAAATAGACGTCTCCCTATTTTAGCCCCGGGGTGAATTTCAATCCCAGTGAAGAATCGGCTCATTTGGGAAAGCACCCTGGCTGCAAAGTGCATATTCTTTTTAAACAGTACATGCGCAATACGGTGTGACCAAATGGCATGTAATCCTGAGTAGGTCAGCACGACCTCAAACGTACTCCGTGCGGCGGGGTCTTGGTCGAAAATACAACGGATGTCTTCTCTCATTCTTGAAAACACGTCAATCCCCCCTTTTCTGTAAAAAAAATACGCCTCTGTCTAATGACAGAGACGCATTTGAAGCGTGGTTCCACTCTTTTCGAAAGGGATTAAAAAAATCCCCTTTCACTCGACGTCTGTAACGCAGACGATACGTCCGGCTTACTCAATTTCAGCCTGGCGCTCAAAGGTGCATTTCTGTAAAACGGATGACCCAGATCTCTTTCAGCCGGTGGAGATCCTCTCTGAAGGGCGTGTTTTACATACTTCTCCTCTTCAACGCTTTAGTTATAAGTGATACGTTCTTAGATTACTCTTATTGTACACGGCTGTATCCGCTTGTCAACAAAGGCTTACTGAACGAACTTCTCAACGCGCGCAATGATCTTTTCGCGGCCAAGCAATGCAATGGATTCCGGTAATTCCGGACCGTGCGCCTGACCAGTTGCAACTACGCGAATCGGCATGAACAAGTTCTTTCCTTTGTGCCCTGTTTCTTTTTGAACCGCCTTGATTGCTCCTTTGATGGATGGCGCATCGAACGTTTCAAGGTTCTCAAGCTGCTGCTTGAAAGAAGTCATGACTTCAGGAATTTGTTCCCCAGCCAAGATTTCTTTTGATTGTTCATCATACTCAACTGCATCACTGAAGAATTGGGCAGACAACTCAACAATTTCAGCACCATAGCTTAACTGGCTATGATAAAGTGCAATCAAATCATGAATCCAAGCGCTTTCTTCTGCCGTCATGTCCTCACTCACGCGACCCGCTTTTACGAGGTGCGGCAAAGTTAACGCAACAACTTCATCAAGGCTCAATTTTTTAATGTATTGGTTATTCATCCACGTCAATTTCTGCTTATCGAACATAGATGGTGATTTGGATAGACGGCTCACGTCAAACTGTTCGATGAGTTCCTCTTTTGTGAACAACTCTTCTTCCCCGACAGGAGACCATCCGAGAAGCGCAAAGAAATTGAACATAGCTTCCGGTAAGAACCCAAGCTCCTTATACTGGGAAATGAACTGGATGATGGACTCATCACGTTTGGATAACTTTTTGCGATCCTCGTTAACGATGAGCGTCATATGTCCATAACGCGGTGCTTCCCAGCCAAATGTATCGAATACCATAAGTTGTTTCGGCGTATTCGTCAAATGCTCTTCCCCGCGGAAAACGTGAGACATTTTCATCATATAGTCGTCAATAACTACCGCGAAGTTATATGTCGGAATGCCATTCGCTTTCACAAGCACCCAATCACCAATGTCTTTAGATTCGAATTGGACACTGCCGCGAACAAGATCGTCAATTGTGTACGTTACGTTTTCAGGAACACGCATACGAATTGTAAATGGAATGCCTGCTGCTTCTTTTTGTGCAACTTCTTCTGCGCTTAAATGACGGCAAGTCCCGTTGTACATAGGAGCTGCAATTCCTGATACTTTTTGCTTTTCACGCTCTGCTTCGAGTTCCTCAGACGAACAGAAGCACTTATATGCTGCGCCTTTTTCGAGCATTTCTCCTGAGTACTTTTTGTACGTATCGAGACGCTCCATTTGGCGATATGGACTATAAGGCCCTCCGATATCTACAGATTCGTCGTGCTCGATACCAAGCCACTTCAAGTTTTCAAGTTGGGATAATTCACCGGCTTCGATATTGCGAACCGTGTCAGTATCTTCAATCCGCACTATGAATTTACCTCCGTGATGGCGAGCGAACAAATAATTGAATAATGCGGTACGAGCCCCCCCGATATGTAAATGACCTGTTGGACTCGGCGCATAGCGCACACGTACTTCTGCTGTCATGACTAGACATCTCCGTTCTGTTAGTTCAAATAATAAATACTTGTATAGACTAGTTTACCAAAAATTTAAGCTTTCACCAAAAGAATTGTCGCAAGAGAGGCAATCCCTTCTTCTCTTCCAACAAACCCTAACTTTTCTGTAGTAGTTGCTTTAACATTTACTTGACCGGGCTCTGCATGCAATAAGTCAGCTATGCGCTTTTTGATTGTTTCAATATGAGGTGCCATCTTTGGCTGCTGTGCCATAATCGTACAATCTACATTACCTAAGACAAATCCTTCTTCTTCAACTAGCTTCCATACATCTTGAAGCAGCACTGCTGAGTCTGCGTCTTTAAACGCTGCATCTGTATCCGGGAAGTGATGTCCGATATCCCCTTTACCGATTGCTCCTAAAGCAGCGTCAGTAATCGTATGCAATAGGACATCTGCGTCCGAATGGCCGACTAAGCCTTTTGTGTGAGGAATTGTAATTCCGCCAATGATTAAAGGGCGACCTTCTGCAAATTCATGTACGTCAAAACCTTGTCCAATTCGTATCATCATACCGTCTCCTCTAGCCTTTTTTTCAGCAAGTATTCACCATAAGCAAGATCCTCTGGTGTTGTCATTTTAATATTATCGTACGTACTTTCAACGATCCGGACTTCAAAGCCTGCATGCTCTGCAAGCATGGCCTCGTCGGTTCCTAAAAAGTTTTCTTGTTCTGCTAGTTGAGAAGCCTCTTTTAAAACTTCATAGCGAAACGCTTGCGGCGTCTGGATGACCCATAAGCGTTCTCGATCTGCCGTTTCTTCAATAACCCCATCCGTGACATATTTCATCGTATCTTTTGCCTTCACGCCAGCAACTGCCCCGCCGTGACGAGATGCATTAATTACAAGTTCGTGAATGACATTTTGTTTGATGAAAGGACGAGCTGCATCATGCACGAGAACAATCCCTCCGGCTTCACTTGCCTGCAGACATGCTTTCACACTGTGCTGACGTTCAGTTCCACCTTCAGGCAGCGCGCATACTTTCGTAAGTTGTTCTTGCTGAATGATTGTTTTAATTTTAGTGCGCTCTGAATCTTTCACAGCTAAAATGATCCCTGTACACCAAGGATCCTGCTGGAACACCGCAAGCGTATGGGCTAAAATCGACTTCCCTTCAAGTTCAAGAAAGAGTTTGTTATGCCCTGCTCCCATCCGCGTTCCGCTTCCGGCAGCAGGCATCATTACCGTATAGTCCATCATGACTCCTTTCCACTGAATGTTTTTCAGTGGGCTTTGGTTTGTTTACCGTTTTTAGGCTTCGCAAAAATCATACGGCCTGCGGAAGTTTGCAATACACTCGTAACCACAACTTCTATAGCATTTCCAATATAATTGCGACCATCTTCAATAACAATCATTGTACCGTCATCTAAGTATGCAACGCCTTGATTGTGTTCTTTCCCGTCTTTAATGACGACTACATGCATTTCTTCACCTGGAATGACAACAGGTTTGACAGCATTGGCCAGATCATTAATATTCAATACGGACACGCCGTGCAAATCTGCAACCTTGTTTAAGTTGAAGTCATTTGTGACAACGAGTCCGTTCATCTTTTTAGCAAGTTTTACTAGCTTCAAATCGACTTCTGCTACATTTGGGAAATCTTCATCCGTAATGAGGATTTTCTTTCCATCCCCTTCTTGCAAACGGCGAAGCACATCCAGACCGCGTCTTCCTTTTGTCCGCTTCAGCGTATCCGCAGAATCGGCAATGTGCTGAAGCTCAGTTAAGACAAACTGAGATACGACCAACACACCTTCCAAGAAGCCCGTATCAACAATATCCGCAATTCGTCCGTCGATGATGACACTTGTATCGAGCACTTTATATACCGCGTCTGATGAGGCATCCACATCTGTTTCAGGCTCTTTTTTCCGGCCTACATTGCGGATAGAGAAGATAGCCGTCAAAAACTCATCTCGTTTTTTAAACCCGACTTGGAATCCTAAGTAACCAAACAACGCGGATAACAGGATTGGCAGTACAGATGTGACAACGGGGATTTGAATATTGCTTAATCCCCATCCCGCTAAGAATGCGACGAATAAACCGATAATCAGCCCAATTGAACCGAATAGTAAATCCAGTATGGGTGCTTTCAAAAGTAAATCTTCCAACCATTTTATGAAATTAACAATTGGATCTGTTAAAAACGTGCTGAACACGAAGAGGAATAGTGCTCCTAAAATGGCTGCGACATATGGGTTATTAATGAACGGGGTTGCTGTGAAGGAAGATAATTGGAATAAGTACGGAAGAAACAATACACCAAGTGTCCCACCAACCAATAAGAACATAATTTGCACAACTCTTTTCAGCATTCAATCCACCTCCTTTTAGTAGTCCCAGTATACATGTATTCCCTATTGATTGCTTTCTTGAACCTTAAAATAAGGGAATCCCGGACCTATAGAACAGGACTCCCAAAAACACATAAAAGTTCCTATCTTTGCAAGTTTACTGCGGCAAACAAAGATCGAGTGCATCTCGGACAGTTTCAACTCCGACGACTTGGATTCCTTCCGGATAGTCCCATCCGCCAATATTGGAGGCTGGTATGACTGCCCGCTCAAATCCAAGCTTCGCCGCTTCTGCCACTCGTTGTTCGATACGGGAAACTCTTCGGACTTCACCAGTCAGCCCTACTTCCCCCATATAACAGTCTGAAGCCCTGACAGCGACATCACGGTAACTGGAGACGATGCTCATAAGGACTGCCAGGTCTATCGCCGGCTCATCCAGTTTCACGCCTCCGGCTACTTTAATATACGCATCCTGGGCCTGTAATAGCATGCCCATTCGTTTTTCCAATACGGCCATCAGCAGCGAAACTCTGTTTTGGTCCAGCCCCGTCGCCATCCGTTTTGGATAATTAAAACTAGATGGTGTAACCAGCGCCTGAATTTCCACTAAAATCGGACGCGTCCCTTCCATGGATGCAACGATTGTTGATCCCGCACCGCCTTGCGAACGTTCTTGGATGAACATCTCCGATGGATTTAGCACTTCCTTCAATCCCGCTTGCACCATTTCAAAAATCGCAATTTCATTTGTTGAGCCAAAACGGTTTTTCACACTGCGCAAAATCCGGTACGTATGATGGCGCTCCCCTTCAAAATAGAGCACTGTATCTACCATATGCTCGAGTAATCGCGGTCCCGCGATTTGGCCGTCTTTCGTTACATGACCGACCAAGAAGATTGCAATTCCTTGCGTTTTCGCGATTTTCATCAGCTCTGCTGTACATTCTCTAACTTGCGAAACACTCCCAGGCGCAGAAGCCACTTCCGGGTGATGAATCGTCTGGATTGAATCCACAATGACAAACTTCGGCTTAACATTATCAATCGTGTCGTGAATGAGGGCAAGATCCGTTTCAGCGTAAATGTAAAGTTCATCCGACAACACACCCAGCCGCTGTGCACGAAGCTTCGTTTGACGGATGGACTCTTCTCCTGAAATGTATAAAACGCGCTGCTGCTGGTTCGCCAGGAGTGCGGATACTTGAAGTAACAATGTAGATTTACCAATCCCCGGGTCTCCGCCAATTAGCACTAGTGATCCCGGAACAATTCCGCCGCCTAACACACGGTTCAATTCTTCCATTTCAGTATGAACTCTCGGTTCATCCTCTACGGCAACATCATTGATAGGCATCGCTTTCTGTTTCACAGCATCGGAATGCTGGAATGCTCCGCGCGGTCCTTTTTGTACAATTTCCGTCTCTTCATCCATTGTGTTCCATTCACCGCAGCCCGGGCACCGTCCCATCCACTTAGGCGACTCATATCCGCAAGTTTTGCACATGAATTTCGTTTTCTTTTTCGCCATGCATGTCCTCCAAACGACGAAGAGGACAGCCCCTCCCTATTTTTTATAACTAGGGATGGACTATCCTTTTCCTCTGCTTCTTATTAATTTTCGACCATTTCTTCTTGCTGTGTATTTACCGTGAATTCACCATCTGCATAGTCGACCGTCACTTTTCTTCCTGCAAGTGCAGTCCCTTTCAGCAGTTCTTCTGACAAGCGATCTTCCACATGTTTTTGAAGTGCGCGGCGAAGCGGACGTGCTCCATATTCAGGATCGTATCCTTCATCCGCAATTTTCAACTTCGCCTCTTGAGTTAATATCAGTTCGATATCTTGTTCAGCGAGGCGTTTGCTCAACTCATCTGCCATCAACGAAACGATTTGCTGCAACTGGTCTTTCTCAAGTGAATGGAAGACGATCATTTCGTCTACACGGTTCAGGAATTCAGGACGGAAGGCTTTTTTCAGCTCTTCCAGCATCTTTTTCTTCATGTCTTCGTAGTCCTGTTCACCATCTTGAAGATTGAATCCGACGTATTTGTTCTTTCTTAGCTCTTGTGCACCTACGTTCGAAGTCATGATGATTACCGTGTTGCGGAAATCGACCGTACGACCTTTCGAATCGGTCAAGCGTCCGTCTTCCAGTACTTGCAACAGAATGTTGAACACATCGGGGTGCGCTTTTTCAATTTCATCCAGCAGGATAACAGAGTATGGTTTTCGGCGTACTTTTTCAGTCAACTGTCCGCCTTCTTCATAACCTACGTATCCTGGGGGTGAACCGACTAAGCGTGATGTCGTATGTTTTTCCATGTACTCTGACATATCGATACGGATCATCGAATCATCGTCACCGAACATCGTTTCTGCAAGTGCTCTTGCAAGTTCAGTTTTACCAACTCCAGTAGGTCCAAGGAAGATGAATGAGCCAATTGGACGTTTTGGATCTTTCAAGCCTGCTCGCGCACGTCGTATTGCCCGGGAAATAGCGGCAACTGCTTCTTTTTGTCCTACAACACGGTTATGCAGCTCTTCCTCCATGTTCAACAACTTCGAGGATTCTGTTTCCGCAATCCGCGCAACTGGAATTCCAGTCCACATCGCTACAACTTCCGCTATGTCATTTACCGTTACTTCAGACTCTGTTTTTCCTTGCTTTTCTTTCCATTCCGTTTTCGTTGTTTCAAGCTCTTCTTTCATCTTTTGCTCTTTATCGCGATAAGATGCTGCTTTTTCAAATTCCTGACTTTGAACCGCTGCATTCTTCTCGGAACGGATGGCTTCAAGCTTTTTCTCAAGTTCCCGCATGTTTGGCGGTGTCGTATATGAACGTAATCGAACTTTTGAACCCGCTTCGTCAATCAAGTCAATCGCTTTATCAGGTAAAAACCGGTCCGAGATGTAGCGGTCGGACATTTTAGCTGCTGCATCAATTGCTTCATCCGTAATCTTCACGCGGTGATGTGCTTCATAACGGTCACGCAATCCTTTAATGATCTGAACCGTTTCATCAACGGATGGTTCATCCACTTGAATCGGCTGGAAACGACGCTCAAGTGCAGCATCCTTTTCAATATATTTACGATACTCATCGAGTGTGGTTGCCCCAATACATTGCAACTCTCCGCGAGCGAGTGATGGTTTTAAAATGTTAGATGCATCGATTGCACCTTCTGCACCGCCAGCGCCAATGAGTGTATGCAGCTCATCGATGAATAGAATGATGTTGCCAGCCTGGCGAATCTCTTCCATCACTTTTTTCATGCGGTCTTCGAATTCACCACGATATTTTGTACCGGCAACGACAGTACCCATGTCGAGTGTCATCACACGTTTGTCACGCAGGATTTCGGGGACTTCGTTGTTAACAACTTGCAACGCAAGACCTTCAGCAATTGCTGTTTTACCAACACCCGGCTCACCAATCAAAACTGGATTGTTCTTTGTGCGACGCGCTAACACTTCGATCACACGTGTAATTTCTTTACCGCGTCCAATTACAGGATCGAGTGTTCCTTCACGTGCGATTTCAGTCAAATCACGAGCTAAACCGTCCAATGTCGGAGTCGCAGCTGATGCTGATGCATTTTGACCGCTTGCGTTTGCAGCGTCGTTACTTCCAAGAAGCTGCAGCACTTGTTGACGCGCTTTGTTCAAGCTGACGCCTGCATTATTAAGTACTCGAGCAGCTACGCCTTCTCCTTCGCGGATTAACGCAAGCAAAATGTGTTCTGTTCCGATATACGAATGGCCGAGTTTACGGGATTCATCGACAGAAAGCTCAATAACCTTCTTTGCGCGCGGTGTGTAATGTACGATTGGTCCGACTTCTTTACTGCCTGTTCCAACAAGTGTTTCTACGCCTGTTTCAATTGTCTCGAAGCTTACGCCGATTGCTTCAAGTGCTTTGGCTGCAATGCCGCCGCCTTCACGTATTAGTCCAAGTAGAATATGTTCTGTTCCAATTGCTTCGTGTTTCAAACGGATAGCTTCCTCTTGAGCGAGTTGGAGTACTTTTTGTGCGCGTTGTGTGAATCGATTAAACATCATTAACATTCCTCTCCTTCTGCAGAGAATAATTTTCATCGTACTACTTCTATCTATATTCTTCGGAACCGTTAAACAATCGGTTTCCGGGTGAATTGATTTTGACCATCTTTGACCATTTTACCGAATGGGTTGCACAGACGCAAAAGAGATGCTCAAGGACGGTCTGTCTGTTCATCTGCTTTTGACGGTCCATTTTTCAATCGTTCTCTAAAAAGTTTAGCGCGGCTAATATCTAATTCTTCAGACGTTAGCTCTTCTCCTTCATAATGTTGGAGAAATCCGGACTGCATGAAAATCATCAGCTCATTTAAGATCGACATTTCCACGTCTTCGATCAATTCAAGATCGATGCCAAGCCGGACGTCTGATAGACATCGTGCCGCTTCTGCGGAAGGGAGCAGCCGAGCATACGAAATTGTTCCAAGTGAACGGAACACCCGATTTTCAAGTGCAATTCGAGACTTTTCGAGAAGCAATTCACGAGACCTGCGTTCATGCGCAATCAGTCTGGAGACGATATTTGCAAGTTCCGCTAAAATCTCATTCTCAGATTTACCGAGCGTCAACTGATTGGATACTTGATAAACGTTCCCTGGTGCCTCACTGCCTTCTCCGTAACTTCCTCTAACGACCATTCCAAGCCTTGAAACGGCTGGGATAATCCGGTTAATCTGCCGCGTAATCGTGAGCGCCGGTAAATGAAGCATGACAGACGCGCGCATTCCTGTTCCCGTATTTGACGGACAGCTTGTGAGATAACCAAACTCTTCATCGAATGCATAAGGAAGTTTCTTTTCCAGTGCACTATCGGTTTCATTCGCCTTTTGATAGGCATTTTCGAGCTGCAAGCCCGGATAAATGCACTGGATTCGCAAGTGATCTTCTTCATTGACCATAACGCTGATTGTTTCATCTTCAGATAGGAATACCGAACCGAATTGTTCCGCATCTGCCAGCTGCGGGCTGATCAAGTGTTTTTCAACGAGAACTTGACGGTCCAGTTGAGGTAATTCTTTCATTCTCGTATAGGAATACCCTTTTTCAACCTCGCTAAGCAATGCTTCTGAAACAATTTCCCCCACTTCCTCAGCCTGTTCATCAGAAAAGGCAATCGGGAATCGAAATTCACGAAGGTTACGCGCAAGCCGGATCCGAGTCGACATCACGATATCGGCGTGCTCTCCATGGGGCACCATCCAGCCTGTGACAGCGTTCTGCATAAACCGCTTATTCCCCATGCGCACTTCCCCCTTCCTCTATTTCAGCTGCCAGCTTTTGTTTCCAGTCTTTTATTTCATCCCGCAGCACAGCAGCTTGTTCGAACTGTTCTTCTTGAATGGCTTCTTGCATGTTTGTCCGAAGCTCTTCTATTTTCTTTTTAATGGTCATCTTTTCATTGAAAGATGCAGGGATTTTACCTTTGTGGTTTGTATTGCCATTATGCAATTTCCCAAATACTTTCGGCAGCCGCTCACGGAATGTTTCATAGCATGTCGGACATCCAAACTTCCCGATTTCTAAAAAACGATGGAAGGTCAGACCGCACTCTGGACATTCCGGCATTTTCTGAACCTCGCGCGTTTGCTGATGCAGCGATTCGCTCCCGCTCAGCCATTGCGACAAGAATTGTTGAATGGACATCGGTTCCTGATTCGGACTGATTGAAAACGTCTGTAAATTAAATGCGCACTTCTCACACAGATTTCGTTCAATCGGTCCATTTTGTGTATCTTGCATCAAGATAACGGAAGCTTGACGCTCTTTACAGTTTTCACATAGCATCCTTTACCACCCCATCGTTTAGATAACTAGTTACTCCGATTGTTCGTACAGGAGCGAGAATAACATGGCCTGCAAGATTCGCGCACGAATCAAATCTCTCTCCGGCAACGGATAATTTAAAACAGCCGGCTCGACAGCTGCTAGCATTAGTCGGGCTTCCCTTTTGGAAATCACTTGTTCTGCTATCAATCGATAGATCACATCTTCTGCCATCGTAAACGAAGCACCTTGCTGTACGCTTTCTAAAACATGATCCAGCAGCTCCTTGCGGGAATTCGTTTGAACCCGATAAATACGGATATACCCGCCGCCGCCGCGCTTCGATTCCACTGCATAGCCGCGCTCCAATGTAAATCGTGTTTTAATGACATAATTAATCTGCGAAGGAACACATTGGAACTTTTCCGCCACTTCGTTGCGCTTGATTTCCACGATTCCATTATCTTCATGTTCGATAATCGATTTTAAATACCCTTCTATGATGTCGGAAATATTACGCATCCTCTCACCTCTTTTATTGGCACAGTCACCGTGTTGACTTTGACTATCTTTGACTTAATTGTACCGTATTAAACAATACCCGCGCAAGAAATTTGCAAATCGGCCATTCAGTCGTTTAGCAAGGTAGAAAAAAGTAAAATAGTTGAATCTTTTATGTTTAGTATGTTTATAATAGGGGTATAGAATAAAGTCGAGGATTTTTTTCTGACCTCTTTTTTCCTCTCTCTACGTTTGACCCCCAAACAAAAAGCTCCGGGTACACCCATACCGACGGAGGAGATTAAATTAATGAACTGGTACGAGAAACTAAGTGAGTATTTTCCCATCGAAGAAATGAAGTCAAAAGAGCATATGGATGCGCTTTTAAAGGATAAACACAATGTTTATCGTAAAGACGAAGGTCCAAAACACGTGCTCATGTACGTTGAGACAGAATCGTTTGTGTTTGTAGATTATTTGTTCGTGTCGTCCGCTTCACGAGGTGAAGGTCTTGGAAAAAAACTGCTGACACAGCTGAAGGAAAAAGGTAAGCCGATTTTGTTAGAAGTGGAACCCGTCAATTATGAAGACACAGATACTGAAAAACGCTTGCGCTTCTATGCTCGTGAAAATTTCCACCACGCATCTCGCATTGGCTACAGCCGTCGTTCACTCGCAACTGGAGAACAAACTGACCTCGAAATCCTTTACTGGTCTCCTGAAGATGCAGAAGAAGAAACGGTATATGATGCCATGAAAATGACGTATGAAGAGATCCATACGTATAAGGATGACGAATTTTACGGTGAATCATACGACCCGATTGACAAAGTATTGACATTCCGTACAGAAGGTAAAACAAATATCCTAAAACCTTTTGCTACAGTTAGTGCTTAATCAGTCATATCCCTCATTTAAATCAGAACAAAAGCGGAAGCCGCTACTATGGCTTCCGCTTTTTTCTGGTTATGCACTCAATTCGTTAATCCGCAATCGAGAGGTTTGTGAGTTCCTTAACAGGCAGGAACAGCTCCCCTGTTTCTATATACATAATCGATAATTTGTCGTCTTCTTGAATATAAACTGCTTCCGGAATTGTTTCAGATGAAATCAGGAAGTTCCGTCCGTCCTCTGCTTTTACAGAAACAATTGTAAAGTCCCCTGCCCGTTCTTTGTACACACGTTTGACCGTGATCGCGGCTTTCACTTCTTCAGCTCCTGAGCTTCCGTCCACAGAACTGCCTCCGCGCTGCAACGCTGTTTTATACAATTTCAGCGCATCATTCGGAGAATTGCCAAACACTGAGATTTCCGGATTTGCAGCCGAGACGATGAAGTAGTTTTGCAAGAAACCATTCGAATCTAACACGGGTGTCAGCCAGCTTGCTTCTCCGTAGAAGTTATAGAGAACAGGCATTTCACCAGACCACTTTTTCTCGATGAATTTCTTTTCGATAATTTGCAAGGCTCCTTGTGAGTCCATGTAGGATTCTTCCAGGTCTCCCGTGTAGTACGTCGCTTTTCCCGTGCGCCCGTCTGTCAGCGCATACCCCAGCATCGAATCGACGCCTTCTTTCGGACTTGTAAAGTCTGTGAAGTAATACATATGACCGTTTTCATCGAAAATTGGACTGACGTTTGCCTCCGTTCCTTCATCAGATGGCAGTTTGACATCTTTTTTACCAACAAACGAATTCCAGAACCCATGAACGTACTTTCCGAAGTAACTGTTTTGCAGACTGACGGCCTCCGGAGACACAGCTCCATCGATGTAATCAGGAATATCGGCAAGCGCGAACTTTTCTACTTTCCCTGTCATCGGATCCGTCATGACAATTCCTTTTACGTCGAATCCGTTGCGTGCAGATATGAATTTCCCGTAAGAACGAATGTAGTGCGGATTTCCTTCATCGTCAATTTCCAACTGGACGTCTCCATAAAAGATCAGTTCAGGAAATTGCAGGCGCATATGGCGATCTACCTGTTTGTTGAAGTAGGAGGTCTCCGTGTAAGTCATTTCCGACGCAATGAATTTTGGATTATCCGCGGAATCCGTAGCGCTCATTCGAAAATAGCCAGGTGTCGTCTTGCCATTCCACCACTTGAAAAACCCTGAAAACTCGACCGGCGCTATATACACATAGTCGTCTTTAACTTTTTGAATTTGCAGATGCCCCAAATCGTAGTAACTCGTATTCGGAACTTGCCCGAATGCTTTTTTCATTTTGTTGCGGGCAAATTTCGGCGGTACGCTGGCAGGCGTCTGAGTTTCGTCAAAAGCCTCGATTTCAACTTGCTGATCCATTTCAACCGCTTTAAATTTAGTGTTCGCATTTAATAGAGGTGCGGATAAAATGTAAATCCCTGCGAGGACTGCAATTGCGGCTGCAGCAATTTTACCCTTTCTGAAAACACCTCCGTCTAAAATAGCTCCTAGTATCGCGGCTGCGAGTAACAGGACCCATACGGAAGACCAATGCTGATCTAGGTTCGTTGTGTAATAAAAAACAGCTGTCCCTAATGCAATTACTATAGCAGTACTGATGACAGCAGCTGCCCTATAATCGGAGTTGCTTTCTTTTTCTTCTCCAAGGCCATTTTTGTGCAGCGGCACCGCTAACAAGGATGCCGCAATCCCGGCAATTAGAGAAAACAAGAGTAAGTGAATCATAATAAAGCCATCCTTCCTTTTGTTAAGTACTTACCTCTGTATACGGATGAGGGGACAGAAATGTTTCAGCTTTTTAAACCGGACATAGAAAAACCGATTTCCCTTTTCGAGAGAAACCGGTTTAATGAATTAAATAGAACGGCGTGTTCTAAGAATGCGCGCCATTCGATGGCCGAACACTCCCGCCAATACAGAAAGAATAATGTCTTTCGGTAATGGCGGCAGCATCCAAATCCATGCTATTTTGTACGTGAACGCATCCGGTGCTGCTGCCCATAGCTTGTACGCAGCAAACATCCAGTTTGTCCCGATGAGATAATTGACGGCACATCCGACAAGTGCTGCGATTACAAATCCTGCCACGGTGCTGTTTTTTTCAATGATTTTTCCGACGATATATGCAACGAAAATAAATGATAAAATAAATCCGAACGTCGGGCTGACGATTGCACTGATGCCACCGCTGAACTTCGCAAATACTGGTGCACCTGCAAGACCGATAGCCATGTAAACTGTCATCGAAATTGCTCCATAACGGCTTCCCAGCAGCAGTCCTGCTAAAACCGCAAAAAATGTTTGCAATGTAATCGGCACGCCGCTTACTGATAAAGCCGGTAAGAAATATGTAATATTTGCTCCAATCATCATTAATGCAGCGAACATCGCTGAGTAGACAAGCCCAAGCGTTCCGTTGATTGTTTTAGAACGGTTTGGTTTCAAAGTTGCTGTTGCTCCCATTTATAACACCCCTTTTAACTATATAGTTATAGAATAAAAGGAAGGAGCCATTGTGTCAACCTCATTATATTTTCGGTTAACACAAATATAAGCAATAATAAAACTGACAGCTGATTCCTGTCAGTTTATTGTCTTTTCCCTTCATCTTTAGGGAAGAGGAAAAAGGAAATAACTCCACTTAAAAACATTGCGCCAAGTGTAATATAAAAACGAGACATGACAGGCACATCTGTAAAGTTTTTGTTGAGCATAACCCAGGCCACTCCGCCGACTAATAACACCATCGGGATAACAAATTTGAACGCCCTCATAGCAATCCCCTTTCTTTGCATGTCCTAACAGTTTACCACATACACTTAGTAACTCACAGTTCACCAGTTACATTGTCTATTGACGGAACTATCAAACAACGGTATGATGTGTTAAATTATTCACACAACTTAATAGTCATTCTTATCAAGAGAAGCGTAGGGATCTGGCCCGTCGATGCTTCAGCAACCAGCCATATGGTCAGGTGCTACTTCCAGCGGATTTTTATTGTCCGGCAGATGAGGAGGAGACAATCATTTAGATGACAAAGCCTTCTTCGTACGTTAGAAGGCTTTTTTATTATTCTCTGCTTCATTGCTCTGCCGCAAGAAAGGATGATTGAAAATGAAATTACTGGAACGATTAAAAACAGAAGTCCTGACAGCGGATGGTGCAATGGGGACGCTTCTTTACGCTGAAGGACTGGACTTTTGCTATGAACAATTAAATGTTGAAAAGCCGGGTGTCATTCAAGGGATCCATGAACAATATATACAAGCCGGAGCGGATATTATCCAAACCAATACTTATAGTGCTAACTCCTATAAACTTGCTCGCTACGGTCTGGAGCATCGAGTACAGGAATTTAACGAGGCTGGTATTCAGATTGCTAAACAAGCTGCAGCAGCTGGCGGTCAATACGTGCTCGGTACAATCGGAGGAATCCGGAGTATCCGTAAAAGCGATGCAACGATTGATGAAGTGCTATCGATTGTTCAACAGCAGGCGGAACCGCTGCTTGCAGGTGATCCAGACGGATTATTACTGGAAACATACTACGACTTTGAAGAGCTGTCTGCAGTGGTGAAGCACCTTCGAAACCAAACGGATATTCCACTTATTGCCCAAGTCTCCATGCACGAACCTGGTGTCTTGCAAAATGGGCTGCAATTGAACGATGCCCTGCACCGATTGGACGATTTAGGAGCCGATGTCGTCGGGGTAAATTGCCGACTTGGTCCATATCATACAATTCAAGCATTTGAAGGCGTTGAACTTCCCGAGAAGGCATTCTTATCTGCCTTTCCAAACGCTAGTTTGTTAGATGTCGAGGATGGCAGGATTGTTTATGTATCTGAAACCGATTACTACGGGCGAGCAGCTCGATTGTTACGGGACGAAGGTGTCCGGCTGATTGGAGGATGCTGCGGAACAACCCCTGCCCACATTGTCGCCGTGAAATCTCAATTGGCTAATCTGCCGCCCATTACTAAGAAAACTGCAGTTCCGCATAAACCGATTGTTATTCGGGATGCCGAACCGGCACGTTATGAACCTTTGCACACAAAGGCAAAACGTGAGCGCACAATTCTCGTTGAGCTGGATACACCGCGTCACTTGGAAACTGAAAATTATTTTGAGGGGGCTCGTCAGCTTCAAGAAGCGGGAGCGCATGCTGTGACAATGGCTGATAATTCTCTCGCTTCCCCGCGGATTAGCAATCTGGCGATGGCGTCTATTGTGAAGCATCAAGATGATATTCGGCCACTCGTCCACATTACATGCCGGGATCATAATTTGATTGGATTGCAGTCTCACTTGATGGGATTGGACGCATTAGGAATCCACGACATTTTAGCAGTGACTGGCGACCCTACTAAAATCGGAGACTTTCCCGGGGCAACAGACGTTTATGATGTTTCTAGTCTTGAACTCTTCCAGCTGATTAAAAAGCTGAATGAAGGAATTTCATTTTCCGGCCGTCCATTACGCAAAAAGGCAAACTTTTCAGTCGCGGGTGCGTTCAATCCGAATGTCCGAGTCGTAGAACGCGCGGTGAAGCGTCTTGAGAAAAAGATCGAATGCGGTGCTGATTATTTCATAACACAACCGGTCTATACAAAAGAGAAGATTATTGAAATCTATGAAGCCGTCAAACATTTGGATACTCCCATTTTCATCGGCATTATGCCGTTAACAAATATTCGAAACGCCGAATTCCTGCATCACGAAGTTCCTGGTATTAAGTTATCTGATCAAGTGCTCGAACGCATGAGAGCCTGCGGGGATAATCGGCAGGCATCGACTGCTGAAGGGATTCGAATTGCTCAAGAATTAATTGATACAGCTGCATCTTTATTTAATGGCATTTACTTGATTACCCAATTTTTACGTTATGACATGACGGTAGAGCTTGTACATTATATTAACCAGATTGATGCTGAAAGAGAAAGAGAGGTGCACCATGTCACAACAACTTATTAAAGATGAACTAAAGAAACGAATTCTCGTGATGGATGGTGCGATGGGAACGATGCTGCAAAATGCAAATCTAACGGCAGAGGACTTCGGCGGTGAAGCATATGAAGGATGCAACGAATATTTGAATCTGACAAAACCCGACGTTTTGACTCGGATTCACCATGAATATCTTGAGGCAGGTGCTGATATTATCTGCACGAATACCTTCGGCGGTACGCCTGTCGTGCTGGACGATTACGACTTAGGCAGTGAAGCGGATATCATTAACCGACGCGGTGCAGAACTTGCACGCGTTGCAGCGGATGAGTTCTCGACAGCTGAACATCCACGATTCGTCGCAGGAGCAATGGGTCCAACGACCAAAACACTGTCTGTAACAGGCGGAATTTCGTTTGACCAACTGGCAAATGATTTCTACGTCCAGGCGAAGGGATTAATCGACGGCGGCTCGGATCTTCTATTAATGGAAACCAGCCAAGACATGCTGAATGTTAAAGCTGGCACGATTGGGATCCGCCGGGCTTTTAAAGAAACTGGCCGGGAACTTCCAGTGATGATTTCTGGAACGATTGAACCGATGGGAACAACATTGGCTGGACAAAGTATTGAAGCCTTCTACGTTTCCATCGAGCACATTAACCCTCTTTCAGTCGGTCTTAACTGTGCAACGGGACCTGAATTCATGACGGATCATTTACGTTCTTTATCAGAACTCGCAACAGGGTTTGTCAGCTGCTATCCAAACGCCGGGTTGCCAGATGAGGAAGGTCATTATCACGAATCTCCGGAATCGCTTTCGAAAAAACTGGAAGGTTTTGCGGACAAAGGCTGGCTCAATATAGTCGGCGGCTGTTGTGGAACAACGCCTGCTCATATTCAAGCAATCCGCTGTGCTGTGGATGGAAAAACTCCACGTCCTCTCCCTGCAGTAACTCATGGACATACCGTCTCAGGTATTGAACCGCTTTTGTATGATCCGAGCATGCGTCCGATTTTGATTGGGGAACGGACCAACGTTATTGGTTCACGTAAGTTCAAACAGTTGATTGTCGATGGGAAAGTGGAGGAAGCGGCTGAAATCGCACGGGCTCAAGTTAAAAACGGCGCCCATGTCATTGACGTTTGTCTCGCTAATCCAGATCGTGATGAGTTAACAGATATGACAGATTTCATGAAGGAAGTTGTGAAAAAGATCAAAGCGCCTCTGGTCATTGACTCGACCGACGAAAACGTTATAGAAGAAGCACTGAAGTACTCCCAGGGCAAAGCAATTATCAACTCCATCAACTTAGAGGATGGCGAAGAGCGCTTCGATGCAGTAATGCCGATTGTTAAGAAGTACGGAGCAGC
Organism: Sporosarcina jeotgali; assembly: GCF_033304595.1. NCBI lineage: Bacteria > Bacillati > Bacillota > Bacilli > Caryophanales > Caryophanaceae > Sporosarcina > Sporosarcina jeotgali. The sequence continues at coordinate 2,954,991 of NZ_CP116341.1, forward strand.
AGTCGTGGTAGGGACAATAGATGAAGTCGGTATGGCTGTTACACGGGAACGTAAATTGGAAATCGCCAAAAGATCGTATGATTTACTTACAAACAAGTGGGGACTCGCACCTGAAGATATTATTTTCGATCCGCTTGTATTTCCTGTGGGAACAGGAGATGCACAGTATATCGGCTCTGCTGTTGAAACGATTGAAGGAATCCGGCTGATTAAAGAACACTTGCCGCGGGCACTCACCGTCCTAGGTGTCAGTAACGTTTCGTTCGGACTGCCTCCTGTAGGGCGTGAAGTATTGAACGCTGTCTATTTGTATCACTGCACGCAGGCCGGACTGGATTATGCCATTGTAAATACCGAAAAGCTTGAACGCTATGCGTCGATCCCTTCAGAGGAAAACGATATGGCAAATGCGCTGTTATTTACAACAACCGATGAAACACTCGCAGCCTTCACTGATTTTTACAGAGGAAAGAAGAAAGAAAAAACAGAAGATGATATTCCGAAAACCGTTCCTGAACGTCTTGCTTATTATGTTGTGGAAGGAACGAAAGAAGGACTGATTCCCGATTTAAATGCCGCACTGAGCCAGTATGATGAGCCTCTCGACATTATAAACGGTCCACTTATGAAGGGAATGGCAGAAGTCGGCAGACTGTTTAATACGAATCAGCTGATTGTTGCTGAAGTGCTTCAAAGTGCTGAAGTCATGAAAGCCTCCGTGTCTTATTTGGAACAGTTCATGGAGAAAAAAGAAGACGACAATGGGAAAGGAAAAATTGTGCTCGCAACTGTAAAAGGGGATGTCCACGATATTGGGAAAAACCTTGTGGAAATCATATTAAGCAACAATGGGTTCAAAGTTGTGGACATTGGAATCAAAGTAACACCTGCACAGCTGATTGAAGTCATCCGGAATGAGAAGCCGGATATTATCGGACTTTCCGGATTACTCGTCAAGTCAGCCCAACAAATGGTGCTGACTGCTCAAGACTTCAAGTCTGCAGGAATTGATTTGCCGGTAATGGTAGGCGGCGCTGCACTCACTCGTCGATTTACGGATACTAAAATCGCACCGGAATACGATGGACCTGTCATTTATGCAAAAGACGCGATGCAAGGATTGGACCTTGCGAACCGTTTACAAGGCGGGGAAAAAGATGCGCTTCTTCTTGAACTAGATCAACAGCTGGAAAAGCGGGCCGCAAATGATGCTATTAAAGCAGCTAAGGCTGCTGATAAGGAAACCTCTGCGGTTGCGGTTGCAATCCGTCCTGTGAAAACAGTCCGTTCAGATGCTCCTATTTTCATTCCGAATGATTGCAGAAAGCGAGTGCTGCGGGATTACTCCATCTCCCACCTCTCCCCTTACGTCAACATGAGGACACTGATTGGACATCATCTGGGACTTCGCGGGTTTACGGATTCGACATTGAAAAAGCGGGAACCGCGCGCAGTGGAACTGCATGAAATGGTGACTGGATTTTTAGAGTCTGGAAAACTAGGAGCGTCCGGCTTGTACCAATTCTTCCCTGCTCAAGCGGATGGAGATGACGTCATCATTTATGATCCGCGAAACCAAAAAACTGAAATTGAGCGATTTACATTCCCTCGACAACAGCAAGATCCATTTCTTTGTTTGGCTGATTACTTGAAGCCGGTGGATAGCGGTGAAATGGATTACGTTGCGTTCATGCAAGTAACGGCTGGCCACGGAGTCCGTGCAGAAGCGGAACGGTTGAAAGCAGAAGGTAAGTTTTTGGAAAGCCACGCGTTTCAAGCGACTGCCCTTGAGCTTGCAGAGGGCTTTGCAGAACGGGTTCATCAGGAAATCCGTGATCAATGGGGATTCCCAGATGCCACTGATTTCACGATGAAAGACCGGTTTGCAGCAAAATATCAAGGACAGCGATTCTCCTTTGGCTATCCTGCCTGTCCAAACTTGGAAGACCAGGCGAAACTGTTTGGGTTATTGAAGCCAGAGGACATTGGAGTTCACTTAACAGAAGAATTCATGATGGAACCTGAAGCTTCCGTATCCGCAATCGTCTTTGCTCATCCAGATGCACGTTACTTCAATGTTGAATAAAGAACGAAAAAGATCCTGCAGGAGAGTGAATTCAGTCTCCTGCAGGATCTTTTGTTACATTATCATCTTCCCCAAGGCATTGGTCCAGGTCCCATCGGAGGTCGTTGAGAACCCCATTGCCCCATTCCCGGTCCTGGTCCGAAACCAGGTCTAGCTTGAACCGTCTGCCCCATCATTGTTTCATTCACTTCTGTGTAATAATGGCGAGGGATTTGAACGGTATGTTGGCGGTTTACGTTGACGAACGGATGAACTACTGGCAACTCCTGCGGCGAGAACGTATCGTGGTAGCGGTACTGCGTCGGACAGATTACCGGCTGTGCCTGATTATTGCAAGGTTGCATGGGTGGCATTGGTTGTGGCTTCATGCAGCGATTGTGATTTTGTTGCATCATCTTCATCACCTCCTCCCTCCATTACATGCAAGTTCCCGTGTATAGAACGGGCTCTCGCCTTGAAGGGAAAAAAATTGATGAAAGACTTTTCTGCTTTAAAACAAAAAACCTTCCAAATCGGAAGGTTTTTACTGATAATCCCGAGGGAGTTCGTGCTCGTCAAACCCCATTTCCGACGGGTGTTCTGGGGAATGGTCTAGAAATCTGCTAAGGTCTGGAGCACCTTCTCCAATCATGTGCAGCATGGCGATGTAATCCATGTTGCTCCGTAAACTCATTTCATCTGGATGAATGTTTTGACGTTCCACTTCGATCACCTTCCCTTAATGTAATTACAGATGGGACTTTCCACGGTGAAGCGTATAGGACCAAACAGACAACGTTTTCTCACCTACAGTCTATCATATGTTCAATAGATTGTAAAGATTATTCAGTCTACTCAACCACTGCATTAACAGAATTGTATTGTTTCAGCAGTTTTGTTTTCGGATATAGTATAGATACGAAGTTATTTAAGGAGGTTCCCACATGAAGCGAATAGTACTATTCGACGGTGAATGCAACTTTTGTGATGCGAGTGTTCAATTCATTATTAAACGTGATCCATATGAGTATTTTCAGTTTGCTTCCCTTCAAAGTGAAACTGGCGCGCAACTTTCTAAAGACTTCGGGGTCCCGGATGATGTAGACAGCCTCGTACTCATTGAAAAAGGAAAAGCGTATACGAAATCAGGCGCCGCACTCCGAATTGCCAAGAAACTGGATGGACTTTGGCATCTTGCCTTTTTGTTCATCATTGTGCCTGCTCCCATACGAGACAGTGTTTATGACTTTGTTGCTCGCAACCGATATAAATGGTTCGGAAAAAAAGAAGAGGCTTGTATGCTTCCAACTCCTGCAGAGCGCAAGCGTTTCATATAACAAAGACGGCACCCGGATAACGGGTGCCGTCTTTGTTATGTTTGGAGCTGTTCCACCTCTTCATTGGTAAATGCACGTGAACGGGTGAGAAATCTTTTGCCTTCTACCCCTTCGAGTGAAAACATCCCGCCTCTTCCGTCCACAACATCTATAATCAGCTGTGTATGCTTCCAGTACTCAAATTGACTTCGTAACATGTAAAATGGAACGCTGCCAATAAATCCAAGAAGCACATCCTGATCACCTATTAGTAAATCACCTTCCGGATAACACATGGGTGATGAGCCGTCACAGCATCCTCCTGATTGATGAAACATCAACGGACCGTGTTTCTGTTCGAGTTGCTTGATCAGTGCCAGCGTTGCTTCTGTCGCAATAACCCGCTCTGTCATTTGCTGCTCACCTCTCTAATTCGCTTAAAAGAATCCTTGTTTCTGTTCACTGTAGCTGACGAGCATGTTTTTCGTCTGCTGGTAATGCTCGAGCATCATCAAGTGGTTTTCCCGGCCGATTCCGGATGCCTTATAACCGCCAAATGCAGAGTGCGCCGGATAAGCATGGTAACAATTCGTCCAAACGCGGCCCGCTTCAATACCGCGTCCGAAACGGTATGCCGTATTCATATCACGTGTCCAGACACCTGATCCAAGTCCGTACAGTGTGTCATTTGCGATTTCCAGTGCTTCTTCTTTTGTCTTGAACGTTGTAACTGCAACCACTGGTCCAAAAATTTCTTCTTGGAAGATCCTCATCTTATTGTGACCTTTGAAGACTGTCGGCTTCACGTAATATCCATCCGCCAAGTCGCCCTCCAGCTTATTCTGCTCGCCGCCCGTCAGACACTCAGCACCTTCTTGCTTTCCGATGTCGAGGTAAGACAAAATCTTCTCGAGCTGTTCTGTAGATGCTTGTGCGCCCATCATGACTGTTGGATCGAGTGGATTACCAACTTTGATAGCTTCAACACGCGCCAATGCTTTCTCCATAAATTTGTCGTAAATGGATTCTTGGATTAGCGCACGGGAAGGGCATGTACATACTTCTCCCTGATTCAATGCAAACATGACAAACCCTTCTACCGCCTTATCCAGAAAGTCATCGTCTTCTGCCATAACATCTTCAAAGAAGATATTCGGTGACTTTCCGCCAAGTTCAAGTGTTACTGGAATGATATTTTGGGAAGCATACTGCATAATCATCCGGCCTGTAGTAGTTTCTCCTGTAAATGCGATCTTACCAATTCGCGGGTTGGATGCAAGCGGCTTCCCTGCTTCCAGACCGAATCCGTTCACGACATTCAATACACCTGCGGGCAATAAGTCTTCAATCAATTCAACAAGTACTAGAATCGATGCTGGAGTTTGCTCCGCTGGCTTAAGAATCACACAGTTTCCTGCAGCCAGTGCAGGTGCGAGTTTCCAAACTGCCATAAGGATTGGGAAGTTCCATGGAATAATTTGTCCGACAACGCCAATAGGCTCGTGGAAATGATAAGCAACCGTATCGTTATCAATCTGGCTGACACCGCCTTCTTGAGCACGAATTGCCGAAGCGAAATAACGGAAGTGATCAATAGCTAATGGCAAGTCCGCATTCAGCGTTTCACGAACGGCTTTCCCGTTTTCCCACGTTTCTGCTACGGCGAGCATTTCCAAGTTCTCTTCCATCCGGTCTGCAATCTTCAATAAAATGTTAGAACGCTCCGTTACTGATGTCTTCCCCCAAGCATCCTTGGCAGCATGTGCAGCATCGAGTGCAAGTTCGATGTCTTCTGCAGTGGAGCGTGCCACTTGCGTAAATACCTTCCCCGTAACTGGAGTCGGGTTGTCAAAGTATTCTCCATTAATTGGAGCTGTCCATTTACCATTTATGAAATTATCGTATCGTTCCTTGAAATTCACCTTTGCGCCTTCTGTGTTCGGGTTTGCGTAAGCTGAGTTCTCGACTTTTTGTACCATTTCCATTCCTCCCATTTCTGCAAGTTTAGTAGAAAATCAATGCATGTACTTTGCACACATGAACACTCTATGCCGGGTTGTCCTCGAGCATGAATGATGTATGCGCTTTCATTCAAAAAAACAAGAAAATTTCATTTCACTTCAACTATATCTGACTAGTTTGATTATTACAATTTTATTCTACTATAGAATTCATTCTTCTAACTATTAATAACTTGTTAACGTCTCGGTAATAATTTGTTCATAATTTCGATTTACACTTACTTTATCAACAATAGATAAAGGAGCGATGGACAATGAATACATCAAAAAGCAAATGGCTTTTATCCACAGTCGGCGCAGGAGTTCTTGGATCTGCATTAACACTTGGTGCAGTTACAAATACTGATATTTTAAAGCAAGATAGTGGAACTCGAGCGGCAGTGCAGTCAGACAACACTGCCCCTTACAACGTCCAAACTACCGGTTCAACTTCTCAAAGCACGTTGTCCGATATGGTAGCGGATGCATCAAAAGCTATAGTCGGTGTGGATAACTATCAATCGGCTGGAAATCGTTTTGCGGGTTCCTCCGAATCTCAAAAAGTAGGAACAGGTTCAGGAGTCGTCTTTAAAACGGAAGGGTCCGATGCGTATATTATTACGAATAACCACGTGATTGAGGATGCCTCTAAAATTGGAATTACAACAGCAAGCGGTAAAGAGACTGAAGCTGTTCTAGTCGGTACAGATCCTTTAACAGATCTAGCTGTTCTCAAGATGGATAAAAAATATGCGGAAGGTACATTGGCTTACGGAGACTCTGAACAACTGCGTGCCGGTGACGCAGTTGTTGCAATCGGCAATCCGCTCGGACTCGACTTCTCAGGTACCGTGACACAGGGAATTGTAAGTGCACCTACCCGCTCCATTGACGTCGATACATCTGCTGGAAAATGGGAGATGGACGTGATTCAGACAGATGCCGCCATTAACCCTGGCAACAGCGGCGGCGCACTGTTAAATGCATCCGGTGAATTGATTGGCATTAACAGTTTGAAAATCGCTCAAAATGGCGTTGAAGGTTTAGGTTTCGCAATCCCAAGTAATGATGTCAAACCGCTGGTTGAAAAACTAATGAAGGATGGCAAAATCACACGTCCTTATATCGGCGTTGGTCTCGTAGACCTTGCAGATGTTCCTGAAATGTACGTACGTGATATACCGGACAGTGTAAAAGGCGGTGTTATGGTCGGGAATGTAGACCCTGATTCTCCCGCTGGAAAAGCTGGTTTCAGAGAAGAAGATGTCATCACTGAGGTCAATGGGAAAGCTATCGATTCTTCAACTGCTTTGCGTAAAATTCTATACACAGATTTGAAAGTTGGAGATCAAGCGAAGTTCACTATCTACCGGGAGGGCAAACAGCAAGTTGTGAATATAACACTCACAAGTAATGCGGATGTCAAAAAGTAAGTGTGAGTTCAGCTGTCCGGACACCTGTTAGTTGGGTTCTGGACAGCTTTTTGCATTGGACAAATGAGTTGCATGAATAGACATTTCCCGATAGCTTTAAAAGCAAAGGAGGCGGACTTCGTTGAAGATTCTTGTCATTGAAGACAATGAGAGTGTGTCACAGATGATTGGGTTGTTTTTTGAAAAGGAAGGTATTGACGGCGAATTCGTCTTGGACGGAAAAACTGGCTTAGCACGAGCCGAACAAGATACTTGGGACTGCCTGATTATCGATTGGATGCTGCCTTCGATGGATGGCGTCACAATATGCAGATCACTCCGCAAAGCCGGAGATGACGTCCCGATTATTATGCTCACGGCAAAAGATGGCGAGTCGGATCAGGTGCTCGGGCTGGAAATGGGAGCTGACGATTACGTAACGAAACCTTTTAGTCCTCTTGCGTTAATGGCACGTATTAAAGCGGTCACACGCAGACGTCCGGCAAAAGAACTCACAGTGAATCCTATGCTTGAAACTGTGCATTTCCGTGTAGATGAAAGCTCCCGTGAAGTGTTTGCAGACGGGATGGCCATCGAGAACTTAACACCGAAAGAATATGATTTACTCGTCTTCTTCATCCAGCATCCGAAACAAGTTTTCTCACGGGATCAGCTTCTGGAACATGTCTGGGGATTCGATTTTTATGGCGACGATCGGACGGTAGACGTTCATATTAAACGGCTTAGAACGAAGATAGCTGGTATTGGAACGTCAGTACTCCACACTGTTTGGGGAGTCGGATACAAGTTTGATGAATCAGAAGAGGCATCCTCATGAAAGTTAATTACTTTACTCAGCAGTTAGTCAGTCACGTGAGTGTGATTGTTGCTGCAATTCTTTTAGTCGGGCTGCTTTTCTCCCACTTTTTCGAGCAATACGTATATGATACGAAAACCGATGAGCTCGCACAATATGGACATGCCCTTCTGACTGACATCGATCGCAGTCCCAAGCCTTCGCAGCAAACGCTTCAATCGTTCGGACAAGTGCTGAACAGCCGGGATATCCAGTACAGTCTGTTCGATGAGGAATCGAAAATCATCTACTCCACTGGACTTAAGACTCCACTCATTGAACTTAACGAATCAGAGTGGGCTCAGCTTCAAAGCGGGAAAGCCGTTTCTGTGCGCCAGGAGCAAAGCCGCTTCGATCAGGCAGTGACATTTGTGCTGCTCCCTTATTTCCAAGGTCCTCAGTTCGTCGGCGGTATTCTCTTAACCTCCCCGATTGAAGGTCCAAGGGAAATCATTTCACAGATGAATCGATATTTAGTCTACGCTGCCCTTACTGCACTTGCGGTAGCTATTGTTCTTAGTGGATTACTTTCCATCTATCATGGACGGCGCATTAAGAGATTACGCCTGGCAACTGCCGCAGTTTCTGCTGGTGATTATACCATTCGTATTCCGGAAAGCGGCCGGGATGAAATCGATGCATTGGCAACTGATTTCAACACAATGGTTCGCGACTTGTATACTTCGCACGAAGAGATTGAGAACCTGGAAAACCGGAGACGGCAATTCATGGCCGACGTTTCTCATGAACTTCGTACGCCGTTAACGACCATTCGCGGAACGATTGAAGGGTTGCGGAGTGATTTGATTTCAGAAAAAGAAAAAGACAAAGCACTGCAACTTGCGAGCGGAGAAACGAAACGGCTGCTGCGCCTTGTTAACGAAAACCTGGATTATGAAAAAATCAGATCGAACCAAATTACGTTGATCAAACAGCCGATTCGGATTATAGAATTATTCGAGGTCATTCGCGAGCAATTAGAACCCGCAGCACAACAGCGCGGAACAGCAATTCGTTTAGAGTCTCCTGAGACACTAACAGTTTTTGCTGACTATGATCGTCTCACACAAATCTTGCTCAACATTACGAAAAACAGTATCCAGTTTACGGAAAGAGGAGAAATTTCGTTACTGGCGAAAACAGATAGTCAGCACGTCATTTTAGAAATTCAAGATACCGGTATCGGAATGGATTCGGAAGAGGTCGAAAAGATTTGGAGCCGTTTCTATAAAGCAATCGATTCCCGCACGTCCAATCCATACGGAGAATTCGGACTTGGGCTTTCCATTGTTCGCCAGCTGGTGACGATGCATGGAGGAACAATTGAAGTCTCCAGTCAAAAAGGGCATGGAGCATTGTTTACAATTCAACTTCCTAAAGAATCGATCTAATTCGAAAATGTGTTGAGATTTATTGTACAGATTTATGAATACCCATTTATTGTCGTGACTCCCCGTGATACACTAAAACGATGCAGTACACCAAGAAACTCTGCAACTTTTTATATAAGGGAGTCCACAATAATGGCAACATACTTAAAACAGCATTGGTTCTCGAATGTGCGGGCTGATGTACTCGCAGGTATTGTCGTAGCCCTCGCACTCATTCCTGAAGCCATTGCGTTTTCAATCATTGCAGGCGTTGACCCAATGGTTGGGTTATATGCTTCATTCATCATCGCTGTTGTCATTTCTTTTACAGGCGGGCGCCCTGGCATGATCTCTGCAGCAACCGGTTCCATGGCATTGCTCATGACTCCGCTCATTCGTGACTATGGGCTCGATTACTTACTAGCCGCCACAATCCTAACGGGTGTGATACAAGTTATCTTTGGCGTCTTCAAAGTTGCGAAGCTGATGAAGTTCATTCCGAATGCTGTCATGATTGGGTTTGTAAATGCCTTAGCCATTCTTATCTTTATGGCGCAAGTTCCCCATTTTCTGGGCATTTCTACAATGACGTATGTTTTTGTTGCCATCACATTGCTTATTGTTTATATCTTACCTAGATTTTTCACAGCAATCCCTGCGCCGCTTATTGCGATTGTAATTTTGAGTATCGTCGCAATCTACTCAGGTGCAAACTTACGAACTGTAGGTGATCTCGGTACAATTACAAAATCATTACCGAACTTCATCATTCCTGACGTGCCTTTTACACTTGAGACTTTGATGATTATACTGCCTTATTCTGTTGCTTTAGCAATTGTCGGTTTGCTGGAAACTCTTCTAACTGCCACGATTGTAGACGATATGACCGCTACAGATAGTGAAAAAAACAAAGAAGCCCGCGGACAAGGAATTGCCAATTTCATTAATGGCTTTTTCGGAGGAATGGCTGGCTGTGCAATGATCGGTCAATCGGTCATTAACGTCAAATCAGGCGGCAGAACGCGACTGTCAACGTTTGTGGCAGGAGCGTTCCTAATGTTTTTAATTATCGTGCTGGGCGACTTAGTTGTTCAGATTCCGATGCCTGTTCTCGTCGGGATTATGATTATGGTTTCAATTGGAACATTCGACTGGGGCTCTTTCACATATATTAGAAAAGCACCTAAAGCAGACGCTTTGGTCATGCTCACAACAGTCGTTATTGTGGTAGCAACAAATGATTTGTCTAAAGGGGTCATTGCCGGAGTTGTATTGAGTGCTGTTCTGTTCGTTGCTAAAATCTCCAAAATCCATGTAGATCGCATCGTTGAGGATGATTCCATACGCTACGCTGTGAAAGGTCAATTATTCTTTGCATCCGTTGAGAAATTCCATGATTCGTTTCATATGGATGAAACCACTGGTACCATCATCCTCGATTTTACAGATTCACAAGTATGGGATGATTCGGCAGCTGTCGCTGTTACGAAAGTGACGGAATCCTATCGCAGCAAGGGTTTGAATGTAACAATTATCGGATTAGGGGAATCCAGCAGGCGTCTGCTCAACGAGCTCATGACCTGACTCTATTGATCAATGAGGTGGCAACGATGTATCAGACAATCATGCTCGCTGCAGATGGATCTGAAAACTCCATTCGCGCAGCTAGAGAAGCTGCCCGGCTTGCTAACTGTTCAGATGACTGTACGATTACAATTGTATTTGTCGCTGATTTTGACAAGGCTAAAGAATCTGTCCTGCACGCAGAAAGTAAGGACTCGCTGGACCTGACACGCCGAAAGCAACTAAAACCTGTGGAATTGGTCCTTCGTGAATACGATGTCCCTTACAACGTACAAATTCTGCATGGCGAGCCTGCACCTGCGCTGATCGACTATGCGCATTCAGAGTCGTTCGACCTTGTTGTAATCGGAAGTCGAGGGCTTAGTTCTTTCCAAGAAATGATTCTCGGCAGCGTCAGTCATAAAGTGATGAAGCGCTTAAGATGTCCTGTATTACTCGTGAAATAGCAAAACCGTCACCCGGGTGGGTGACGGTTTTGTTATTTTCTAGAACGATCTAACTCATTCCATATGCTGAAGTGCTTTAGCAACAGTAACTGTTCTCTTCGCTTGATAGTCCACTGCCGCTTTAATGGCTTGTCGATCTGTTTTCATTTCGCCGTCTTGTGCAACCGCAACACTTGTTCCGTAAGGGTTTCCTCCCGCTGCAAATAACACTGGATCTGTATAGCCCGGTGCCGCGACAATTGCTCCCCAATGGTACATCGTCGTATAAAGCGATAAAATTGTTGCCTCTTGTCCGCCGTGTTCGTTTTGTGCGGACGACATTGCACTCACTGCTTTGTTTGCAAGTTTGCCTTGAGCCCATGATCCCCCAACAGTGTCGATAAAACTTTGTACTTGTCCAGGAATATTTCCAAATCGTGTTGGCACACTAAAAATAATCGCATCTGCCCATTCCAGATCTTCCGGGGTCACTTCTGGAATATCCAGCGTCGCGTCATGATGTTTTTTCCATGCCGCGTTGGATTCGATTGCCGCTGCAGGAGCCGTTTCCTTCACTTTTAATAACTTTACTTCAGACCCCGCTTCTGCTGCCGCTGCTGCCGCCCATTCTGCCAGCTGATGATTCGTACCTGTTGAACTGTAATAAACAATCGCTGTTTTTGTCATATTCGTCCCTCTCCCTTTTATCTTGAATTCAAGATAAATATAATTGATTACCCTATCATTGTCAAAAGTGCTGCCTAAACACGAGTTGCCTTAATTGATATTGGAAAAACGCCAATACTGATATGCTGTAACACCGCTCATATAAGCAAGTCCTTCACTGCGACTTTGGTGAACAGGAATCCATCGATGGGTCTCCCCTTTTTTTAGATAAATTTCATGATTTGGAGACTGGTCATGGAAACCCGTGAGGTCAAACGTACCATTCCTCCTCAATACGGCCATCACCTCGTAGTTGATATCGGGTGCAGTTGTAAGAGGATTGCCAACAGCGTGTTCCAAAATGAATCGCGACTCGTTTCGATTATAATTTGACTGCTTTAAAAAAATCCCTTCATCTGTAGCTGTTTCAGAATCCCGAATTTCTTTATCTAATCCATAAGCAACACTTTCTCCGACCTTCTTTGTGAAAGTGATAGGCTGATCCGGATTGTTTGCAGTGATCTCTATATCTACAAATGTCCGATAGTTATCTGATTCGGGGTCGAACTTTCGATTATCCCCTTTAAAATATCGATTCGGGGATAGGACGTTCGGATTCTCAAGGATGTCATCTTCCAGAAAAGTTTTGTAACGGAAAGACCAATGGTTAACTGGTTCAGGTTTATGATAATCACGAATTGAAGCCAATAATGCTGTGGGCTTGTCAATAGATTTCATTATCGTGAAACCTTCAATATTAGCAGGCCGTTCATTCTCTTCTGGCAAGAAGACCCCTAACGCTTTGGCGATGAAAGAGCGGGCGTTGTTAAAAGTTTCTTCAGATTGAGCAATTGGTCTTTCACAGTAAACTGCGTACGTAATTGGCTCATCTATATTGAAATCCCGATCGATGTATCGATTTGAATCCACTTGAGCAAGCTGTTCACCATTACGATAAATCGTATACGTTTCAGTATTACTCAGTCGTTCCCAAGACAAAGCAATCTGTGTACGTGCGATGATGGTGGTCATGACAAGTGATTGAAGAGGATTGCTTTTGTTCTTCTCCACGGAAAACGTGGACGTCTGCATGACGATTACATCTTTCACTTCATCATTTACATGCCGTTCAATTGTATATTTATAAAATGTATCCGCTAAAATGTCTGTATCTTGAAAGTCAGGGGATGTACCTTCGTAGATGTGCTCGCCGTCTTTATACACATGATACGTTCCGCCTGCATCGTCCCAATCAAACGCAATCCGCCCAACTTCGTGGGTAACAGATGTAATTTCAAAACGCTGCGACATTACATAGCCTCCTTTTTACGTAGTAATTGTATTTTGCCCTTATTGCCAATTTTTAAAACTATGGTATAGTGAGGGGGAAAACTGAAAACGATTGCCCACTGGGGGAGTCTTTGTAAAAGACTGAGACGCGTATAGATATGCGGACCCTTGGAACCTGATCTGGCTCATACCAGCGGAGGGAAGTGGATCGCAAATGGACACGTCTTTTTTCGGGCAGATCCCTGAAAACTTCCTATAACGCGAGCCGCTCCTTCGACTGATGAGTCGATTGGGGCGGCTTTTTTTCGGTTCATTCATCGAAAGGGGCGGTTTTAAATGACATTTTGTGAAGAAGTTCGTAAGCTTTGTAATGAAAGCTGGGAGGCTAGTTTCAATCATCCATTTGTCCAGCATTTAGCGGCAGGGACACTGCCTGAAGACATTTTCAGATTTTACGTTCTTCAGGATTCCTATTACTTGAAGCATTTCGCAAAAGTCCATGCACTGGCTGCAGTCCAAGCGAAAGATTTACCGACCACACAACGCTTTGCGCAACACGCTGAAGAAACATGCGGTGCTGAAATTTCACTTCATGAAGGGTTCTTTGAATTGCTTTCTGTTTCGGATAAGGATCTCTCATCTTTTCAGGCTGCGCCAACAGCGTATGCCTATACTTCACACCTCTATCGAACCGCAATGACTGGAAATCTTGCGGATACACTAGCGGCATTACTTCCTTGCTATTGGCTGTATTACGAGATTGGTGAACGATTGAAAAACGCTGAGCCGAATCATCCGATCTACGATAAATGGATTGCGACTTACGGGTCAGAATGGTTTGAACAAGCCACACGCGAACAAATTAACCGCATGAACGAGCTGGCGGATTCTGTTTCTGCTGAACACCGTGAAGAACTGAAAGCACATTTTGTGAAAAGCAGTCATTACGAGTTGCAATTCTGGGAAATGGCTTGGACGAAACAACAATGGGAAACAGATGGTGTAACGGAGGTTTCAGTTTCATGAGACAACAAACTATTCTTAAGAACCTCAGACAGACAAAACCATTAGTCCATTGCATGACAAATAGTGTAGTTGCTAATTTCCAAGCAAATGGCTTATTAGCTCTTGGAGCTTCTCCCATCATGGCCGATTCCTTGGAAGAATCTGCGGAAATTGCTGCCATTTCTTCTTGTACTCTTTTGAATATAGGAACACTGGATCCAACAACAGTCAATTCCATGATTGCAGCTGGAAAGAGTGCAATCCAACATGGTCACCCTCTCATTCTCGACCCTGTTGGAGCAGGCGCTACTGCGTTTCGCAAGCAAACTGTGAATCATTTATTAGATACCTTGGACTTTTCGTTAATTCGAGGAAATGCGGGCGAAATTGCAGCTATTGCTGAAGTTGCATGGAATGCAAAAGGAGTTGACGCTGGAAGCGGTGACGTTGATATTACAGATGCAGCGAAGCAAGTTGCTCTGCGGAATAACTGTTTAGTCGCTGTTACTGGCGAGACCGACCTAGTTACGGATGGAGAGCGTGTGATTCGGATATCAGGCGGACATGAACTAATGCCGCTCGTTACCGGTTCCGGGTGTCTTCTAAATGCTGTCGCCGGAGCGTTTTTAGCAGTTAGTCAGGCGGATGCTCTTCATACAGCAGCGGAAAGTCTTGCGTTTTATAAAAAGGCTGGTGAAATCGCAGCAGAGCAATCATTTGGACCTGGTGATTTTGCTATGAATTTCTTAAATACGCTTCATTCCACAGAATCCTCTGATGTTACCGATGATCAATTCCAGTACGAACAGGAAGTGATGTCATGACATCAGCAGCGTTAACGATTGCCGGTTCCGATAGCGGGGGCGGTGCGGGAATTCAAGCGGACTTGAAAACGTTCCAGGAACTAGGTGTATTTGGCACATCGGCATTGACGGCAATTACAGCTCAAAACACATTAGGCGTCCATGCTGTACAGCCTGTGGATGCAAGAATTGTTGCAGCTCAAATACAGGCGGTTCTCGATGATTTACCCGTGAAAGCGATTAAGACCGGAATGTTATTCTCCGCGGAAATCATTCAGTCCGTTGCGCATGAACTAAGAGCATATTCAGCAATCCCGCTTGTTATCGACCCCGTCATGATTGCAAAAGGCGGAGCGTCATTATTGCAAAACGAAGCCGTGGCTGCTTTGAAAGATCAGCTGCTCCCTGCAGCGACACTGATTACACCAAACATTCCTGAAGCTGAAGTATTAACCGGTCAACTGATTCGTTCAGAACGCGACATGGTACTTGCCGCAAATACGCTGCTGTCCATGGGGTGCTCTGCAGTTCTATTAAAAGGAGGGCATCGTGAAGATGTCCCTTATGCAGAAGATTTGTTCTTGACGGCAAACGGTGAGCACTTTCTAATGCGATCAAAGCGAATTGAAACACGACATACACATGGAACAGGATGTACATTTGCTGCTGCGATTACTGCCGAGTTGGCGAAAGGTCATTCATTGGAAAAAGCAGTTGTGACTGCAAAACATTTTATACAACTGGCAATTGAAAACGGAATTGAACTTGGGCAAGGTCACGGTCCTACCAATCATGGTGCTTTCAGGAACAGCGGCTATTTGAAGACACAGGAGGTAGAACTCATTGAAAGACGTTGATGTACGTGTGTATTTCATAATGGGGTCGTTTAACGCAGCATATGGAGAGCCCTTAGAAGTGTTAGAACAAGCACTGCGCGGAGGGATTACGTGCTTTCAGCTGCGGGAAAAAGGACCGAATGCATTACAAGGGGATGAAAAGCTGGCGTTCGCAAAAAGCTGTCAGCAATTATGTCAGGCATTTGGTGTTCCCTTCATAGTGAATGATGATGTTGAGCTTGCATGTCGGATTGACGCGGACGGGGTACATGTCGGTCAGGATGACTTGTCTGCTGCGGAAGTGCGCAGACAAATCGGTGAAGACAAGTTGTTAGGCGTTTCTGTACATTCTATCGAAGAGGCAACCGCCGCGCTTGCCGCGGGTGCGGATTACATAGGGATGGGACCCGTGTATCAAACCGGTTCCAAGCCGGACGCGAAGCCCGTGGCAGGAACTTCCCGGATTTCTGAAGTAGCTGCACTTTTCCCCGAACTCCCGATTGTTGGGATTGGCGGGATTACTGCTGCTAATTTGGATAGTGTGATCAAAAGCGGCGCGGACGGAGTTTCCATCATCTCGGCAATCGCGGGAGCTGGAAATCCCGAAAAGACGGCTCGCTCGATTGTTAAAGCAGTTCAGTATATTGGGGTGAATCTATAATGGGGACACGTAAACTTGCAATTATGGCGTTGCTCGTTTCAATCGCCGTGGCAGGATCCGTATTTGTTTCCTTCCCTGCTGGAATTGCACGGGCCTATCCGATTCAGCATGCGGTTAACGTGGCTGCTGCAGTGTTTCTCGGCCCAATCCCTGCAATTATGATTGCTTTCGTGACTGCAGTTATACGAATTTTAACAGGCACAGGATCATTGCTCGCTTTTCCAGGCGGGATGATTGGTGCAGTTTTTGCTGGACTGCTGTTTCAAAAAACAGGTAGAGTTTGGACAGCAGCTTTAGGGGAGATGATTGGAACCGGCCTAATTGCTTCCTTGTTCGCAGTTCCATACGCGGCGCTTTTAATGGGGACATCGGTCGGGGCGTTCTTCTTCCTCCCGCCTTTCCTTGTTTCTAGTGTGAGCGGAGCGTTGATTGGCGGGGTTCTGGCTGCCCGATTACTGCATCACCCTGTGGGAAGACGATTGCAGCATATGTGATGTATGGACTGTAGGGCTGTGGCTGGTGATTCTGCAGTTTGGCGGGTTTTTTGAGGCTGGCGCTTGGGGGTATGAGTGCTTTTTGTGAGTTTATGATCATTTTGCTAGGGTTATGAGCGCTTTTTGTGAGTTATGATCACTTTGCCTGGGTTATGAGCGCTTTCAGCAGGTTTATGATCACTTTGCCTGGGTTATGAGCGCTTTTCGTGAGTTATGATTACTTTGCCTGGGTTATGAGCGCTTTTCGCGAGTTATGATCACTTTGCCTGGGTTATGAGCGCTTTTCGCGGGTTTATATCACTTTGCCTGGGTTATGAGCGCTTTTCGCGAGTTATGATCATTTTGCTAGGGTTATGAGCGCTTTCCGCGGGTTTATATCACTTCGCCTGGGTTATGAGCGCTTTTCGCGAGTTATGATCACTTTGCTAGGGTTATGAGCGATTCTCACAGTTTATGATCACTTCATCTGAGTATAAGCAACCCAGATGATTTATGAGCACTTCCACTGCCCAACAAATGTTCCCTTACGCTCTCCCTGTGACCATCACCCAATATTAAAAGCGTCCATGAAACCCCATGGACGCTTTCATTTGTTTTATTCATGTTCCCACAAATGGGTGATTTCTGCACCCGCATCGGTCATGCGCATCTCGTAGACGTCTGGATGCTTAATGGCCTGCCACTCTTCAAATCCAATGCGTTCATTAAAACAGCGCATGAGCAGTACGAGTAACAAGCTGTGTGTTACCAATACCGTGTGACTGTTATCGGGGAGCTCATCAATGACTTCACATGCCCGCTGCATCGCATCATTTGATGTTTCACCGTCTTCATAAGAAAGATTCAAATCTAAAAATGTATCTTCCACTTTTAATAACCAGTCCTCGAAAACTTGTGAACTCATTTGCCGCTCCGCCAACCTGCTGTCTTCTTCAGTATGAATTCCTAGTTTGTCCCCAATCGCATTTGCCGTCTGACGTGCGCGCATGAGCGGACTTGTGATCACCCGCTCAATTGGATAACGTTCTAAAAACTGCGCAAGCTCGGATGCATGCAAAACACCTTCAGCCGTTAATGAGTCCTGCGCTGTAAATCCTTCCGCCTCACCATGGTTTATGAGATAAATTACTTTCTCCATAGAATACCCTCCTCTTCACTAGTACTGATTATTAACCTATATAATCAGGTAGAAATTGAAAAAGCCGCTTCTGTAAATAAGCAGCGGCTTCATCAATTAATCGTTTCGTACTACTGGCATCGAACAGCAACGGAACGAGCCGCCGGATTTAATAATTTCTGAGAAGTCGACTTCAATTACATCGAAACCATTACTGCGCATCGCTGCATTGACTTGGGGATTCTGCGGCAAACTAAACAGCTGTCCTCTTCCAATCGACAATACATTTGTACCCATTGTGAATTGTTCTTCTTTGTTAACTTCAATCAGTTTATACATCGACTCTAATTTGCTGCGGGTTTCATCATCAAATGCTTCAGGGAAGTACAATCCGGTATCAGGGGATAGTACGTTAAATACACAATCTAGATGTAAGTATTTTTCATTAAAAGGAACCTTGATCACTTCGTGGTCAGGGAGAGACTGTTCTAAATGTTTTACAGACTCTTCACTCGTACGGCTGCTAATTCCAACAAACACACGATTTCGGTCTACAATCACATCTCCGCCTTCAACTCTGCTTTCTGAGACACGGAAAGGGATGTTTTCTTTTAGCAGCCAGTTTTGAAGGGCTGCTTCTTCTCCTTTACGAATATCACTTGCCATATCCGCAAGAAATAACCTATCTCCAAGTGTAAAACCGATGTCTCTAGTGAATACCTGCTCTGGGTAACGCTCGGAAGAAGGTAACTTTATCACTTCCACATTGTGCTCTCTCAGTTTTCTTTCAAATTCCTCATGTTGCTTCATAGCTTTTGTACGGTCAATATTTTCATCTTTATATTTCTTTTGTACATCATTGATTATATCTTTAATCGCCATATACTTAGGTTCACACAAAACGACCCGGCGTAATGTACCATATTCTGTTGCACATTTTGCTGCTGGTGTCGAAGAATGGGATTGATCTTTCTGGTTGTCCATTGCTTGAGTAACAGGGGAGTTCATAGTTGTTCATCCTCCAGTTAATTGAGTATCTGCTTTAAATATTCCCCTTACGTAAACCTTTCAAACGGATTCTCGGCGCTAATATCCATTCAATTTGATGAATAAAAAAACAGCATAATAAATGAATCCGTTAAATTACTCTGCACTTTTTGTCGATTTCCCGGGAAATAATTCGACATTTCTGCCTTTCTCATAATACTCGTTCATCACAATATCCGGCACCATTCCGCCGCCCGTGGACCAAACCAGATGCCGCGCATCCGCAGAATTTGCTACATTCATACCTGAAGCTGCTGTATGAAGTGCCCCCATCATCCCTGCAAGTGCAGATGGTTCCGCATATATCGACTCTGCATCTGCAAGCTTGCGCAGCAATCCAAACAATGTACGATCTTTCACCGTGTATATCCCTTCGAGTAAAGGCTTCATCACAGTCCCAACAAAGCCTGAAGGCCGGCCGACAGCTAGCCCGTCCGCTGCGGTTTTGTTATCCAGTCCAATTTCCTGAACGCTGATTTTCTCCTGCAGACCTGTCATCATACCAAGCAACATGCATGGTGAACTCACTGGCTCTGCAAAATAGCAGTGTACGGCATCTCCAAAAGCCATCTTCAGACCAAAGGCAACGCCGCCTGGTCCTCCGCCAACTCCGCATGGCAAGTAAACGAAAAGCGGGTGCGCTGCATCGATTGTGATATCTTGGTCTGCAAACTGTTCTGCAATTCTCTCACCTGCAACCGCGTAGCCCAGGAATAGATCCCGGGAGTTTTCATCATCCACAAAATGGCACTTTGAATCCTGTTCTGCTTCACGCCGCCCTTCTTCCACCGCCTTACTGTAGTCATCCTCATATTCAATGACGGTGACACCTTTACTGCGAAGCAATTCCTTTTTCCAGCGCTTTGCGTCCGCTGACATATGGACAGTTACCTCAAATCCAAGTACAGCACTCAAAATCCCAATGCTTAATCCTAGATTTCCTGTTGAACCTACAGCTATTTTGTGAGAAGCGAATAACTCTTTGAACGCTTGGTCTGAAAACTGACGATAGTCACGCTGTTCTTGAAGAAGGTCGTGGTCCACGGCCAGCCCTTCTGCATGTTTTAATATTTCATGGAAGCCGCCGCGGGCTTTTATTGAGCCCGATACAGGTAACGCATTGTCTTGTTTGATAAGCAAAGTGCCTTGGAAATCGATACTGGATGTATCGATTAGCACCCGCTTCATATTCGGAATTTCGGTAAGGGGAGATTCAATAAGGCCGTTGTTAGTTCTCGTTTCAGGAAATACCTCTGCAAAAAATGGTGCAAATCGCTTTAAGCGATCTGATGCGTCTTTCACATCAGCTGCCGTCATTCCAGACGCACGAATGCCTTCGTCTGAAGCGGAAAGATCCGGATTCATCCATAAAACTTCTTCCTTGTCTGCCATCTTTTTGATTAGCGGAAAGTCAGCTATCAATCCCTCCATTTTCTGCATGAAAACTCCTCCTCTATCTGATTTCAATGGATGATTATCTCTTTGACCAGCCTTTTTCCTGGAATTTTTTCACCGCTTCAATTCGATTGCCTGCAGACATTTTGTCTAGAATAATAGAGATATAATTTCTAACTGTTCCAGGGGTCAAATACAGGACACTGGCTATTTGTTTTGTTGTTTTCCCCTCTGCAATCAATTCCAGGACCTCTGCTTCCCGATCCGTTAAAGGATTTTCAATTTCCCGATTATCGCCATATGCAATATCTACAAGTTCAGGCGCATAAATACGGCGTCCTGACATAATTGAGCGAATCGAGCTTACGAGTTCTTCAATTGGACTATCTTTTAACAAGTATCCGCGTACTCCCGCTTTCCGTGCACGCTCAAAATAGCCTGCCCGTGCAAAGGTCGTTAAGATTACAATTTTGCATTGTTCCGTATGTAATTTTTCCGCGGCCTCAAGACCTGTAAGCACTGGCATTTCAATATCCATAATACAAATGTCAGGTTGTAATTCTTGGACAAGCGTTACCGCTTCATCTCCGTTTCTTGCCGAACCGACAACCTCCATATCATCTTCTAAACTAAGTAACGAACCGAGGGCTCCTAATAACATGCCCTGATCTTCAGCTAATACAATCCGTATCATGTACCGCTCACTCCTTTACAATATTTTTCAAGATAGATGGGATAATAAATGTCATTGCCGTTCCGCCGTCCGATTCCTTTTGGATTTGAAGTTTTCCGTTTACAAAATCCAGTCGCTCCCGCATGCCATTTAACCCGTTTCCGGGCAGTGCATCCGTCCCTTCTAATAATCCGATCCCATTATCTGCAACTGTAATCGAAAAGTTTTCTGATACCGGATGGAACGTAATTGTGCATTTAGAAGCGAAACTGTGCTTGACTACATTGGTGACCGCTTCTTTCAAACACATGCTCAGTACATTTTCTACGATTGGCGTAATCTGTTGATACCTTGTCTCTCCTTCAACCGTAAGTTCAATTTCAGCTGCACGCAAAACTTGCTGCACTCGCGCCAGCTCTTCTGGAAGACGCACTGCTTTCATATTGGAAACCAATTCTCGAACTTCATTCAGTGCAACGCTAGCCGTTTGACGAATATCCTGTAATTCTTTTGCGGCGCGTTCAGGGTCACGTGTAATCAGCTTCCCGACCAAATCACTTTTCAGTCCAATGAGGGATAGTTTTTGGCCAAGGGTATCATGAAGATCACGTGCGATTCGCTGCCGTTCTGCCACCACGGTCAATTCAGAGATCCGTTCTTGCGCGTAAACCAGCTGTCCTTCAAGCTTCTCTTGCTTGTTGCGATTATACAAATTGAACGGAAGCAGGACAACACCAATTAACGTAAGGATTAAAAAATGTACTTGAGGCAGGAACAACTCTATTTCAATGAAGAACCCTGCAACAATTGCTCCGATAGTCAGTGCGATATGAATGCCATACATTATGAAAAAACCAACTGGACGCCGGATATTCCCGATAAAAAACGCTGTAAATAAAGACATATAGACATAACCAAACAATAATGTCAGCCCAATATTAAGGGCCATTTCAAAGGCAAGCCACATATAGACTAGACCGCTCTTGGATTTAAATGAATAGCGATAGCAAAGTAAAAATAGGAACACCATGACAATACCAATTGCGATATTAATCGGTTCAGATGTCCGGAAGATAAAGAAAAATGGCAGGACACAAAAAATAACCCAAATATAAGTGCTGATCCATGGATTACGGGGAAATAAATTATACCAGCTGCTCACCCGCACACCTCCCATTCCATTTCTTTCTAGTGTACCGGTTCAAAAGTAAAAAAGCCATCTCTCAAAGAGACGGCTGCTGGCCTTAATTATTCTGTGTCAAATGAAGTCTTTTTCGGTTTCAAATCGATCGAAACATTTTTCAGCTTAGCTGCTTTTTGAATACCGCGGAACGTTACAAATGTTTTATGTTCAGGATCATACAACTTATATCTCAGTGACTCAAAACTCTTTTTCATGTTAATTGTCGTCGCTTGCTGGAGTGGCGGCGTCAATTCATGAGCCATTTCTAAGTTATAGTTTGGTACACGCGGAGCTAAGTGATGAACGTGGTGGAAACCGATGTTTCCTGTTGCCCACTGAAGAACTTTCGGCAGTTTGTAATAAGAACTGCCTTCAACTGCCGCTTTTACATAATCCCATTCAGTTTCCTCTTCGAAATATGAATCTTCAAATGTATGCTGGATGTAGAATAACCAAATACCGAGAGCACCCGCTGTAAACATTGTTGCCCCTTGGACAATGACGAATGCCTTCCAGCCAACTAGTAAAATCATTCCTGTATATAGAACGACTAAACAAACGTTAATAAGGTACGTATTCATCCGTTCTTTTTTACGTGCATCTTTTCTATTGAATCTGCTTGATATGAGGACAAGATACAATGGGCCAAATCCAAACATGACTAGTGGATTGCGGTAAAAACGATAGGCCAAACGTGTCCAGAAAGATGATTCTTGATACTCTTGAATTGTCATGACCCAAATGTCACCAACGCCTCGCTTGTCGAGGTTTGAGCTAGTCGCGTGATGGATCGCATGTTCACGTTTCCATTTTTCATAGGCAAACAAAGTAAGAACTCCTGTAACCGTTCCAACAATGTCATTTGCTTTTTTATTCTTGAAGAATGAGCCATGTGTGCAATCATGGAATATAATGAATGTCCGAACGACAAATCCTGATGCTACCACACAAATCGCTAGTGTTAGCCATATGGATACTGACAGCGCTTGATACGCAGCGAACCATAGAATGAGTAGCGGCGGTACGGTATTAACAAGTTGAATTACGCTTTTCTTTAAATCTGATTTAGCAAATGGGGCAACATTTTTGTGTAGCTGTTTTGTTTTTTCTTTACTCATGACAGCCTCCTGATAAGCGGTCCGAATTACTCGGCCGTTACTTAGTACATTAATCGTACAAGGAAACTGTCCGCTTAAATAGGCATGAATGTCATGACTTTCAACATGATAAATGTCACATTATGTGAAGTGGTTCACAAGGATATGCAAATTATTTAAGCATTCCACCATCTACTTCCAAAACGGTTCCGTTGATGAACGATGCTTCATCAGACGCCAAAAACAAATACGCATTTGCGATATCTTCCGGTTTCCCGAATCGTGGATATGGTGTCAGCTGGCGAATCTGCGCAATTACCTTTTCCGGGATTGTTTTAATCATTTCGGTTTCAATGAATCCAGGCGCAACAGCATTTACAGTAATTCCTTTAGGACCGAACTCTTTTGCCCACGTCTTCGTCATGCCAATAATAGCTGCTTTTGAAGCGGCGTAATTTGCCTGCCCTACATTTCCTCCTGTGCCTGCAATCGATGATGTGCTGATTATGCGGCCCGCGCCTGCTTCGACCATACATGGCAAAAATGCTTTCGTACAATTGAATACCCCTGTCACATTCACATCGAGTACACGGCGGAATGCACTGGTTTCCATCTTTAACGTCATCGCATCCATCGTAATTCCTGCATTATTAACTAGAATATCAATCTTTCCAAATTGCTCAATAATCGTTGAAGCTACAGTATTCACATCATTTTCATCTGCTACATCCGCTTTAAAAAAAGCGGCGTCATACCCTTCCGCGTGGAGCTGTTGAGCTAGCGCTTCACCGGCTTGCTCATCGAAATCGATGATGACAACTTGAGCCCCTTGTTCACAAAATATGCGTGCGGCTGTCGACCCAATTCCTTTTGCTCCGCCTGTGATTACAGCTGTTTTTCCGGATATTCGCAAACACAGCACCCTCTTCCTTTTAGACTATCTGAATACTCATATCGTATCACAGTTAAAGAAAACAGGCATCGCTATTTGCGAGTGCCTGTTCGTAATTTCAATTTGCATTGACTGCTGTTTCCAAGGAGGCTTGCTGGATATCATAGTGTGAAGCATTCCAGACAGCTTCCCCATTTTTTATGAACATTGCCTGTGGAGATTCGTGCTTCACTCCGGTATCTTCAGCAATTTTCTGAGACACATCTTTACTTGTCTGGACGATTACACAGTATTTCGGAATGTCCGTTTCAAAAGATTGAAATTCCTTATATCCTGCTGCACTGATCGGACATGTCGTGCTGTGCTTAATGACAAGCACAGGTTCAGTACTTGACTGTTCAACGATACGATTCCAGTCGTCTATTGAATGAAGTTCTTGCATGTAATCCACTCCTCTTAGTTATATATGTTCATTTCCCCCATTTGTTCCCGGTTAAACGATGTCAAACACTCCAGCACGTGCAAAAAACGTTTCACTTCAATGTCTTTCATATCGTTCATCGCAGCAAGTTGAAGCCAGTTCCGTTCACGTAAATACTTGCTTTCATAATGAGTTCGATATCCATTTAAAAATAAATCTTCTCCCAACTGCAGTGCAGATTCGCCCGCTTTTGGTACGATTGTTAAAATTCCAGGACTCGCATCCGTTTCGATTGCCAGGATTGGATAGCCCATTTGCTCGATCGCAGACCGAAGCATGTCCGATCGTTCACGAATGGCTGCGAAATGACTTTCGGGATTGGCTGTTATCCGTTGAACCGCCTTCTCCAGAGCTTGAAGAAGGTTTGAAGATTGTGTATAGGGTATTCCTTTTGCAGCGGTATAATTGCCAAGGTCCAGATAACGCGGTATTTTGCCATCGGGTTGAACATCCTGTTTATGGAACACAAGTGCCAATCCTGAAAAACTGCCCAGACCTTTTCCGCTGCCTGATGAAGCAAAGTCAATGTTCTTTAAGTTAATAGGAACAGTTCCAAGTGAACTCGCACAATCGATTGCAATACGGATACCCCGCTCCATACATAGTTCACGCATCAATTCCATATCGTTCAGCATGCCTGTGGAAGTCTCACAATGAACAAACCATACCCAGGAAACTTTCTTATCTTCTAACAAAACTTCTATTTCATCGCTGTTAAACGGCTTCCCCCACTCCGTTGCCAGGGTGTTATATTCCAATCCGAATCGGGAAGCATGATCACAGAGACGCTCACCAAATTCTCCATTCACTAGAATGAGTCCCTTACCAGATAGTCGACTGAGTTGTGCGGCTACCACGTCATTGGCAAGTGTCCCTGTTCCTTGCAGCACTTGTACGTACTGGGCTTTTGTCAATAGCTTCAGTTCGTTTTGTACAGATTCCAGTGTACGGGAATGGGCTGCTGATCGATGAGATACTGAATCTAAAGTTAAGGCCTTACGTACATTTTCTGAAATCTCCGTCGGTCCGGGGAGGAAATTTAACATCTGTTTTGCAATTCGGCCTGCTATCCCATCTTCATAGGTTTTCTGCGTCAATATCATTGGTACATAACCCGCTTCAGCTGTTCCGGTTTTTTCGGCAAAAGGAACAAAACCAAGCTGGCCATATAATTTCAACTCCCGGACAGTGCCAGAAATGACCGCAGCATCATACCCTTCTTTCAAACACCAATTCACGAGTGCTTGCAGCATCCCCAGAAAAGGCCGCCCCGTACGATATTGTGCTTCTATGGACAGCAATCTGATTTCTACTGGATATCGTGGAGGATCAGATAGTTTATCTTCTACGGGACCAATCTTTTTATCTAAAGAAAACGGTCTGGTTGAACGTACAGCAATCATGCCTATAACTTTGGAATCTTTCATGCATAATAAATACGTATTCTCGTGATGGAATTGATCCGTCAATTGCCTGGTATCGTTCGGACGATGTTGAGGAATTTCTTCCACGAACGTCGCGTAATTCAGCCTATGTATTTGTTCTTCGTCTTGTTTTGTTCTAGCCATTCTGTAAAAGTAAGTCATCTGGTTTGTTTCCTTCCTTTTGAGGTTTGCAGATTTTCGCGATGCGTCCATAGCAATAATGCAACAATGCCTAACGCAATCAGTGTTTCCTTTATGTCATATAGCCAAAAACAGCAAGGAATAATTGTAATTGTTGAAAGAACACTCGCCGCCGTGAATCTCTTGACTGCCGGATATAGGACGGCAAAACCTAACAAAATAGGAAGCAGTAATACGGGATTAAAAATGAGCAATCCCCCTATGAACGTTGCAGCTCCTTTACCTCCTTTAAAACGATGAACGATCGGATAACAATGACCGAGCATCACGGCTGCTAAAGACATCAGCTGGATAGCAGCGCGGCCATCCAGAGAAAGTGCAGCCCATACGGCCAGCGCCCCTTTACCTGCGTCAATCAGGAACACGAACACAAATGCTTTTTTTCCAAATACTCTTCCAGCATTCCTAGCCCCTGGGTTCCCACTGCCATTGGCTGAAATTGCCGCACCAGAGCGTTTGCCTATTTGCAATGCCGGCAGATAGTTCCCTGCTATGTAAGAAGTAAGCAATAATAAAAGAGTCATTCAACTGCTCCATTTCTAGAAATTCAGCTATATTGCTTGCAATTCATAATCAGCTTCGTGAAAATCAATAAGAATGTACTTGATAAAGAAAGGTTTGAAATCTATGCGTGAATTATCAGGTCGATTGATAACGGCCCTCGTTTCCTGTCTCGTTCTTGCTGCTGTTTTTGGATATGTTGCTTCCTCCATTGGAAATGGAAGCATTGTTCAGTTTGATACACCGATTATTAACTTCGTTCAAGGTGCAGAAGCCCCTTGGCTCACCAATGTCATGAAACTATTTACTTTCATCGGCTCGACGAAAGCCGTTCTGGCGATTTCCCTAATCACGCTGGGTTTATTATTATACTTTCGACAAAAGGCACAAACAATCCTGTTTCTTATTGTGATTAGTGGTACCGCTGCACTCAATTTAGTGTTGAAGTTATTCTTCCAGCGGGCACGTCCGGATTTGAACCGGCTAATCGAAATCAGTGGTTACTCGTTTCCTAGCGGACATACGATGATGGCGACTAGTTTGTACATCATTCTTGCATTCATTTTATGGAGAAATGCAAAAAACTCCGGCCGTATTCTCTATGTAATTGCTTCATTTTCCATGATTTTCATGATTTGTGTAAGCCGCATCTATCTTGGTGTACATTATCCAAGCGATATTGCGGGTGGAATATCCGCAAGCACATTTTGGTTGCTCCTTGCAACAAGTGTCTACACGATTTACATGAACAAAAAACAAGCTGGATCTCATTCCGTTCGCTGATTATCCAATTGCAGTCAAGGAGGACAAGCCGTGAATCCATTTACTGAAAAAGCGATAAAAGCCATTCAATCCATTCCGCCGGGATACGTCATGACCTACGGACAAGTAGCTGCTGCTGCAGGAAATCGCCGGGGTGCACGCCAAGTTGTACGTGTGCTCCACTCCATGAGTGGAAAGCATAATTTGCCTTGGCATCGGATTATCAATGCTAAAGGCGGAATCTCGGCCCCCGCAGATGCAAAAGAAAAAGGAAATCGTCAGCGCCAGTTGCTTGAAGCAGAAGGAATTCGATTTCTGCCTAATGACACAATTGACTTGTCTACCTATAGATGGTTAGGCTTCGATGGAGAAGAGGAATAAAAACATGAACAAAGCTATTTTCAAAAAGGAGTGTACAACTAGTATGTGGAAAGACTTTAAAGAGTTTGCATTCAAAGGCAACATCTTCGACTTGGCAATTGCTGTCGTTATCGGAGCTGCATTTGGAAAGATTGTTTCTTCACTTGTTGAAAACATTATTACTCCTTTAATCGGTTTAATATCTGGCGGAATTGACTTATCCAGTATGAAATATCCTGTGCCTAATACGGACACAGTCATTACTTATGGTGTTTTCATCCAATCTATTATTGACTTCCTCATCATCGCTTTTTCGATTTTCATGGTTATTCGGCTGCTGTCAAAGTTTAAAAAGAAGGAAGCTGATCAGCCCGATGAAACACCTTCAATTGATCCTAAAGAAGAACTGCTGAAAGAGATACGTGACTTGCTGCAAACACAGCAATCCGGAACACTCGATACATCTGCTGCAGAAAAACACTTGCCGCCAAATGACTCTGCTCGGTAAAGGAGATCAACCCCTAATCCTTCTAGGTAAATTGACATTGCTGTAAACTACCCAGCATGGTACAGTAATGGCATGACATGGTAAAGGAGGGGCTTCTTCATGTGGTTCATTTATATTATGTTTGCGTTGTTTGCGTTCGTTCTAGTTGGCAGCGTTGCCGGAGTAGCGCTATCATATACAAATCATAAATAAGTACTTCAGCCACTTCTGAATATGGAGTGGTTTTTTTATGGACATTCGGTCATTGGAAAAACCAAACACCTGTCTTTGAATACTCCGACTATTCACCCCTTAGATAGAGAGGTATAGTAAATGAAAGGAGATGTGATGGCGATGATCCCGATAATTAAAGGGATTGACCATGTGCAACTTGCAGCACCTGAAGGTTCTGAAGAAGAAGCTCGTTTGTTTTATGGAGAGCTGCTGGGTATGCAGGAAATTGAGAAACCTGAAAATTTGAAAGCACGGGGCGGCTGCTGGTTCCTCTGCGGCTCACAAGAAATTCATATTGGGATTCAGCAAGACTTCATCCCGTCTAAGAAAGCACATCCCGGTTTTATGGTTGAACACCTTTCCGTATTGAGACGCCAATTGGAAAATGCAGCATATCCGATCAGTGAAGAGCCTCCTATTGCAGGACGTGCCCGCTTTTTCACTAACGATCCATTTGGAAATCGGATTGAATTCCTTGAATACGCGTGAGTGCTGTTCCAGTTCCTTTGTTAGGACAGCAGGATCCCCTTCTCCTGTGCATCTAGGGCTTCACATTCAGCCTCCGCCTCTTCCAGTTTCCGATTCAGCTGCGCTTGTGTATGGCGAACGTCTTGGAGTACTCCATTCAACTTACTTTTTCCTTCTGTAATACGTGAGTGGACTGCAAAATCCGAAAATATATTATCGAAGAACAAGTCTGTGAATGTGAAGATATCGTTTTTGTTCACTTGGAACGATGCAGTGGCAGCTTCTTGTACATCTGATAATTCCGTTTCATAATGCCGCAGTGCTCGCTGCGCTTGGTGAACGAGGTCATCTGAGCTGTTCACTTCAGAATACTTAAGTGCCGAGACGAGCAGACCGCCCCCGAGAAAGGTATCCCACATCGACAATCCTTCCGCGCTGCTTAATTTATCGATTGCTTTATCAAGTGCACGAATCGCTTTTTCTCCTGCATCTCTTGCTTCCTTCACTTCTCGGATCATGGAACGGACTCGCACTCGGTCATCTGCGATTTTTTGTAAAGTTGCTTGAGAGGCCGAGTCATTCTGTCGGATCCACAGCTCCTTTTCTTGCAGGAATTCATCCCAATCTTCTTGGAGGTGCACATAATCCGGGTTGAGAGATGCTTCTTTTAAAATAGCTACTTCCTCTTTTAAATCCTCTGCATGCTTTTGGGATTCATTAAATGCGACTTCTGCTGATGCAGCTTCTGAAATTTCCTTTTCCATCTGCTGGTCCCATGATCCCGTTAGTTCTTTGAATTTGTTTAAAAACGAAAACTTGCCAAGCTTCATGACGTCCTGCTGCTCTTTTGTCAGCTGGAGTTCCAGTCGATTGCGCTCAGCAGTCGCTTTTTGCAAACGTTCTTCTGCATCTTTCAGTCTCCTGCTAATCCGGTTCGATTCGTTTTTCAGTAGGGTAAGCGCCATTTGACGCTGTTGCATCATTTCTTTCATTGTAAAAATCCCCCTTTTTCTGTTTATACGGATTCGTTTAACAGAAGGTTTCATTGTTTCGGGGGTTTAACTAAAGACACAAAAAAACGACCGCCAAAAAGAGCGGTCGCTGTGATTAGTGTTCCAATTGAATACGTTGTTTACGGTGAAGACGGCGTGCCGGCGCGGAATCGAACAATCTTTTTTCGCCTTCACTCTCTGGTACAACACTTGGTACAGGAGTCGGACGATTATCGGGCCCAATTGCGACCATCGTTAAGAAGGATTCCGTTGTGAGTTTACGCTCATTTGTCAATAAGTTCGCAGAGTGCACCATGACAAACACTTCCATCGACGTACGACCCGTTGATGTAATATTTGCTTCTAGCTCTAACACATCCCCGACGACCGCAGATGATAAAAAGTCAACTGAATCTATGGATGCTGTTACTACAGGCATTTGCGCGTGTTTCATTGCCGTAATTGCTGCAATTTCATCTATATATGCGAGAACTTTACCGCCAAAAATTGTTTCCATATGATTGGCGTCTGGAGGAAGTACCAGCTTTGTTTGAATCGTTCTCGACTCACTCATTTTTCTTGATTCGATCATCTTAATCTTCCTTTCCGTGACTGCTTTCGATTACTGCGTATTTATTATACACCTATACACCATGTCTTACAGGCTTCCCGCTTCTTCACTGTATCGGCGGACGGCACATAATCGGTTCCCGTAGGACGTTTCTGAAAGGGTACACAACTCGATGGCACCCTTTTTGGAAGCAGTCGCGTGTATCATCTGTCCCTCTCCATAGTAAAACCCTACATGATCGACATTGCCCGATTGTTCATCTGCAAAAAACAATAAATCACCGCGCTTCCAAGCAGCCGGATCATCCAGTCGAATACTTTCACCTTCAGCTGCTTGCTCTCCTGCATCTCTTGGGATGAAAAATCCGCATGCTTTAAACATGTTATATGTTAATCCGGAACAATCATACCCGTATGAAGACATTCCGCCCCAGAAATACGGTAAATCCAGAAACTCTATAGCTCGTTCAGCCGCTGCTGAAGCGGATTGTTTTTTAAAGTGATGAATAGATGATGCTGTACACACATCCTGTTCTCTCACAAGCCGTTCGCCGTCAGGGGTCGCAGCGGAAATCCAGTTTCCTTCTTTTTTAATCATCGGTAAAGTGGTGTTGAACGGGACAACTAAAGATGCCGGCGAACCGTCCGGATGCCATAATTGACACTTTGGCACATCAATTCGAACGACTCCTTCAGCATTATCCAAAGGCTGCGATTCTTTTAGCTGTGCAAGCGGAACCCATCCCGGATAACCGCGCACATCCTTATCAGTTTTCTGCCACACTGCAAGGATGCTTGCCCAGCCGTTTTTGACAGACTCTACAATTACTGGCTCTCCGTACAGAAGCTGACTTTGTATCCGCTTCTCCTTACACAACGCGAACCGTTCATCAACTGTCATCGCTGCGATCCATCTGTTCATACTTAACGGATTCGCTGTTCCTTCTTCATCCAGTTCTCTAACAGACTCAGGTGATGTCCAGATTGTCGCAACTGGCACTGCACATACATACATTGACTCCATCTGCTCCACTATTCATCGATCCCCTTTCTGGTTTGTACTGCTTTTCACTCAACACCCGGTAAAATCGTCAATGTTTTCTGGTCTGCGTCCAGCCGGGCATCCGCGCCAAGAGGAACTGCAAAATGAGGCTCACAATGACCGATTTTAAAACCACTCACAACAGGCTTTCCAAGATCTGCTGTATAATGCTGGAATACCTCATCGAGCGTTAAAGAAATCTCTTTTTTCGGTTCTGCTTTTGCAAAGTCCCCGATGATGATACCTGCAGCATCCGAAAACTTCCCCGCGAGCCGCAGCTGATTCATCAAATTATCGACCCGATACGGTTCTTCTCCCACATCTTCAATGAGGAGCAGTTTACCTTTTGTATTCACTTCAAATTTCGTTCCAATGCTGCTGGCAAGTAACGATAAATTCCCGCCTGTCAGTTCGCCAGATGCAAATCCGGGAGAAAGGGTTTCAAGGGGACTAATCGCTTCAGAATAATGCAATTCCATCGGTTCAAATAGCTGGCGGAACATTTTTGCTGATAACTCGTGAAATGTTTCTTTCCCTACACACGACGCAAGCATCGGACCATGAAACGTTATTAAATCCGTATAGTTTGCAATGGCGGTATGAAGGTATGTGATGTCACTGAATCCCCAAAACACTTTAGGGTTTTCTTGAATAAGCTGGTAGTCCAATCTTTCTGCGAATCGTGCAGATCCGTAACCTCCGCCTGCACAAATAATTCCGGCAATTTCCGGATCAGCAAACATTTCTTCCAAATCCGCCAGCCGGTCTTCATCTGTTCCCGCAAGATATCCATTGACATCTTTCACGTGCTTCCCTAGTTTCCACTTCAATCCCAAACTTTCTAAAAATGCAAACGAACGGATTAAACTTTCCTGATTAGGCGGACTCGCCGGTGCAACAATTCCAATCGTATCTCCAGCTATTAGTCGTTTAGGTGAGATTTTCAACAAATTTTCCTCCTCGTAATTCCTTCTGTTTCTTTCAGTCTATCACACTCTGTACAGCATGAAGTATGGGACCGATTATTGGGTAGACGACACGCCAAAAACCCAGCAGATACAGCTGCCGGGTCCGTTAACTATGTAGTGAATCAAGAGAGGGCTGATGTAGTTTTGGAGGCAATCGTTGCAATCGTAGCAGCCATAATGGCTTGCTGGATTAGAACCGTCAATTCTCTGGAAAATCCAGGAACCCCTCTATTATCAATCATTTGCTGCAAAAAGTATCCTGAAGCAAAGGAAAATGCCAAGGTTTTATGCCACTTAAACAAATCACTTTTAGCAATGAAGTTTGAGAAGCCAATCAGCTCTTCTACTTGGTCGTCTTCGCATCCAAGTATGGCCAAGAAGCCTATTACAGGGTAGTGCATCGGTTTTAAATTGACACGTTTACGAATATGGGTCATCAGCTGCTCTGCACGAGTTACTCTCTCGTTTTTATATGAGCAGCAATCCATCGTCAATACTTGAGATAACCA
Organism: Sporosarcina jeotgali; assembly: GCF_033304595.1. Lineage (NCBI taxonomy): Bacteria > Bacillati > Bacillota > Bacilli > Caryophanales > Caryophanaceae > Sporosarcina > Sporosarcina jeotgali. Next base: position 2,988,177 of record NZ_CP116341.1, read on the forward strand.
CTGCAGCTCGTTACCTGACTTAAATCCAACTTTGTTTAATTCGTCAAAGTAACGGCGCATGAGTGTTGCTTGATGGACTGGATCATTATTTGCTTTGCCTAACAGCATGGCATAGGAATAATCCTCATCCGACGTTAGCAGAAAGTGCTGCTTTTTCATAGCATCGTACAACCGCTTCGCTTGTTTGGCTTCGACTTTGGAGGTTGCAGGATCAGACGTCATTAACATCGCTGCTAAATAAGAATGCACAGTATTTTTAAAACCTGTCTTTCGGATTGTCTGCTGCTTTGTGAACAAGAGTTCAACGGCATCATCCGCTGAAAGTGGTAAACTGTCCAAAAACGAAGCAAGCATCGGCACAAAGTTCCCGCGAACCGGCGATAGCCATCCTGTACGGCTTGTCAGTGCATCCATTGTGCGTAAAAAACTTTCTGGATTAAAGTCTTTTTGCGAGAGAACATAATATACTGCAATCGTAAGAACTGTTTCTTCATCCACAGACCAGCCAGCTAACGACGTTACCTTTTCATGTGTCCATTCCATTTCTATGTTAACGGTTTCCCAATCCATCCCGCATCCCTCCCTTCATCAGTTGTACGTTTTCTAGAGGTAAAAGTTTCAATTGCATGCACAATTGACCAATATTCCTTATTCGCAAATGAATTCAAATTACTGACGTACAGTGGTTCTTCCCGCCTCAATTAGAGGTTGTATCGTTTCAAGATTCCCTTCATGAAAAGCTGAGACAATTGCACTTCCTACAATCACTCCGTCTGTAATTTGACTGAATTCACGGACTTGTTCAGGCGTTGAAATTCCAAAACCAGCCAGTACCGGCACATTGGATACTTGCTTCAAGTCTTCTAAATGATTCATCAAATTCGAATCGAATCCGTTCCTGACACCTGTTATGCCATTGACCGTCACTGCGTAAATGAACCCTTCAGCAGCCTGCGCAATTTTTTCAATCCGCTCGTTTGAACTTGTTAACGATATCAAAGGGACGAGCGCAATATCTTTGCCAATGAGCCCATCGGATAGCAAACCGCGTTCCTCATGCGGCAGGTCCGGGATGATCAAGCCTTTAACGCCTGCTTGTTCACACACCTCTGCAAATCCAGAAATTCCATAAGCTAAAACCGGATTCAAATAAGTCATTACGATTAAAGGGACTTCGTGCGGCCGGGCCTGCAATTCGCTCATCACTTTACGCAATGTAACACCTATTTCAAGCGCCCGGCTCCCAGCCTCCTGGATCACTTCGCCATCAGCAACAGGGTCAGAAAAAGGAATGCCAATCTCAATCGCATCCGCCCCTGCCCTTGCGAGGAAGGAAATGCGTTTATGCAGGATATCCAGCCCGCCATCCCCCGCCATCATGTACGGGATAAATGCCGGCTGATTTTTTTCATTCCGTTCACGGATGACCGCTGTCAATGTGAATTCGTTCATTGAACGCCGCCTCCTAACGCATCGCGCACCGTCTGCACGTCTTTATCTCCCCTGCCCGAAAGACAAACGACGAGAATTTCTTCAGGACTCATCTCTTTCGCCAAACCGAAGGCAAAGTGAATCGCATGTGCACTTTCAAGCGCTGGGATGATTCCCTCTTTCTGTGCAAGCAGCTGTACTCCTTCGAGCGCTTCAGCATCCGTTGCAGATGTATAGTGAACCCTTCCTATATCATGGAGATGGCAGTGTTCTGGACCGACGGCAGGGTAATCGAGACCTGCAGAAATTGAATGCGCTTCTTGAATAAACCCATCATCATCCTGCAGCACGTACATATATGCCCCGTGCAAGACGCCCTCTTTTGCTTCAGCAATCGCAGCCGCGTGCTGCCCCGTCGAAATACCCCCACCTGCTGCTTCTACTCCATATAGTGCAACGTCAGCCTCTTCTATAAATGGGTGGAACATCCCGATTGCATTACTGCCGCCGCCAATACACGCAACAACCGCGTCAGGCAGACGACCCTCTTTATCCAGTATCTGACGCTTCGTCTCTTGTCCGATCACTTGCTGAAAGTCCCGGACAATTTTAGGGAATGGATGCGGTCCAAGTGCAGATCCGAGAATATAATGCGTATCTTCCACATGTGCAACCCAGTACCGCAGCGCCTCATTCACTGCATCTTTCAACGTTCCCGCACCTTTATCGACAGACTCTACCCGTGTACCAAGCAGTTCCATCCGGAATACGTTCAGCTCCTGACGGCGAATGTCTTCTTTCCCCATAAACACCACACATTCCAACCCAAGCAGCGCGCACGCAGTAGCTGTCGCGACACCATGCTGCCCTGCTCCTGTTTCCGCGACAATTTTCTGCTTACCCATACGTTTTGCAAGTAACGCCTGGCCGAGCGCGTTGTTGATTTTATGGGCTCCTGTATGGTTCAAGTCTTCACGTTTCAAGTAGATTTTTGCTCCGCCTGCAGCTTTTGTAAGCCTCTCTGCATAGTAAAGCGGATTCTCTCTGCCAACGAAATCTTTTAAGTATCCATTCAACTCTTCTATGAATGCAGCGTCCTCCATTGCTTCCCCGTGTGCTTCCTCCAGTTCCGATAACGCACCCATCAATGTCTCGGGGACGTACTGCCCGCCAAATCTTCCATACCTTCCTTTACCCTCTACTGCCTGAATCATGCTCATCTCTCCTCACTTTTCAGCTTAACCGTTTTGATGAATTCTCGGATCAGCTGCTCGTCTTTTCTCTTCTCAATCTCAACACCACTCGAAACGTCAACCATTACCGGCTTTACTTGATTAATCGCTTCTCCTACATTTCCTGCATTCAACCCGCCGGCTAGTATGAAAGGGCGCTCTTTAAATCCTGATTGCGTTAAGATGTCCCAGTTGAACGTTTTTCCGCTCCCCCCTTTAAATTCAACGCCAGGTGCGTCAAACAACGGAGTCACATTATAACTAGCCGCTCTATGGACATCTTCCGAACCTTTGATTGAAAAAGCCTTAAAGGCAGGCAAACCGACTTTTTCGATGAATTCCGGGGTTTCATCTCCATGGTATTGCACAATGTCTAGTGGAACTGCTTCATAGATCTCTTGAATATCAGTCGGAACCGCATTGACAAACACACCTACTTTCAGAACGGATGAAGGGACATGAATCGCCAGCCTTGCGGCCTGGTCTATAGATACTTGTCTGCGCGAAGGGGCGAAAACGAAACCGATGGCATCGGCTCCTGCATCCACGGCCGCTCGCACATGACGTGCTTCCATCAGACCGCATATCTTCACTTTTGTCATTGTTCATTCACCTCAATGTCAACTTGAATTGAATGAATTGCCTGATTGGGTGAGGTACTTCTCATGAGGGTTTCGCCTACTAGCACGGCCCTTGCACCTGCTGCAGATACACGCTGTGCATCAGCTGTCCCGCCAATTCCACTTTCACTTATAAGGACCCGATCGGATTCAAATGGAAACAGCGAAGCGATTTCCTCAGTCTTCGCCAGGTCAACTTGAAACGTCCGTAAATCTCTATTATTTACTCCAATCAGCTGTGCGCCTGCTTCTATAGCTCGGTTTAACTCGTCAGCATCATGAACTTCGACCAGTACTTCCAATCCAAGTGAGGCAGCATAGACATGCAGCGCTTTCAACTCCACATCGGGCAGTGCTGCAACAATCAGCAAGATAACGGATGCCCCTGCAACTAGCGCTCGGTCGACTTGTATGGGGTGAATGATAAAATCTTTACAAAGCACCGGGATGTGAACCGCTTCCGCCACCATTTTCAAATCTTCAAATGATCCTTTAAAAAACGGCGTATCCGTCAAAACGGAAACACATGCAGCGCCTGCATGTTCGTATATCCGGGCTTGTTGGACAGGGTTTACGGTTTCTTGAATAACTCCTTTCGATGGCGATGCCCGTTTTATTTCCGCAATCACTTGGAGCTGATTCGAATTTTTAATGGTATCCAACAATGAAGGCCGGGCTGCGATTGTTGGAGTCGGTTGTACAGCCGTTTCTGCTAACAATCGGGAAACTTCCTGTTCCTTCTTGCGCAAAATATCATCGAGAATAGTCATAACACCACCACCCTATCCGTGCACTGTTGACAAAAGGCAGCCGTTTCTTCTAATTTATGTTTGGCTCTCCCTGTAAGAATGCTGTCTTCTGCAAGCCGAACTCCCTCTTGAACGGTTCTAACGATGCCTTCTGTAAATAATCCAATGCCTGCGTTGAGGGCAACCGTATCGAACTGCGGCCCGCGCTGCCCCTTCATAACAGAACGAATGATGGCAGCATTACATGCTGCATCGCCACCACGGATTGCTTCCAGACCAGCTGGCTGCAGCCCGACATCTCCGGCTGTTAACGTAAACGGAATCAGGTCACCGCGATCTGCAAGGACGAGTGTATTTCTGCCTGCAAGTGTTGCTTCGTCAGGACCTCCTGCCCCCGCAACAACTACTGCCCGCTTCCTGCCAAGCATCGTTAGAACAGAAGCATACTCCATAACGAAATCCTTACGATTAATGCCCGTGTATTGTGCGTGCAGCGGAATGGGGTTTGTCAACGGACCGACTAAGTTAAAGATTGTCGGACTGCCAATTTGTTTGCGTATCGCTCCAATACGTTTCATCTTCGGATGCACGTTCGGCGCGAACAGAAATGCAATGCCACACTGCTCCATCATGGCAGTTGTTTCATTCGCTGTCAGATCATTTCGTATTCCCAGCTCTTCGAGTACATCATGGCTTCCAGCAGCGCTTGAAATTTTACGGTTGCCGTGTTTTGCAACACGCACTCCGGATGCTGCCATAACGAACGCGGATGCTGTGCTGATATTGAAACTGTTGGAACCGTCCCCTCCTGTTCCACAGTTGTCAATATACGATACTTCAGGAAACTCGGGGCGAATTGCATTGGCAGATATGACAGAAGCCAATGCCGCCACCTCCTCTGCAGTTTCTCCTTTTTGTGCAAGGGATTTAAGAAAAACGGCAATCTCCTTCTCATCTGTCTTATCATTAAACAGCAGACCTGCTGCACCTTCCATCTCCTGAAACGTTAAATTCTGATTTGCTTGAACGGCTTGTATATAGCTCTTCATAACTGATCTCTCCTCTTCTCTACTGTTCTCGTCTCTTTTTCATCTTACCTATTCTAGTGTGTTTCCTCCATGAGGCTAGTTAGTGATTTGGCTTTATTAACGGTCTCCAAGAATTCCGAATGCGGATTGGACGCTTCCACAATTCCGGCGCCTGACTGGACACTTACAACGCCATCTTTCACGACCATTGTGCGGATTGTCAAAGCAAAATCGATATTGCCGTTCAAGCCGATATATCCGATTGCTCCGCCGTAGATTCCTCTCGGCTCTGGCTCTAGTTCATCAATCATTGCCATCGCCACAGGCTTTGGACTGCCAGTGACTGTTCCCGCTGGTAAACTCGTTTTAAGAGCATCTAACGCGTGCAATCCTGGCGCAAGATTACCTGCTACTTCTGATACAAGATGCATCACATGTTCATATCTGACCGTTTCCTGATACGCAGTTACTTCAACACTATCCGGATCACAGAACTGCTTCATTTCACTTTTACTCAATTCAACAAGCATGTCATGTTCCGATAACTCTTTTGGATCTGCCCGCAGTGATTGTTCCAGCCTCTCATCTTCTGCCAGAGTGATCCCCCGTCTGCGCGTTCCTGCAATCGGATTCGTTTGCACTCGCCCCTCTTGGACACGTACTAGACTTTCAGGAGATGCACCAATAACAAGGTGATCATCAAATTCCATATAATACATATAAGGTGATGGGTTCCGTTCACGTAATCGTCGATACAGCTGGAAAGGATCTCCTTCAATATTCGCTGTTAATTTACGGGAAAGGACGACTTGCTCTGCTTTTCCTTGCCGTATGTCATGAATTACTTGCTGTACGTTTTCTTCAAAGGCTTGTTGCGATACCTCACTGCGATATTCGGAAACCATTACATCTGTTTCAACATCGGCAAGACCTGTTAACAGTGTTTCAGCGAGTTCATCTAAATCAGGTGATTGATTAGTAGGATGAATTTCTGTATGCAGCAATGTTACTTCCTCTATCTGGTGGTCATATATAACGATTGTGTCGTAAATATTAAAGGCTGCATTCGGGAAATCCGGGTTTGGTGCGCTGACTCCTTTTCTTCCTGAGTCATACCCGAAATAGCCGACAGCCCCTCCAGTAAACGGGAATTCACTTTCGTCTGTCACCCTCGGCATAAGCCGCTTCAGCAGTGTAAACAACTCTCCTTCATGAACAAACGAAGTGCCGTCCATATAATTGGTTTCTTCCACACCTTCCGGATGTCCTTTGTACGATTTCAAAGGATTCGCGCCTATGAACGAATAGCGGCCATTTTTCGCATGGCCTGACGAACTTTCCAACAAAAATTTATGGGTACTTTGCAATCTTTGAAAAAGTAAAGCAGGTGTTAACGTTTCTCCATTGAACCGTTTAGCGGTTACTCGTAATCCCATTTTCTCGATTGTCATTCGATTCTCTCCCATCTCGTATAAGTTCCTGAAAACGACAAAAAGCCCCCTGCATCCAGACAGGAATGTCCGGTTGCAGAGGACGGAAAAATCCGCGTTGCCACCTCAATTGGGATAGAATGATATCCCCACTTCGCGTGCGGTCAAACCGCACTTCCCGTAACGCGGGAATGGCGTCCTTAAGAAACCTGTTACAGGTTTCCATTAGGCTCTCATAAGTCCATTCACACCGCGAGACAGGCCGGTTCTCACCATCCACCGGCTCTCTGGATCTGTCTAACGCGATGCTACTCTTCTTATTTCAAAGATTTCTCAGCTATGCTCTTCTCGTCTCATCTCTGCTCTCCGCGGGCGGCGTCGCTCTCGACACCAGCTACCCATCTGAAAGTTGTATCCAATCTTACAACCTATCGTTCCTCGTGTCAATCATTATCTTTTCTGAAAACTAATTTTAATTTTAGAAGCTTTGATTGGCAGCTAAAAAGAGGCTACAATAAGAAAAACGGTATTCAGACAAGGTGGGACCTCATGCGTATTAACAAATTTCTAAGTGAAGCAGGAATTACTTCACGGCGCGGTGCTGACAAATGGATAGAAGCCGGACGTGTCGTCATTAACGGGACAACCGCAGAACTTGGCAGTAAAGTGGAAGACGGCGATCTCGTTGAAGTAGACGGAAAACCGGTATCAGTGGAAGAACAGCTCGTCTATCTGATGTTGAACAAGCCTGTTGGAATCACAAGTACAACAGAACGTCATGTCCAGGGGAATGTCGTCGATTTTGTAAATCACCCATTGCGTATATTCCACATCGGGCGATTGGATAAAGATTCCGACGGCTTACTTCTTCTTACGAATGACGGCGACATTGTGAATGAAATTTTACGTGAAGAACATGGTCACGAAAAAGAGTACATCGTAACCGTAGATCGCCCGATTACAGATCAATTCATACGCGAGATGGAACAAGGCGTTCCGATCCTCGATACTGTAACGAAACCTTGTAAAGTACGAAAACTCGGATCAAAAAAGTTTAATATTATATTGACCCAAGGGTTGAATCGTCAAATACGCCGCATGTGTACGGCACTCGGTTACAACGTCGTCAACTTACGAAGAATGCGCATCATGAATCTGACGCTCGGTAATCTCCCAGTGGGGCAGTGGCGAGATCTAACAGACAGCGAGCGGAAGGGTCTGTTCAAGGAACTGAATTATACACCTAAACGTTAAAAAACCTCTATCCTGTCGATTTTGACGCGGATAGAGGTTTTTCTATTACACATTCACCATTTCTAAGAATTGACGCGTTCGTTCGTTTGTAGAGTGATTGAAGAATGTGTCAGGGTCAGCGTCTTCAATAATGACACCTTCGTTTAGCATGATGACGCGGTCTGCGACTTCTTTGGCAAACTTCATCTCATGAGTAACGACAACCATCGTCATTCCTTCGTCTGCCAAGTCTTTCATAACTTGCAGCACTTCACCAACCAGCTCAGGATCCAGAGCGGATGTCGGCTCGTCAAACAGCAGTGCCTTTGGTTCCATTGCAAGCGCCCGGGCGATAGCAACCCGCTGCTTTTGACCGCCCGATAACTTATTTGGATAGACGTCTGCTTTGTCAGACAGTCCTACTTTACTCAGAATTTCAATTGCTGTTTTTTTCGCAGTGGCTTTGGCTACTTTTTTGACCATGATCGGCGCTTCCATCACATTTTCAAGAACCGTCTTATGAGGGAATAAGTTGAAATGCTGAAACACCATTCCAACTTCAGCACGGACTTTTGAAAGATCATCTTTTTTCTGATCCACCTGTTTCCCATCGATCGTAATCACGCCTTCATTGGTCAATTCCAAAAAGTTCAAACACCTGAGAAACGTACTTTTCCCCGATCCGCTGACACCGACAAGCACAACAACTTCTCCTGGATGCACTTCCATGTCAATCCCTTTTAACACTTCAAGTTTTCCAAATGACTTATGAACGTTTTCTGCTTTGATCATCGTATCTGCCTCCATTATTTATCCACGTCCAATTTGTTCTCATACCACTTCAGCAGCGCAGTAAAAATCAGGACGAGAATGAGATAGTAAAGACCAACTACGAGAAACGTTTCAAATTGCTTGAAGTTTGAGGCAGCCACACGATTGGCCAGACCGAACAATTCAGATACACCAATCACATAAACGAGTGATGAATCTTTCAATGTAATGATGAACTGGTTGCCAAGTGGAGGGATTGCGCGCCGTAATGCTTGTGGAAATACAATACGTCTCATTGTCTGTGAGCGATTCATCCCTAAAGCAAGACTCGCTTCTCGTTGACCTCGGTCAATTCCTTGAATCGAGCCACGGAAAATTTCTGCAATATAGGCTCCATTATGGACACCTAGTGCAATTGCACCTGCCCAGAAGTTTTCCAGGACTATAATCGAGGTAATACCGAAATACAAAAACATAATCTGAACAATTAGCGGCGTTCCTCTAATCAGTGTAATATACAAGTTTGCAATGGTTTGTAAAATTTTAGAATTGGAAATCTTCATCAGTGCGAAGATGATCCCAAGAACGGTTCCTATTACGACTGCAATTGCTGTAATTTCTATGGTCAATAGACCTGCTTCTAAAAATCCTTTATAGGTCTGGATGAATACGTCGTAAAAAGTTTTAAAGATTTCAGGCACCGGCACACCAACTTTCCATTAAATAGGTGGGAAGTTCACTCATTCTAATAACTCGACACCTTCCAAATCAATGTCAAGAAGGTCGCGGCCAAACCACTTCTCTGAAATCTCTTTGTACGTTCCATCGTCAATCAGTTCTTGGAGTGCCTTATCCAGCGCTTTTGTCAATTCGGGATTGTCTTTGTTCACGGCAATCGAAGGTTGTTCCACCCACATCGGTTTTCCAACTTCTTTTACTTCAAACCCATTATCAATTGCTTCAAATCCAACGATATCTGCTGTGATGACCGCATCCAAACGACCCTTCACCGTTAAATCTTTGAGTGCTACTACGTCACTGCTGTAGTACTGGATGTTATCGGAAAGTTCTTTTGCAGGTGCTTCATATGTGGATTGTGCAACAACACCTATTTTTTTCCCTTTCAGATCGTCTGGTCCTTTGACTTCGTCATTGTCCTTAGCGACAAAAATCATTCCGCCAGAATAGTAGTAAGGCTCTGTGAAATCTGCTTGTTTTGCACGTTCTTTCGTATATGCCATGGATCCGATAATTGCATCAAACTTTTTGCCGACCAGCCCTTGCAAGATGGTTTCGAACGGGTTTGTTACTGGGTTTGGCTCGAGATCCATTTTTTCAGCTAACGCTTTGCCAATTTCAATATCGAAACCTGTCAGCTCTCCGTCTTCTTCAAAACTGAATGGTTTATATACACCGCTTGCTGCGTATGTGAATTTCCCTTTTTTAACTAAATCGTACCCGGAATCCCCAGTTTCCCCGGCACTGCCTGATGACTTTTCATCATCCTTACCGCATGCTGCCAACAGTAATACTGATGCAGCAAGCATCAACAACATCATCTTCAATTTTCCCATTCTATAAAACTCCCCTTTTGTGTTAGCCGATTGGCTATTTTTTTAACCCTACTATACCCACTTTCCCTAGTAGAATTCATTTAAACATGAAAATTGAAAAAACGTAATGAGACTGTAATATTTCTCTTTTTTCAATACAACTCCTTTTTTAGTGTGAGTCGTTCTATTAAAACACAAGTTTGATAAAAAGTGAATATTTAATCTACAAAGTGTATAAATATTAATTCTCCTGCAATTAGATGAATTTTGTTTCTGACAGCCCCAGAGAGGGCATAACGGTAAGTAGAATGAACAATCGTGAGGTGAGGACATGGCATTGCTGCACAAAGAGAAGAAAAAAGAGAAGTTGGATAAAGCAAAAATGGAAAGAGCGATAATCAGAGTTTTGAACGAAGGGAAAAAAGAAACGTTTTGCGAGATGGTAAATGAGCTGGAGAAACACGAGCTGGCCGACCAGTATAAAGAGCTTCCAAGAAAACGAAAGTCTTTATTTTTAGCATGGTTATCGATCGATGAGCTGACTGAATTACTGAGATACCTAAACAAAGACGAACAACTTTCCGTGCTGGAAAAAATCGGTCCGGACCGCTCCACTGAAATCTTACATAAAATGCAAAATAACGATTTGGCTTTTTTACTGACGGGGCTTTCCAAAAGTAAACTGGATGACTTAATTGCAAAGATGCGCCGGGAAGAAATGCAGTCTATTTTGCATATCATGGATTATCCGCCAAAAACAGCTGGCCGCGTCATGACGGATCGTTACATTCCCGTCTCTCCTGAACTCTCTGTCATCGAAGCGGAGCAAAAGCTGAAAACTTTTGAAAACCTGGCTCACTATATCAATTACTTATATGTCATTGATGAAGGCCGGCGGCTAATCGGAGTCGTTACGTTCAGAGATTTACTGCTGGCGGATGATGATCAGCAAATTACTGACATTATGAGGACAGAACCGGTTCACGTCGATGCGCTCACCAAGCAAGAAGACGTTGCTAAACTAATTGGACGGTACGATTTTGAAGCGATTCCAGTGACAACAGATGATCGTGTTCTGGTTGGAACCATCTCTGGTGATCAAGTGCTCGATATTATCGTTCGGGAGGCAGATGAAGATATTGAAATGCTGCTGGCTTCAGGAAAATCCATAGATTTCAGAACAAAACCCTTTGTCGCAGCACGCAGAAGGCTGCCCTGGCTCATTTTACTATTGTTCATAGGTCTTGTTTCAGGCAGCATTATTTCAAAGTTTGAAGAGACATTGAATGCAGTTGTTGCTCTTGCATTTTTCATGCCAATGATTGCAGGAATGACCGGGAATACAGGGACTCAGTCATTAGCGGTTGTTGTACGCGGACTGGCCGCTGAAGAAATGACTTGGAAGAAAGCACTTAAATTAGTAATGCGCGAAGTTTTTGTAGGACTGGTTATTGGGGTGACTTGCGGCTTGTTAATCGCAATCATCGCATTCTTTTGGCAAGGAAGCATGGTACTTGGATTTGTAGTAGGTGTTTCTCTGCTGGCAACACTCATTATCGGAACCATTGCGGGTACAATAATTCCTTTGGTTCTCAATAAATTCAATGTCGATCCGGCCGTTGCTTCCGGACCGCTAATTACTACTCTGAACGATATATTGTCGCTGCTCATTTACTTCGGCATCGCGACGATGTTCCTGTCACAACTGAGTTAACGTCAAAACCCCGATTCCTCAATAATTATTGGGAATCGGGGTTTTCTTCGTGAAACTTTTTAATAGGAGAGTCCTACACGTGCTTGAAGATGATTGCATGCAAACAGCTCATGTTCTGCAAAGTGTGCAGTATCTCCTGTAGAGATTTGTTTACCATCAACCGGAAGCCAATTTTCTTCCGTCCGATAGATGCCCGTTATTTCTCCGTCCGGCAAATACGTTGGGCAAACGATCGTCCAGTCCAAGTTCGAAGCGGAAAGTGCACGGAAAGCAGCATGATGCTCTTCGGCTGCTGTCGTTAATTTACGATTCGAGTCGCCCGCTTCATAACGAAGATGCTCAGGCTCATTCCGACTTTGCAAAATACCTGCTGTACCTATCGTCAGGATTCTTTTAATACATTCATCTTTCATAGCCTCGATCATATGGGGAATTGCTTCACTTAATGTTGTTGTCTTATCTGTACCAAGTGCGCTCACCACTGCCTCACTCCCGAGTATGGTCGCAGCAATAGCCGCTCCCTCCTTCGCGTCACCTTGAATGACGGTCAGGTTTGGGTGTACTGGCAACTTTTCAGGGTTGCGGGCTAGTGCCGTTACTCGATGGCCCCCCTCCAGCAATTGCTGCAGCAAAATTGAACCTACACGGCCTGTACCGCCGAATAGTGAGATTCTCATGATTGCATCACTTCTTCCTTCGATTCTCTCATAGTTCCGGTTTCCGACAAACGGATGTGCCAGCTCAATGCTTTTTCTAAAATGTGAGGGGTATGGCCGCCGCGAAGCGCTGCTTCATTGTAATAGGCACATAATTCCTCACGATAAGAAGGATGTGCGCAACGGTCGATAATGAGTTCAACACGCTCTTTTGGAGCAAGTCCTCTTAAATCCGCATAGCCTTGTTCCGTTACTAATATATCCACATCATGCTCTGTGTGATCGACATGTGAAACGAACGGTACGCAGCTTGAGATCGCCCCTTTTTTCGCAAGGGACTTCGTAACAAATATCGCCAAGCGCGCATTACGAGCGAAGTCTCCTGATCCGCCGATTCCATTCATCATTTTTGTGCCTGTCACATGGGTGGAGTTCACATTTCCATAAATATCAAATTCAAGGGCCGTGTTTATAGAAATTGTACCGAGACGGCGTATAAGCTCCGGGTGATTCGAAATTTCTTGTGGCCGCATAACAATTTTCTTTTTATAAAAAGGAAGGTTATTCCTTAATATATCCATTCGTTCTTCAGTTACAGTAATGGACGTGCACGAAGCTGACTTCACTTTGCCTGCATCAATGAGCTCGAAAACCGAGTCTTGAAGAACTTCGGAGTAGACTTCCAAATTTTCAAATTCTGAATCCAACAGCCCATGAAGCACTGCGTTCGCTTGAGAGCCAATTCCTGATTGTAAGGGAGCCAGCTCTTTTGTTAATCGGCCAGCAGCGATTTCAGATCGTAAAAACTCCAGCAAATGTCCTGCCATGACTTCAGTTTCTTCATCTGGCTGGTCAATTGTTGAAAACGAATCATATTCCTCCGTTAACACGATGCCGACAATCTTGTCTGGATCGACTGGGATTCCAAAGGTTCCAATGCGTTCGTCCGGATGCATCAACGGAATCGGCTCCCGATCTCCCAGGACTCCAGGATCATAAATATCATGTACGCCTTCCCATTCCTCTGAATGGGCAACGTTAATTTCTACGATAATTGATTTTGCGTGTTCTGCAAAAATCAACGAATTTCCAATAGAAGTTGAAGGGATGATGGACCCATCTTCCGCAATCGCAACCGCTTCCAAAACTGCGATGTCTACCTGAGGTAAAACACCGCCCCGTATCAGTTCAGACGTATTCGATAAGTGATGATCCACAAAGAGCAACTCGCCGTTATTAATGCCTTTTCGCATTGTCGCATCTGCCTGAAACGGAAGTCTTTTATTCACAATTCCCGCTTCCGTAAAGAGTTTATCAATATCATGACCAAGCGAGGCCCCAGTAAAAACATTTACTTTGAATGATTCTTTTTGTGCTCGTTTCACAAGTGCTTCCGGAATTGCTTTAGCATCTCCTGCTCGCGTAAATCCACTTAATCCAAGTGTCATTCCATCCTTAATCCAAGATGCGGCTTCTTCTGCTGAAACTACTTTCTGTTTTAATGATTCCCGTCTAATTCTGTCCAACTGTCCATTCATTTTCGACAGCTCCTTAATGAAATTGTAATGTATGGATTTTTGATTTTTCTGTGTAAATAGATTTATGTACGCCGATATAATTCTTGATAGACGATTCATCTTATATGATACCTTCGCCGTCAACTCCCTGCAACCTGTCTTGAAATGTGTCAAAAAAACGAGAACTATTGGTATATTCTAATGGTGCAAATAATTATCTTTTTAAAAGGCTAGAAGGTCTAAAGATACAGTGCTATAATCATCCTATATGAACTAGGAACTTATGCTCACATTTTTTTCAAATCACGACATGAACCATAGTATCAAACATGCTGATATATCTAAATTACCTATCCCAGAAAGGATTCTGACACCATGGTGTTAACAGAGGCAAGAAATATACATTCCTTATCAAGGTTGCTGGACGAAAAGTTCTGTGTCTCTATTGCAGATACAAACGGAACGATAACTTATGTCAACAAACGCTTTTGCGAACTAACTCAATTTAGTGAAGAAGAACTCGTAGGGAACACCTATCAAGTGCTGGCTCCAAGTCATGACCCGCAAAAAATTATAGATGAAATGAATCATTCAGATAATCAGCACCTGGTCAAACAACATATTGTTGAGGGACTAACGAAAGACCAAACGCCCTATTGGGTGAGCGCAACCGTTGTACCTGTTATGGACAATGAACAGAAAACTACTCATTACATTTCTATAGATTTAGATATCACGGCAGAGCAATTGACATCTGAAAGATACAACCAAACGTTAAAAGTACTGCATAACTTGGAATCGGCTCTGGATCATGCCTCTGTAATTGCAGCTACAGATGCAGCAGGCGTCATCAAGTACGTGAATGATAAGTTTTGTGAACTGTCCATGTATGCTGAAGAAGAATTGGTTGGCAGGACACATCGACTTATTAATTCCGGGCATCATCCAAAATCGTTCTTTGAGAATATGTGGAAGACCATCAAGAAGGGCGGAGTTTGGCGTGGAGAAGTAAAAAACCGCGCCAAGGATGGATCCTTCTATTGGATGAACACAACAATTGTACCTTTCTTAGATGAACACGATCAACCTTTTGAATACATCTCAATTCGGACGGATATTACTGCCCGGATTGAAGCGGAACAAGCGCTTGAAGCCGCGTTAAAAAATGATTTCCGGACGACTGTGAAGAACTTGCAAAATGCGATTTTTAAATACGAAGCAGATGAAAACGGACGAATTCTTATTACATTATTAGAAGGTCAGATTTGTGAAAAATTAGGGCTCACGAGCAAACTGTTAAATACTAGGGGGAATTCTAACCCCTTTAGCAATACGGAACTCAAACAGCTTCGTCCTTACGCATACGCGGCGCTCAACGGTGAACCTTGCCAATTTGAGCTCGATTACTTGGATCATTCATTTATCATTTATTTGTCTCCCGTAAGTGACAATGGAACTGTTATTGAAGTTGTGGGGACCTGCGTCGAAATAACAGAGCGTAAAACCGCTGAAAAACTAGTTGAGCATATGGCTTTCTATGATGCGTTAACAGGACTCCCGAATCGAAGATTATTTAAGTCTGAAGTTATCGAAAACATCAATCGAGCTGAAAACGACTTTTCAATTATGTATTTGGATTTGGATCGATTTAAGAATATTAATGATTCCCTGGGTCACTATATTGGTGATGAAGTATTGAAAGCCGTTGCAGAACGGCTCACACTTTGTCTTGGACCAAATGATTTAGCCTGCCGTCTTGCTGGTGATGAATTTGTCATTATGCTTCGTGAGACGGATAAGGAGAAAGTGAACGACATTTCTCTGCGGATTATTGAAGAAATTTCAAATTCTTTTATATTTAAATCGATTGAAGTTTACATCACTCCAAGCATCGGCATCAGTCGCTTCCCAACAGATGGTGAAGACTACGATACGCTCATGCGCAACGCAGACACAGCGTTATTTCTTGCTAAGGACCAAGGCAAGAGCACGCATCGTTTCTTCACACAGGAATTGAACAACGACATGATTGAAAAGACGTTGCTGGAGATGGATTTACGGCAAGCAATCAGCCGTGATGAAATAGAGCTGCATTACCAGCCTCAATATGACATGAAGACTGGCCGCATGACAGGCGTTGAAGCGCTGGCGAGATGGAATCATTCCAAAAAAGGATTGATATCGCCAGGACAATTCATACCCATTGCGGAGGAAAGCGGACTGATTCTGCCAATCGGATTATGGGTCTTAGAAACTGCGTGCAAACAAGCAAAACAATGGCAAGAACAAGGCTTGCTGACAATCCGCATGAGTGTGAACGTTTCAATTCGTCAATTCAAACAGCCTACTTTCATAGCTGATGTGCTTGGTGTTTTGCAAAGAACAGGATTGGATCCTGCTTATTTAAACATTGAAATCACTGAGAGTATGACGACAGACGTGCAGTATTCGCAAAAGATTTTGCAGCGGCTTCACGATGAAGGTATTCACGTCAGTATCGATGATTTCGGAACAGGCTATTCTTCATTAAGTTACTTAAGCAAATTCCCAATCACTCATTTAAAAATTGATCAGATTTTCTTGCAGGATCTAAGCAGCAGCAATACCGCGATTATTAAAACGATTATTGAGCTTGCAAAGAATCTGAGCATCGATGTCATTGCTGAGGGCGTCGAAACAGAGGAACAAGCCATTTTCTTAAGCACGCTGCGCTGTGATGAAGTTCAAGGATTTCTTTACTCGCGCCCATTGCCCAAGCTAGAAGTCGAGAAACTTCTGCAAACAATACCTGTTTAAAAAGCCAGCTCACTGTGTGGGCTGGCTTTCATTATTCATATCGATAGATTAAAATACGTTCATCGTCATTGTCGATTGATAACGCAGGGATTGGCAGTTCTTCAATTCGTTCAAACGGAGTCTGTTCTTCAAGATAGTATACGAACGCCGTCGTCGGATAATAAAGGATGATGTCTACTGGACGCTTATCACGCTCAACAGAATCTAATACGTTCCCAATGACTGTTTTAAAAATCTCCACAGAGAATGGGTTGAAAAAGTAGAACACATTTTGTTCAGCTTGAATCTCGTACGTTTCTGCTGTTGTTTGTTCAAATTCAATTGAGCCGCGAAAACGTTTCCGTGAAGCTCGAAAGTCCGCCAGGTTAATAAATGCTTCTTGCAGCAATCGACCATTCAAATCGATTCCTGTAACGAAATTCCCAAAACGGTATACGCTATAGATTGGCACACGCCCTTTTCCGCATCCAAAATCGACAAGATGGTCAGTTGAACGCAACGGATAGATGTCAAATAATGCATCCAGCACACTGTAGGGCGTTGCTTCATACCGGTTATAGTGAGCTGAACTTTGTAAAATTTCAATAGTTCCTTCCGTTCGTATGTGAAGGAGCTTGTCTGTTTCTTGATCAGTCATTGTTCTGCCCCTCTCTCATTCACTTAAACATAGACTGTTTCGATTTGGTTTTCAGAATTTCTCCCATCCAGCCCTTCTTTTTTAAGTAGAAGTAAAGACCGAACGTGGAAGACAGAATGACGGTAAGAGCAAAGGCATATCCATGTGCCCACTCAAACTCTGGAATCGACTTAAAGTTCATACCCCAGATCGCCCCAAATACTGCTGCAGGTGTAAAGATTGTCGTTATCACGGTAAGCGTCTTTATAATTTCATTCCCCCGCTGATTAGACACGAGCGTTTCCATGTCCGTTAGCGCTTCCACTTCTTTACTGTACTCGCTTATTAGCATCCGGATACGTTTTAATCTGATACATAACCTTTCATGTTCAATTGTCCCAAGTTGTTCATCTTCAAAAGTTTCTTCTATCGTCATATGAGTTTCCACTAGCGGAATGACTAAGTTATTCCAAATGATTAATTCATGTCTGCTCTGTGCAATGCGTTCCAGCAAATCCAAGTTATTATTGTCTTTGATTCCCCAAATCAGCTCTCGTAATCGATATTCGAACTGATCAATCTGTTCGAGGAACTTATGCAAAACGGCATTCAGAAGTACGATAAACGCTTGAACTGCATTTTCCGATACATCCAGTTTTTGTTCCATCTCCTTACGCGCTTCCTCTGGAAAAAGATTCTGATTCAACTGTGACGTTAACAGTGTATCTTTCGTTAAGAAAAATGAGAACGTTTTATTTTCATCTTTACTGCGCATGCTTTGTTCGTACGTTAGTCTTCCCCAAAGTGCTTCTTCACCTGAAACAGCCGTTGAGTTGCCGATGACGTCCTGCTTGTTCTTTTCAAGAGTTTCCAGCCACTTGCTGCTCATATGGGATTGATGGGAAAGTTCTGCTTTCAAGTCGGTTTGCTGCTCAACTTCAATCCACTCCCAATTGTTATGCTTAAAAGAAAAATACACACGGATTCCTCTCTTTCATACGGGTCTTACCTATAGTTTACCTGTTCTTTCTATTGAAGCAAACTTAGCAAAGAGGATTTACTTCCAAAGAAAACGGGAAGAAATAGATATCGTGTGACAACTTAGCTGTCAGCAAGACTTTTCCATATCAGTGTTATACAATAGAAGGTGAACAGCGCGACTGAAAATACCTTGCTCAATGCTTTCTGTTTCACTTATAATGGTATTTACAAAACATTTAGAAATGATTGAAAACAACTGGAGGGATTATGAATGCGCGTACGTGACTTACTTGTTTCAAGAAATTATGTAACGACAGTTAATGATCAAGATACCGTAACCGAAGCACTCGATAAAATCAGGAAAAGCGGCTTTCGCTCCGTCCCTGTCGTGGATGCAAATGACAATTACAAAGGTATGATTTACAAAATCCACCTCATTGAATATTTGTACGAACAGAATGGCGACGCTGATGCGACGCTGGATATGATTGTGAAGCACCAAGAAGATTCCATTGAGGAGACTTCATCCTTCTTGGATGCGCTCTTAAAAATCAAAGCACTGCCTTTCATCTCAGTAACCGATCATGGAAAACTCGTCGGTATTCTGACACACAACAAAATTGAAGGTGTGTTCCAAGATGCGTTTGGCGTTAACACAGGCGGGTTGAATCTAACAATCTCCTCTACAGAAGCACGCGGGATGATTGAAAAGCTGGCGCGCACACTGCGCGGTGAAAACATTGAAGGTATGCTGACACTTGATAACGGTTCTGTTCTCGTAAGACGTGTTGTGCTGACACTTGAAGGTGAAAAGTCAGAAGATGAAATCGAAACACTTCGTGCGAAACTTGAGAAAGCAGGCTTCCGTATCCTTCAGATGGAACGTCTCGAAAAACAAATTTAATGAAAGAAACGGACACGGCCCAAATAGGGTCGTGTCCGTTTTTTTCTCATTACGCTGCTGGATCTTCTGCTTTAAGTAAAGGTCCATTTTTTGATTTCAATATTATCGATACAATCGCTATAATGACCACACTTAGTACTAGCGCCGAACCAATAAAGAAATACTGGAAACGGATTGTCGGATGGCCCATGGAGCGGGCAATTGAATCCAGTACGAGCGGCGAACTGAATTGGCCTATGTAAATACAGCTGGATACGACTGCGATTACCCGATCACTGTTCAATGGATTGACTAGGCTGAGTGCTTTCACATTGATAAGCGGGAACATGATCCCTTGCCCGAGACCAACGAAACAAACAGCTGCCAGAATCACGGGAATAGATGATGTTAATGCAAGACTTCCGAACGCCAAACCCATAAACAATAGACTTACAGGAATAAGATATTTCTTTAACGCGTCCTGAAGCTGTGCGAGAGTTAAACTCGTAATCATTCCGCCAATCGTCGTAAATGATATAACAGCTCCCGCGACACTAGAGCCCCCAAGTTTTCCTTGTTCCAGGAATAATGCCATATTGGTCGCTATTCCATAATAGACGAGCATAATACTTCCTGAAGCAAGTGCATATCCATACACAGAAAGAGGCAGTTTCTTTTTAGGACCTGTTCCGTGAGGCTTGATAGGTTCATTTTTCGGTAAAAAGAAGTAAACCAACAGGAAGATAATTGCTCCCATCCAATAGACATTAAAAGGAACCTTCCAGCCAAACGTTGCCAGGAATCCTGCAAGCGTCATTGTGACAATTCCCCCGAGATTACTGAATGCAGAACTATACCCCATCATCTTCACTTGTTCTCTGCCTACAAAGTGATCACTTATAAGTGAAATGGATAGCGGCATGACGAGTCCGACTCCAGCACCAAGTACAAATCGGAAAGCGAGTAACGTCTCAATTGTGTTTGTAAATTGAGCTCCTACACCGCTAATGATATATATAGTCAAACCGATCATGACAATTGCCCGCTTAGAAATTTTGGTCGTTAAGTAACTGGATACAAATGAAAAAGGAATAATAATTAACGAAGGTGCTGTTAAAATCAGCTTAATAAGAATTGGATCTGCATCTGGGAAGTTTGAAGCGATTAATCCGACCGCTGGTGAGATTGCGGCACCTGCCATTACAGTTGCCATTGCAATCGAAATAATCGTTGGTGCTAACATTCTTTTGTTCATTAACAGGTTCCTCCATTCTCTGTTTTTTTCAGCTGTCTTAATACTTTATCTGTAGACAGCTGTACAGGTTTTTCTGTCCGCGCATTCCATAAGAGTAAACCGTGGGCTAATGACAAGTGATAGGTTGCCAGTTCTTCAGGATCCCCTTCTACGAATAGCCCTTCTTGCTGCCCTGTTTTAATAATGCTGCCAATCCCATCTACAGCTTCTTTGTACAGTGCAACAATTTCCCGTTTAGCGAGCTCATTCAAATGATCTGAATACAAAGCTTGCAATACTAGAATATGCCGATAAACTCCTTCTTTGATAGAACCGGAATGTGTCGCTTCTGTCAGCCACTCCATTTTCCCAAGTGCTGTCATTTCGAATTCAGCTGCTTGTTCTACCAAGTCAATGAAGTCATATAGAATATCCCGGATTACCTCTATATACAACTCTTCTTTTGAAGCAAAGTAGTGATAGAAAAGCCCATGGCTAAGTTGGGCATTTGAAGTGATGTCACTGATTTTTGCAGACGCAAAACCTTTTTGACTGAACATCTGAATTGCGGAGCGTCTCAATTCCTGCTGACGCTGATCGCGAATTTCCTTAAATTGCTCCTTATTTCTAGGGCTCATTTAGCGTATTCACCATCTCTTTCTTATTGGTTGACTGACTGACAAGTCAATGTTGAACAGTATATGTTTTAGAAAACTTGGCGTCAAGGGGATTCTTATAATTTCCATGTGAGCTTCCTTGGAAAAAGCGTTTAACAGAGAGGATTGCAGGGTACTTTAAGAGGTTGAATGGAGGTGTTGGAGTGATTAAGATTTCCATCAGGAGGACATATCGATTCCAAGAGATTGTAAATACGTTTTTAAAAAACGGCTTCAGCCATGTACTGTTTAGACTGGGCATTACAGAACGCAGGGCCGCTGCAACAATGAAAAACGAACCAATGGATATGAACCTTCAGCACATTGGACAAAAATTGAATCGGACTTTGCAAGAACTCGGTCCGACATTCATAAAGTTAGGTCAGATTGCAAGTACTCGACGTGATTTAGTGCCTGCTGAAATCATACGTGAACTGGAAAAGCTTCAAGACCATGCAGAGCCTTTTTCGTTTGAGGAAGTTCAGCAGATTATAGAAAAAGAGCTTGGCAAACCATTGAATGACCTGTTTGAATCATTCAATGACAAACCATTGGCAACCGCATCCATCGGCCAAGTACATGAAGCTTTTTTATATACTGGTGAGAAAGTTGCTGTAAAAGTTCAACGACCCGATATCCGGCAAACAGTGGACACAGATTTGTCCATCCTGAAAGAAATAGCGTCACTAATTGAAAACAACACAGACTGGGGTAAGTTATACGGTGTCCGCTCTATTATTAATGAGTTTGCGGATTCGCTGCTTAGTGAACTCGATTACGAAAATGAAGGCAGAAATGCCGAACGCATTGCCCGCCAAGCAAAAAAAGACTCTTCTGTATACATTCCAGAAATCCATTGGGATCTGACATCTAAGAAAGTGCTGACGATGGAGATGATCGAAGGAATTAAGTCTAATGATATTAATACTCTCGATGAACGAGGATACGATCGTAAATTACTTGCGCGAAGAATTGTAAATTCAATGTTTAGCCAAGTACTGGATCATGGTTTTTTCCACGGAGATCCCCATCCGGGAAATATATACATAATGCCCGGCAATGTAATTTCATTTATCGATTTTGGAATGATTGGAGTTATGGATGATGATCTCAAACTTCAATTCGCCAAACTTATTATGGAATTGGAACGCGGCAGCACAAAAGGAATTATAAAAGTGATGGATTCAATGGGGATTTTATCGGATGAAACCAATATCAAAAGTCTCCAAAAAGATTTAGGCATGCTCAAAACTAAATACTATGACGTTCCTTTGCAAAACATGAGCCTGGGAGAAATCTTCATGGATTTGTTCGGCGTTGCCTATCGCCATCAAATAAAAATTCCAAATGAAATCACAGTACTAGGAAAAACCATTTTAACGCTGGAGGGACTCATATCGAAATTAGACCCAGCAATGAGCATCATGGACGGCGTGGAACCTTTCGGCAAGAAACTCATTAAAGAATATTACAGTCCCTCTTCCCTTCTTAAAAATGCTTGGGAAAGTGTCAGTGAAAACGCAGAAATTCTAGCAAATATCCCGCGTGATTTTAAAGATATCAGTACAGCCGCGAAAAAAGGAAAACTGAAACTGGACATTAACTTGAGGCAAACCAGTTTCATACTCAGAAGAATGGATATCATTAGCAATCGGCTCGCTTTCAGTGTCATTCTTCTTGCTTTCAGCATTCTCATGACAGGACTGATTATCGGATCTGCAATCGCTGGAGAAAATAATATGCTGCTGAATCTGCCTGTCATAGAAATTGGTGCGATTGTTGCATTTTTGATGTTTGTATTTCTTCTGTTTTCGATTTTCAGATCCGGAAGAATGTAACGGCTGGTCTAGCTAATTAGATCTGGCTGCTATTCTGGATGCTCTGGCAAGCACTCGATTTGCCGACTTCTTTAAACCAAAATACTATTGATTAATTTATAAAAAAACCACGTAAAAGGGGGAATTCCTCTTTACGTGGTTTTTATTAGATAAGCATTCAATTAAACGATGAAGTATGCGATGACGGACAGTAATATCGATGTGACTGTCATTGCTGCAAGCGGACGAAGTGCCCGTGAGCGCAAATCACGCAAGCTTACATTCAACCCCAATCCAACCATAGCGGCTGTAAGGAACCAAGATGTTACAACGGCAATAACGTCATACACACCATCCGGAACAGGAATGATTGGTCCAAAAACGTAACTTCCCAGTACACTTAAGATGATAAAACCGACCAAGAACCAAGGGAATTCGATTTTCGCATCTGATTCTT
This sequence comes from Sporosarcina jeotgali, assembly GCF_033304595.1. Classification (NCBI taxonomy): domain Bacteria; kingdom Bacillati; phylum Bacillota; class Bacilli; order Caryophanales; family Caryophanaceae; genus Sporosarcina; species Sporosarcina jeotgali. The sequence goes on from NZ_CP116341.1 coordinate 3,011,551, forward strand.
CTGTCCCTTTACTTTTACGTTTCATAATTGCAATGAAAATAAAGCAAAGCGGAACGAGCAAGAACACACGGCCAAGCTTAGCAAGCAATGCGATGGCAAGACCATCTTCACCTGCAGGTGCTCCTGCCAGCGCAACGTGTGCAACTTCATGCAAGCTGATTCCTGACCACATACCGTAGTGGATGGCATCGAGCGGTAAGAAAGGACGTAACACAGTATATCCGACAGCAAAGACTGTACCCATCAATGCAATGATTCCTACACCAATTGCTGTATCTTCGTCTTTTGATTTTACGATGGGTGCGATCGCCGCAATCGCAGCCGCCCCACAAACTCCAGTTCCAACGCCGAGTAGTAGTGAAATATTTTTATCTGCCTTAAACATTTTAGCAAGCCATAGTGTCATGAAGATGGCAAAAATGATAACGCCAACGTCACGGGCTAGCAATCCGAGTCCGTCACTGAGTACGGTGTCGATGTTCAGTTTAATACCGTACAAAATTATAGCCGTTCTCAATAATCGTTTGGACGAAAATTGAATCCCAGAACGGATTGCTTCTGGATAACCAAAAAATTGCCGAAATACAACAGCGATGATGATCGCAGAAGCCATTTGTCCAATATGATCAAATCCCGGTAACTTCGCGAGTAAATATCCTAAAAGTGCAATGAAAAATGTAAATGCAACCCCGCCGATCCAAGCAGTCGATTTTGACAGCTTCTTAGGAGAGGGTGCTTGTGATGATGCATTCATGTGGAACACCTCCTGTCATTAAGTATACGCTCCGAGTTTTCATAAGGAAAATAACAATATATAATAGCTACCATAAGTAAATGCATATATGAGAATGGTGGGGACAGCAAATGGATCAAAGCTTAAACGTCTTTGTGACCGTCGCTGAAAAGAAAAACTTTTCGCGAGCGGCTGAAGAACTGCACATGACACAGCCCGCGGTAAGTCAGTATATCCGATCCTTGGAAGAGACGATGGATGTACGCCTGCTTGAAAGAACCAACAAATATGTACGGCTGACTAAGGCTGGAGAGATTGTTTACCACCATGCGAAAGAAATTGTCGGGTTATATGGACGCATGCATCACTTAGTGAACGACTTATCCCACGAGGCCAGCGGACAGCTGTCGATCGGTGCCAGTTACACATTTGGTGAATATGTACTTCCTCATATCTTGGCTCGTTTACTGGAGATCTATCCCCTCATTAAGCCTGACGTACGGATTGGCAATACTGCGGAAATTGCAGATCTCATTATGAGCCGGCAACTAGATGTTGGCATTGTAGAAGGGCGATTTAAGGAAAACCGGCAATTGACCGCCCAAGCATTTGCAGAGGATCAGATGATACTTATAGCGTCAGCAAAACATCCGCTCACGTTAAAAGAAGGAGCGATTAATTGGCAGAGGTTAGCAGAACAAACATGGATCATCCGCGAAGAGGGCTCAGGTACTAGAGAAGCTGTGGAAGCTGTCTTTGACCGTTATTCGATTTCTCCTGTTCGATCTATGCAATTCAGCAGTACTCAGCCCATCAAAGAAGCCGTAGAAGCAGGGTTAGGAATTAGTCTGTTGTCCAAGTGGGCAGTTCAAAAGGAAATTCGTTATGGTGATTTAGTCCAATTACCCGTAGAAGGCTTACCTTTTATCCGCCAATTTTCAATTGTAACCAGTTCGCAGTACCAGACAAAGGCGCTAAAAGTCTTTTTGGAGCTGCTGCTCAATAATCGGGAATTGACGTTGTTTCGGAAGAGTAATGGGATATGATTTCAATGCGTTAAGTGACTAATTGGAAGTGCTTCGCTTGTTGACTCGTTAGGAATTAGCTAATAGAAGGGTTTCTATGGTTTTAGATGGGTATTCTAAGGCAGTAAGGTGGACTTATGAGCGCAAATTGAGTTTTATGAGCGCGATTTATAGTTTATGAGCGTTTTTTTCTGGTTATGATCACTTTGCTGTGTTTATGAGCGGATCCCCTTGTTTATGATCACATTTCGAGTTTTATGATCACCTATCGAGATTTATGAGCATACTGCCAAACGCGTGAGCGTCATACTGTTTCATTCCAAGTAAAAAAGGGCTTTGCAAAAGCCCTTTCCACTTTCCATCACTTGATTAACTTCCCTGGATTCAATACATTGTCAGGATCCAGTACGTGCTTGATTTTCAACATGACGTCATATGCTTCCCCGTGCTCATCGCGCTGGTATTTCTGTTTACCTACACCGACTCCATGCTCGCCGGTACAAGTTCCGCCACATGCGAGTGCCCGACGGACAATCGTTTCGTTGTATTCGTCCGCGGTTTTGAGTTCTTCTTCATTTTCATGATCAATCATCAGCAGCACGTGGAAATTACCATCTCCAACGTGTCCAACGATTCCTCCTTCGAGTCCTGTACGGTCAAGTTCCTCACGTGCAAAGACAACAGCTTCTGCCAGTTTGGAAATCGGAACACAGACATCCGTCAGCATCATCTGTTTACCGGGGAATCCATGCGTATAGGCGTATGCGGCATTGTGGCGTGCTTCCCACAAACGATTGCGGCTAGCAGTTTCTGTTTCGAACAAGATTTCTTTGCATCCGAAATCAGTGACGATTTCTTCTGTGAACGCAACGTCCTGTGCAAGACCGGCTTCGTTGCCATGAAACTCTAAAAACAGCGTTGGCAGTTCCGCATAGTCCGTCTCGCTGTACGCATTCACTTGTCGGATGGATTCGGTATCGACCAGTTCCACGCGCGCAATGGGAATGCCCGCCTGCAAAATTGCCGGCACCGCTTCAATGGCATTCGTGATGGACGTGAAGGTTGCGCGGGCTGCAGTGGTCACTTCCGGTATTCCGAACACACGAAGTGTCAGTTCCGTAAAACATCCCAGCGTCCCTTCTGACCCGACAAATAATCCATTCAGATGATAGCCTGATGACGATTTAGCTGCTTTATTCCCCGTGTGAATCACAGTCCCGTCTGCTAACACCACCTCTAAGTCACGTACCTGATCACGCATAACGCCGTATTTTACGGATGTTGTACCACTTGCATTGGTTGCAGCCATGCCTCCGAGAGTGGCGTCAGCTCCAGGATCTACAGAGAAGAATAATCCATGCTTTTTTAGCTCTTTGTTTAAGACGGAACGTGTCACTCCGGGCTGTACAGTCACCAGCATATCGGACGGATTCACTTCGATGATTTGATTCATCTCAGTGAAGTCAATCGTTATCCCATGATCATATGGAATAACGTGTCCTTCCAGACTCGAACCGACTCCGAAGGGAATCACGGGTACATTTAGACTCCCCGCCGCCTTTACAATTCGGCTAACCTCGTCTGTCGATCGGGGATATACTACAAGATCGGGCAGGCTTGGCGTATGATAAGATTCATCCTTGCTATGTAGGTCACGTACTGTTTCGTTTTGCGTCACTTGTTCTTGGTCTAAAAATCCAGTCAGCTGGACATAAAGCTGGTCAATTGAAGCATTCATCCGATCAATCCCTTTCCAACTTAGTCTATTAACAATTCTTACAATTATAACTCATTCTAAACCCGTTTGGTATTCGATTTGCGGGGAACACTATAAGAAACACTAAGAAAAACAATAGGAGGTCTTCATCTTGAGAAAATCAGCATCTATAGCTGGAAGCGTTCTTGCGACAGCCCTGCTGTTAGGCGCATGCGGCAGCAATGATACCAGCACAGACAAAGACACAACAGGCACAACTGCGGAACCTGGTACCGTTACAGATGATTCTGCAGACACTAACACAAATGCCAATTCAAGCGATTCCACGAGCACGAATGGCTCAATGGACTCTGACAGCGATCAGGATTACATGAAAGAAAAAATGGATAAGCTGACCTACGATGAATTTGAGCTGGAAGTCGATTATGGAAAAGACAAGGAATATGAAATTGAAATCGAACAAGACAACGGCAAGGTGGAAGCGACTGTTGAGGACGAATTATCCAATACGGATTTAAAAGGCCGTGCAGCTTTTGATGAAATCTATCCTAACCTAGAGAAACTGGACATTACAGAAACCACATCAAAAGAACAAGCGATTCAACAAACATTAGACGCGTTTGGATTGAAAGATGACTACATGAAATTTGGTATTGAAATCACGATGCCGGATGGTCAAAAAATCGAGTTTGAAGACAAGAAATAAGTAAAAGCGGAACCGTTAATCGGTTCCGCTTTTCTATTTTCAGCTATGCGTTTTTACGAACTCGATAATCTTTTCAGACGTTTCCATCTGCAGAATTTCTGGGATATAGCCTTCCCACTCCGCTTTAGATAGGTCTGCAAACTGAGCTCGTGCTTTCAAAATGCTGGATGGGCTCATTGAGAACTCATCAAGTCCCATGCCAAGCAGCACAGGGATGGATAGCGGATCTCCTGCTACCTCACCGCACATGCCTACCCATTTTCCTTCTTTATGAGCAGCTTGAATCACATTGTGTATCAGACGCAAAATAGACGGATGATTCGGCTGATATAAATAGGAAACGGTTTCGTTCATACGATCAGCTGCCATCGTATATTGGATTAAATCGTTCGTACCGATTGAGAAGAAATCAACTTCTTTTGCAAATAAGTCTGCAATGACCGCTGCTGCCGGGATTTCAAGCATCATCCCAACTTCATACGTATCACTGACTTTAATACCTTCAGCTTGCAACTTCTCTTGTTCTTCCAGCAACATGCCCTTGGCACGACGGAATTCTTCCAATGTTGCAATCATCGGGAACATGATCTTCAAGTTTCCGTGCACACTTGCGCGCAGCAATGCACGTAACTGGGTACGGAACATTTCAGGGTGCTCGAAACAAAGACGAATGGCACGCTCGCCAAGGAACGGGTTCATCTCTTCAGGCGTGCTGAAATAGCTTAGCTCTTTGTCCCCGCCGATATCGAGTGTGCGGACAACTGTTGGACGTTCTCCCATTGAAGTGAGAACGGTTTTATAAGCATCGTACTGCTCTTCTTCCGTAGGGAAATCACTTTTACCCATGTAAAGGAACTCTGTACGGAACAGGCCGACACCTTCTGCACCATTTTTATCTGCTAATGGCAGGTCATCCGTCGACGCAATATTCGCGCCCACTTCAACATGATGCCCGTCCCTTGTAACCGTAGCCTCAGAAACAAAACGCTTCAACAATTCCTTGTCTGACTCGAACGACGTCTTCTTCGTTTCATAAGCCTGCGTTTCTTCATCAGTCGGCTCCAGTACTACCGTTCCGTCTGTTCCGTCAACAATCAGAGGAGTCCCCTGTTCAATCGAAGCCATAGCAGTCTTCGTTCCGACTACTGCTGGAATCTCCAGCATTCTGCCTAGAATTGCAGAGTGCGAAGTGCGCCCTCCAATGTCTGTGACAAATCCTTTGACGAATTGCTTATTCAGCTGGGCTGTTGCAGAAGGGGTTAAATCATCTGCAATAATAATCACTTCTTCATTAATTGTAGAAGGATCTGAAACATGAACGCCTAATAATTTTGCTAGAAGACGTTTCGTTACGTCACGAACGTCTGCAGCACGTTCTCTCATATATTCGTTATCCATCGCCTCGAACATTGCCGTGAACGTATCTGCAGCCTGCTGCAAGGCGAATTCTGCATTGACGCCCTGTTCAATACTGCCTTTAACGCTGCTCTCAAGCTCAGGATCATTTAACACGAGTAAATGCGCGCTGAAAATCGCTGCTTTGTCTTCTCCGAAGTTTTCGGCTGCTTTTGCTCGAATCGCTTCAAGTTCGACCGCCGCTTCAGCTTTCGCTGATTCAAATCGGACAATTTCCAGTTCCGGCTGCTCGACAGTTCGTTTTTCGACTGTTAGGTCTGGCGTTTCCAAACGGTACGCTTTGGCGATCGCTATGCCGTCGGATACACCGATGCCTGTAATGGTTTGTTTCACTCGCCGATACTTTCTGATTTCATAATGTCTTCCACTTTTGCGATCGCCTCTGACTCGTCAGCGCCGTCTGCTGCAATTTCAACTTGCGCACCGGATTCAATCCCCATGCCCATAACACCCATGATGGATTTCAAGTTAGCAGTTCGTTCTTTATACGTAATGGTTACGTCTGATTTGAAAGGCGTTACTGCGGATACGAGCATTGAACACGGACGTGCGTGCAACCCTTCGCTGCTTGTGATTGTGAATGTTTTCTTTTCCATAACTAAATCTCTCCTTTTAGTCAAAACTGGATGCGATCGCTGTAGTTGGCGACAAGAGCATCATTGTGTTGTTCGTTGCCTTCTAGATTACCGCTTTTGAATACAGGCGGTTCCATTCCATTCTCACTCATTCGTACGACAACCTCGCAGAACAAGGCGTGCAGCAATGCATTTCCGATCACTGAGGATGCCGGACCGCATTGAATTCCTTCCATGTCCATGATTCCATCGCCTGGAGGGACTTTTGTATCCAGCACAGCGGACACGGCCGATTCCAGTCGCTTGCCTGAAGAATGACGAGAAGGATGTTCTCTTTCAGTATACAATAAAGACTGGATGGAAACCGTATATGCGCCTTGTGCATTTGCATATTCCGCCATATCAATCGGAACCGGGTTACGTCCTGAATTTGAAATAATGATTACGGCATCTTCCGGCCGTATATCAAGGCTTGTTAAAAAGGTTTTGCTGAAGTCAGGATCTTTTTCGTTTTTAGATGAAAGCAGCGCTCCTTCGTGCAACATTAGCGGCCCAATAGAAATGGGCTGTACACACGCCAGACTTCCCGCACGGAAAAAGCCTTCCTGCGCCAGCAATTGAGAATGGCCTGATCCGAAAAGATGGATGATGCCGCCTCGCGTTATTCGATCAGCGAGCTGCCCGGCTGCCCGTTCCACTGTTTCTTTTGCTTCATGACCTGCTTCTGTTAAGAGAGTTGTGATCTCGCTGATATATGAATTCATGGCATTCACCTTCCGATTTCACTAATGAATTTATATCGATCTGCCCGATATGTGCTCCGGACGACTTCAAAGATGCGACCGTCCATAAGGGCACTCACTCTTTCAATAAGGACAACTGCTGCAGGAAGTGCGATTTGCAAATAACCTGCATCCTCAGTTTTAGCAAGAGCTGCCTCCATCCGCTGTGTTGCCTGCCCGATCACCAGCTTTTCCTGTTTTTCTATGAATGCATACAAAGAACCTTGCAATGCTTCTTCAGTGAGCGTTGGAAACAATTCCACAGGTAAATAAGATCGTTCAATCGCCATTGGCGTGTCATCCGCATAGCGGATACGGACCACCTTATAAACAAGTTCATCTGGAGAGATTCCGAGTCGGGCAGCAATCTGCGGTTCCGGATGGATTTTACTAAAGCTGATCAGTTTCGTCCCAGGCACCAATCCCCGCTCTTTCATGTCTTCAGTAAAGCTCGTTAACCCATTAAGCGGTTGTTCCATCTTCTCTTCCGCCACAAACGTACCGCGGCCTTTTTCACGATAAAGAAGTCCGTCCTTGACTAAGTTCGTAAGTGACTGACGAACAGTCATGCGACTCACACCGAACATGTCCGTCAATTCCCGCTCAGATGGAATTAAAGATTTTACAGGATACACGCCTTGAGCGATTTGCTCTTTTAAAAAATCTTCAATTTGAACGTAAATCGGGATGGCGGATTGCTTATCTAGCATGAGTGCCACCGCCAATCGCTTCCGTTGCACACGTTACGACTTCCCATTATGTTCATACCCGATTACACCGCCACAAATCGTATGCATAACCGTCCACTCTTTATCGAGAATGACGATATCTGCATCATTCCCAGCAATCAGACTGCCTTTTTTCGCAAGCCCCAGCTGGCGGGCTGCGTTCCCTGAAGAAACTTTCGCAACGTCAAGCGGGCTGATTCCTAATGTACGGACGACATTTTTGACCGCATGTTCCATTGTGAGGATACTTCCCGCAAGAGTACCATCTGAAAGGCGGGCATCCGTTTCAGTTACGTGAACAGGCTGTCCTCCCAGATCATATTCACCCGGTTCAAGTCCTTTCGCACGCATTGCATCCGTAATGAGGATAAGTCTATCCGCCCCCTTGACCCGGTAAGCGAGTTCAACTGCTTTTGGATGACTGTGGATGAAGTCTGCGATTACTTCTGCACATAATTCATCTACAAGAAGAGCCCCGCCAATCGCACCTGGCTCGCGGTGATGGAAGGGAGACATCTGGTTATATAGATGCGTAGCCTGTACAGCTCCTGCTTCTGCAGCTTCTTCCATTTGAGCAATTGTCGCATTCGTATGACCCATGGACGCAACAATGCCTTCAGCTGCCAGCTTTCGGATGAACGACATTCCGTTTTCTTCTTCCGGTGCGAGTGTAACCATGCGGATTTTGCCTTCTGCTGCCTTCTGCCAAGCATCAAACTGTTCTGCATCAGGAGGGCAAATGTATTCAATCGGTTGTGCGCCTGCACGCTTTGGCGATACGAATGGCCCTTCAAGGTGAACGCCCAGCATCTGTGCTTGTCCAGGTTTCGTTGTGAAGGCCGCTGCATTTTTTAATGCCGCTTCAATCGCCCCAGGAGCTTGTGTCATCGAAGTTGCTAAAAATGATGTTGTTCCTTCTTTAGGAAGGACATCGGCCATTGTTTGTAACGCCTCTTCCGTCGCATCCATCACATCCGCTCCAGATGCTCCGTGAATGTGCATATCGATGAACCCAGGCAATACATATCCGCCTTGGGCATCTATTTGTTGATTGGCTTGGCGCTTTATGGAAGTCCCGACTTCTTGGATCATCCCATCTTCTATGAACACTTCACCTTTTTCAAGAATTCCTTCTGGTGTTACAACGGTTCCGTTTGTCAGTAAAATTGTGTGTGCCATTGCTGTCCGCTCCTTAAGAAAATACGCCGGAAGAGTGACTGTCGTCTCTCCCGCCGGCGTAATCATTTATTATTCATCAACTTTAACAATTGAATCTGTTCCTTTACGTTGGAACCCTTTTTTCAAGATGTGCAGGTTGGCTTTTTCTACGTTTGTGAAAATGACCGGTGTTACAACGGACGGAGCATTTGCTTTGATGTAGTCTAAGTCAATGTTCAACAACGCATCGCCCCGCTGAATGAGCTGACCGTTTTCTACAAGCAATTCAAATCCTTTACCGTTCAACTTCACTGTATCCAGACCTACGTGAATGAGAACTTCTACGCCAGTGTCTGTTTCAAGACCGATTGCATGATTTGTCGGGAAGACACTCACGACTTTACCGTCAATTGGTGAATGAATCGTTTTCCCTTTCGGCATGATTCCGAAACCAGGCCCCATCATTTCCTTCGCAAACACTTCATCTGGAACTTCTGAAAGCTCAATGATGTCTCCGTCGATTGGCATATGGAAATCAGATTCAGGTAATGCTTTCACACTGTGCGGCTGTGTATCCAGTTCCATAGACTCTTCTGTTTTCGGAGCTGGATTACCGTTCTTCATACGTCGTTTCATCGCTTCAGCTAAGAATTCAACAGCTGTTCCGATGACAACTTGAACGTTTGTTTTACTAATTTTCATGTAACCCATTGCGCCATAACGCTTCAATTCTTTTTCATCGACAACATCAGAATTTTTAACAGTTAGACGTAAACGAGTTGTACAGTAGTCAATGGCTTGAATATTATCAAGACCTCCAAGCGCTTCAATCGTATGATACGCCTTAACTTCAACGATATCGTCGCTGTAGACAGCAGTATCTTCTACCATATCTTCGTCATCTTCACGACCCGGTGTTTTCAAGTCGAGCTTCACAATAAGGAAGTAGAAGACTACAAAGTAGATGACACCGAATACGAGACCTATCACTAACAAGGTCAATGGATTTTGCGCCAATCCATAGTTGAGGACATAGTCAATCGCACCTGCTGAGAATCCAAATCCGTGATGGACGTCAAACATATACGATACGATCATCGAAGCACCTGTTAACAATGCGTGAACTACATATAGAACTGGTGAAAGGAACATGAACGCAAATTCGATTGGCTCTGTAATACCAGTAAGGAATGAAGTGAATGCGATACTGAATAACATACCGCCGACAATTGCTTTCTTTTCCTTTTTAGCTGCCGCATACATTGCGAGACACGCTGCAGGCAGACCGAACATCATAATCGGGAAGAAACCAGACAAGAATGGTCCTGCTGTTGGATCTCCCTTAAGGAAACGGTTGATTTCCCCTTTAACTACTTCACCGCTTGCATCCGTGAATGTACCAAAGTCGAACCAAACCACTGTGTTAATAACGTGGTGAAGACCTGTAGGGATCAATAGACGGTTCAAGAATCCGTACGCGCCTACTCCAAGTGTTCCTGCACCGAGTACCCAGTTACCGATGCTGTCGATAACGTGTTGAATTGGCGGCCATGCAAAGAAGAGTACACCCGCAAGTACAGTCATTGCAGCTGCTGTAACGATAGGGACGAATCTTCGTCCTCCAAAGAATGCTAAGAAATCCGGTAATTTAATATTATAAAAGCGATTATAAAGAACGCCGGCTACAATACCGGAAATGATACCGCCGAATACACCCATATTAATGGATTCATCGACTGCTTTTAAAGCACTAGTCAGTACTAAGAAACCGACAGCTCCGGCTAATGCCGCACCGCCACTATTGTCATGCGCAAATCCCATTGCAATACCAATGGCAAAGATTAAAGCCAAGTTACCAATAATTCCATCTCCCGCTGCCGCGATTAGAGGAACGTTCAGCAGATCTGGCTGCCCGAGTCGCAAAAGCAATGCAGCTGCCGGCAAGGTCGCAATCGGAAACATTAGTGATTTACCGATGCGCTGAATAAAGTTCATCATCTTCTTCTCACTCCTTTTTAGTTATCTTACTATTCACTATACCGCTATACCGGTCTAGTTGTCTATACCAATTAAACCAGAAAACGAGAAGGAATGTAAGCGTTTTTATGAATTTATGTTGAAAAGTTTGCGATTATGCATAAAAAAGCGATTGCAGAGAGATCTGCAACCGCTCTAATTAGTGTTTCAACCTATTAAATAGACTTATGCATCAACACGAACGAGGCCAGTAGTCCCTTTCGTCAGCTGACCTTCTTTCAGCAAATGGATTTTCTCTTTTTCAGTGTTTGTAAAAATGACGGGTGTGATTGCGGACGGTGCATTTGCTTTGATGTATTCAACGTCAATTTTCAACAGCGCATCTCCGCGGCGAATTGCCTGCTCGTTCTCAACCAGTAAATCGAAACCTTCCCCGTTCAATTTCACCGTATCCAATCCGACGTGAATCAGAATTTCAACACCTGTTTCAGATTCCAGTCCAATTGCATGTTTCGTCGGGAATACGCTGACGACCTTACCGTCGACAGGTGAGCAAATTGTATCTCCTGACGGGTCAATCGCAAACCCCGGGCCCATCATTTCCTGCGCGAATACGGGATCCGGCACTTCGGATAAAGGAAGAACAGTCCCCTCAATCGGCATTGCGAAACGTTCTTCTCCAATTCCTTTTTCTGCAGATGTCTGCTTCTCTTCAGCCGGGCTTTCTCCTTTTAACGACTGGGCCATCTTTTTAAAGAAATTAGCCATTCTTCCACTCTCCTTCTATCCTGTTCATGTGTATTGTTCACTGAATTCATCTACACTATCCAAGTTACTTCCCGCAAAAGTGCATAGCAAGCGTCTCCAGCATTTGAGGAAGGCGCACAAAAGCACTTTCGATATGCAGTCTCTCTGTACGCTGGTGAGCATCCTTACCAAATGGACCGACGTTCAGAACTGGAGCGTCCAGGGCCTTCATTTCTTCAAATGGCATCCAATAGGTTGAGCCCCATACAGGTGTATTCCGTTCAAATGATTTCCAGCCTGTTCCTTCGTCTTCATAATGAACATAGCTCAAATCACTAATTCCGTTGAAATAGTGGATTTGTGATACTTCTGTCCCAAGTGAAGTTGCTTTGTCTTGCATCAGCTGTACAAGTTCCTGAACGAGTGCATCGTCCGACGTATTTACGGCAGGATAATAAGGCGGTGCAAACAATAGAACTGTTGCAGGAGCCAGCTCTTGGCATTCAATCATCAGGGTATCGACGATTTTGAACGATTTGTCGCGATCGTCAAGCTCCCAATCACCGGAAACTTCGGTAATAATCCTTTTTACTTCAGCTTCGCCCAATTTGTTAGTAGCGTAATCCATCAGCTCTTCAAATTTGAGAAGTTTGATTTCACCAATTTTAGAAATCCCTTCACGTTCACTCACTTCGGTATAGGCGGATTCACATGCACGGACTGCTTCTTTAGCAATGCCTTCAAATAATTCCATAACTTCCGCCGCAGTGCGTCTCATTGTGAAAACGTTATAAAGCGCGGTGGAACGATATGGTGTTTGCACAGAATAATGTGCTTTTAAATCTTTTTGCTGCAGCGTCACGGGCAGCGGTGTGGTTTCGCCATGATCCGTTTCTTCAAATACATTGTTCCATTCCATACGCTGTGTTAAAAAAGAAGCCATGAACGTTGATGTAATTCCTTTCAACGGTTCCCCTACATGTGTTTCTCTTCCATAAAACAAAGCAGCAGGCATAATCTTACCGATGGATCCCGAGTAAATGTATTCTCTTAGATCACCCGGCTCCTGAGAGAAAACAGGTTCGCCATTTAAAAACAACGTATACGTCAGATCATGTTCTTGCTTCATGCGAACGAGTGATTTCACCGCGGTACGCATACCGGCAGAGCTCACTTCTTCGTCAGGAACAGCTAGCAGCACTAAGTTTACTGGCCATTGTTCCGATGCCGCTTTTTCAATTAAGGACATATGCAATGCAAGTCCCATTTTCATGTCCATAGTTCCACGGCCAAACAAATATTCCCCAGATTCTAAATCGGTCAATGCCTCTTCAGGAAGCTCGTCTTTATATTCATGTAATTTCACGGTCAGCTCTTCAGGATGGAACGCAAATGGCTCAAGTGCGCCATATTCTTCTGTCCACACTGTGTCAAAGTGGCTAATCAGCACAATTGTATCCTGTGCTTTATGGTTTTTATACAATGCAGTGACTGAATTACGTCCAAGACCTGCATCATGCAACTCCAACTGTTCGGGATGTGCTTCGAAGTAAGGAACACTTTTCAACTTTTCAGCGAGTCGATGCGGGAAAGCTTTTTCTCCTTCGGTTGTTGTCCGACTCTCCCAATTCACAAGTTCGCACAATAGTGCGCGTAATGTTTCAGGTGTATTCCATTGCAGTTCTGTTTCAGTATGTTGGTTTGCCATGTAAAACCCTCCCCCTTAAATACGTACTGATGTACTGACATCCTGACAGCATAAACCTGTCATTTTTGAGTGTACGCTTTTTGTCGAAAAGAGTCACCCCTTACAGGTTAATCGTTTGACTTGCATACATTAAAACTTTTGTTTAAAATATAAACATAAGTTTATATTCCATTAAAAAGAACGGGAGGTGTTTACGCTGAACGAAAAAGAACAGCAGCTGATTTCATTAATCCGGCAAAATCCATACTGCTCCCAGCAAGAGCTGGCTGAAGGTCTTGGGCTATCACGTCCTGCTGTTGCCAATTTAATATCCGCACTGACGAAACGCGGATATATTTCAGGCAGAGCTTATGTATTAGCGCCAGAAGATGAAATAATTTGCATCGGCGGTGCAAACGTCGATCGTAAGTTTCATGTCACCGGACCGGTAGCTGCGGGAACCTCAAATCCAGCTGAACAGTCGGTTACGATTGGCGGCGTCGCTCGTAACATCGCTGAAAACCTTGGCCGTCTGGACCATCCCGTTCGGTTGATTACTACAGCGGGAAAAGATGCAGACTGGGACTTGATTGCGATGCATTCATCCCCTTATATGGACTTGACTTCGGTACGGTTACTGTCCAATGTCTCAACTGGCTCGTATTCTGCGGTTTTGGACAGTCAGGGTGAACTGGTGATTGCGATGGCAGTTATGGAAGTGTATGAGTCGCTGAACACCGAGTACATCGCTTCCCTCGAACGGCATTTGGCTCGCGCGAAGATGATTGTCATGGATCTTAATGTCTCAAAAGAAACAGCAGAAGCAATTCTTGATACAGCGGTCCGACACCAAGTTCAACTTGCAATCGTTCCCGTATCAGGACCTAAAATGGCACATTTGCCAGATACGCTTGACGGGCTGACATGGTTCATCTGCAATGAAGATGAAGCTGAAACGTTAACTGGAATTACGATTCAAAACGATGAGGACTGGAAGACGGCAGTTCATGCACTCTTAGACTCTGGAGCTGAACATGCGATCATTACTCGCGGAAAAAGAGGAATCATGGCTGGTGATCGAACTGCACGGATGATTCATCATCATGCGGCGATTCCTGGAGTTGCTGTAGAGGACGTGACCGGTGCAGGCGATGCGTTTGTGTCGGGAGTACTGCACGCAGCCGTAATGGAACGTACACTTAACGATGCAATTTCTTATGGCCTTGTGAACGCAGCTAAAACGTTAGCATCTACTTATACAGTCAGACCTGAACTGACCGCCAATGGACTAGAAAATGAACTGGAGGAATACAAATGAAATCTTATATCGTCTTCTCAGAAGAAGTTTTAAATGCTAAAGCCGCTGGACAACCAATCGTGGCATTGGAATCGACAATCATCTCCCACGGCATGCCGTATCCGCAAAACGTGGAAACCGCTCGTGCAGTAGAACAAATTATCCGTGATAACGGTGCGGTTCCCGCAACGATTGCCTTGATTGACGGGCAGATTAAGATCGGATTGTCTTATGACGAGCTTGAAATGTTCGGTAAAAGCGACAATGTAGCTAAAGTTTCGCGCCGGGATATCGGATACTTGCTTGCAACGAAACAATTAGGTGCGACTACCGTTGCCGCAACTATGATATGTGCAGATCTCGCTGAAATCCGTATGTTTGTAACAGGTGGAATTGGCGGCGTACACCGCGGTGCAGAGACTACGATGGACATTTCTGCAGATCTCGAGGAGCTTTCAAAAACAGATGTTGCTGTCGTTTGTGCGGGTGCAAAATCGATTCTCGATATCGGTTTGACAATGGAATACTTGGAAACGAAAGGCGTGCCGGTCATTGGGTACGAAACGGATGAGCTGCCTGCATTCTATACACGTAAGAGCGGATTCGGAGTAAACTTCCGTGCAGACAATCCTGAAGTAGTGGCTGAAACTCTTGCTGTAAAATGGCATCTTGGACTTGCAGGCGGAGCCGTCATTGCAAACCCGATTCCTGAAGCAGATGAACTGGATCCTGAAATGATCAATGGAATTATCGAGCAAGCGTTAACGGAAGCAAAAGAAAAAGGCATCAAAGGAAAAGACGTAACACCGTTCATGCTTGGGAAAGTTAAAGATCTTACAGATGGCAAGAGTCTAGTTGCCAACATCGCACTTGTGAAACATAATGCAGTTGTTGGAGCTAAGATTGCTGTCGCGTTAAGTAACGCACGTTAAATTGAATACAAAAAAATCCACAGCTGGATGGCTGTGGATTTTTCATTCTATTATACACGTTCTGCTTTCCGTCCAATTAGTTTGTAATACACCAGATACAACGAGGGAATCATCACCAATGTAAACAAACTAGAGAACGCCAGACCTGCAATGATGGTAATTGCCAGCGCTTCGAACAATGGGTCACCCGAGACAGCCACTGGAATCAAAGCTACAATTGACGTAAGAGTCGTCAAAATGATTGGTTTGATACGCGCGTAGCCTGATTCAATAATCGCTTCAATGACATCCATGTTGCCTAGGAGACGGCGCGCTTCTACGAAATCGATTAACACCACCGCGTTTCGCACAACAATCCCCGTCAATGAGACAATCCCCATGACACCCAGGAAGCTGAGAGGCGTCTGTGTGATGAACAATCCAAGTATCGCCCCAGAAATACCAAGATACACTGCGAACAGCACAAGGAACGGCAGACTGAACGACTTGAATTGGAACGCAATAACTAAGTACACGAGCAACAGAACGACTAAGAACAGAATACCGATTTCAGCAAAGAATGCCTGCTGATCTGAATTCTCTCCGCCAGTCGAGATTGTATAACCTTCAGGGAGATCTTTCTTTTCTGCATCCGCTGCGTCTAACATATCTGCTTTGAATCCGTCTGCATCGCCATAGGCTTTCAGCGTAATCGCACGCTCTCCTTTTTCATGAGGAACTTGAGCAATAAGAGATGTTTTTTCTGAAGAAAGCAATTCATCCAACGGAACGAGTTTAGGCGGGCCTTGAGTCGTCATGGAAGGAACAACACTTTGTGAAAGGTCGACTGCCTCCCCTTCGTTTACACCTTTTTCTTTTAATACGACTTGCTTTGAAATATCGCCTTCATACAACTTGAACAAAGGAACCCCCTGCGTCAGCAGTTGCAGCTGATTCGTCACTAAGCTTAAGGAAATTCCATTGTCCTCAAGCGCTTGACGATCCGGGACATACTGGATTGCCGGGATGGGTTCTCCTAAGTTATCCGTTACAATGTCGGCACCTTTTTTAAGCAAACGGTCTTTCAAATCATCTCGCAGCTGAGCGAGCTGATCGATATTATCCCCTTTTATCGTCACGGTCACCGGTGCACCCACAGGCGGTCCTTGAACAATTGTATCCAAGAAAATCTCCGCATCTCCAAAGCGGCTGCGTAATTCCGGTTCCCACTTGTCAATGAATTCAGAAGCACTTGTATGCTCTTTCTTAATGCGGAATACGGCTTGCCCGGTATTTTCGCCAGTATTATCCATAGAAGCAGCAAACAAATTCGGTAACCCGCTGCCTGTGAAAATTGCAGTTTCTTTTACATTTTTATCTTCACTTGAAACTTCGTCAATCATCTTTTGGATTTCGTTATTCGTTTCATCTATTGTCGTACCTGCTGCGAGTCGGACGTTCATGGTTACTTCTTCTTTATCCGCAGCCGGGAAGAATTCGAACGGTGTCAGCATCGCTAAGAATAACAGTCCTGTCGCGATAACCAACCCGCCTATTCCTACGAGTAAGGGTCGTTTTAAAACAGTGCGCAATACTTTTTCTGAATAGAATACAGCGATTTTCTCCAAAGGCTTTCCTAAGAATCCTGGAGTATCTGATATTTTTTTATTGCGTTTTTTTGTTTTGATGAATTGAAGCATGGGAACGAGCGTTACCGATAATACAGTTGAAGCAATGATGGTTGTGATTAATATACTTGGCAGTGCTTTAATGAATGCACCGTTTCCCCCCGAAAGCAATAGCAGCGGTGAAAACGTGACAACAATCGCCAAACTGGAAGAGATAATGGATGTATAAACTTCTTTAACGCCATTGACAGCCCCGTCCAGAGGTGAATCTCCAAGTTTGTACCGCCGCTGAATGTTGTCATTCACGACGATGCTGTCATCGACCAGAATCCCGATGGCGATAATAAGCCCGATTACTGAAATCTGGTTCAAGTCAACCCCCATCAATGGAATTGGAATGAGTCCGACAAGCACAGACGCGAGAACGGTCAATGCAACTGCAAACGAACCGTACAGTGTCAGTCCCGCTGTTGTCACTACAAGAACAGCAATAACTGCGATGAGTAATGAGATATACAAACTATTGAATATTGAGTTCACGTTATTGGCTTGAGATTCATACGTGTGCGCTGTTACTTCATTAGGGAGATCTTCAATATATTGATCCATCTTCTTTGCAATGGTTTTATCCATGGAAGGAATATCTTGACCCGGCTGAAGGAAAACCGTGTAGGAAATTGCAGATTGGCCTTCGAACGTGACAATGTCCTTTGCCTCTTTGGCTGCTTCTCCAATATCCGCTAACTTAGCGAGGGGAACTGCAGCATCTCCAATTTGTAATTGTTTCAGCTTTTCAATGCCCTCATCTTGTTTCACTGTCAAGACGAGACGTTCCTTGCCGTCATCGTGTGTACCGAGCGAAAGCGGCTGATTGGCTTGCTGCAGCACACTGAGTACGTCAAATGGCTGCAATCGATTTTCAGCTAATTTGGCAGGATCCAGCGTAATCATCACTTGCTTTTCTGCAAAACCTTTGACGGTTGTTCCCGCAACTCCTTCTATAGACTGAAGCTCATCTGACAATGTGCCAAACGAAGTTTCTAACTCTGCAAGAGCTTTTTCGTCCCCTGTGAACATGTACGAAACGAGCGGAAACGCCAAATCGAGTTTTTTCACTTCAGGTGTCTGTGCGTTTTCCGGCAACTCACTGGCTGATCGCTGAACTTCCTGCTGCAATTTGTTAATCGTCTGCTCGGAATCAATCCCATCTTTTAATGACAGGGTAATAATTGAAGCAGAGTTGGCAGAAACGGACTTCATCGTATCAATTCCATCTACTTTTTTCACAGCCCGCTCTAATGGATTCGTTACGCTCCTCTCCACTTCTTCCGGTTCTGCTCCTGGTAGAATGGAAGATACCATTACCAGATCTACAGGCGTTTCAGGAATTTCACGTTTCGGCAGCGTTAAGAACGTATAAACTCCAACTAGCATGAGAATGAAAATAAGGAAAATAAATAACTTGCTCCGTTTTAATAGATAGGCCATGGTTTTTCTTCCTCTCTTAATCCGATAGCGCTTACAGTGTATTATTGCTTCTTTCCTTTATCATGACATAGCCGTCTATCAATCACAATTGTGGAAACTCTGAATGAAGACCAATAATTGTTTGACAATGACTTTGTAATCTTGTACATTACATAAGGACGAACAATTACAGTTCGGCCAAACAAATTATTCGCTTTTAGGAGTGTTCAATAATGGATGTAGTATTCGATTATGAAGATATTCAACTGATTCCCGCAAAATGCATCGTTGACAGCCGTTCTGAATGTGATACTTCTGTCACACTGGGTAAGCATACGTTCCGTTTACCGGTTGTCCCTGCTAATATGCAAACAATCATCGATGAAAAGATTGCTATTCAACTCGCTGAAGGCGGTTACTTCTATATTATGCACCGTTTTGACCCTGCATCACGCCCGGCATTCATCCGTGACATGCATAGCCGCGGACTGATTGCTTCAATTAGTGTCGGTGTTAAAGAAGACGAGTATGGATTTGTTGAACAGCTCGCTGCAGATTCATTGATTCCAGATTATATTACAATCGATATCGCACACGGTCATTCAAACGCCGTGATTCGTATGATTCAACATATAAAGAAGCATTTGCCTGAGAGTTTCGTAATCGCAGGCAACGTCGGTACACCAGAAGCCGTTCGTGAACTTGAGAACGCTGGCGCTGACGCAACGAAGGTCGGAATTGGACCTGGTAAAGTTTGTATCACTAAGATTAAAACTGGTTTCGGTACAGGCGGCTGGCAGCTTGCTGCACTTCGCTGGTGTGCAAAAGCGGCATCGAAGCCGATTATCGCAGATGGCGGAATCCGTACACACGGCGACATCGCGAAGTCTGTCCGTTTTGGTGCAAGCATGGTCATGATCGGTTCACTATTTGCAGGTCACGAAGAGTCACCTGGGCAAACAGTAGAACGTGACGGCGAACAGTTCAAGGAATACTTCGGTTCTGCTTCAGAGTTCCAAAAGGGCGAGAAGAAAAACGTTGAAGGTAAAAAAATGTTCGTGGAATACAAGGGTCCTCTCCAAGATACGCTGACAGAGATGGAACAAGACTTGCAGTCATCGATTTCTTATGCAGGCGGCAAGAAGCTGGACGCGATCCGTACGGTGGATTATGCAATCGTGAAAAACTCTATCTTTAATGGAGATAAAGTTTATTAATAAATGATTTACTGTGCTGATTTGCCCTTCAGGTAAATCACTTGAATCATTACAAAAACCGGAATCCCTTTAAGGGGGGCTCCGGTTTTGTTGTGGTTATAGAGAGAAGATTGAGATGAAAATGATTCCGATTGTTAATGAAAGGACGACTGATAGGATAATGGCGATAACGACCGTAACAAGAACAACGCCAAGACCGCGCCATGCAGAGAATCCATGCACTAGACCGATTCCTTTGCATGAAATTACTGTACTGTAAATCCCGATTGCAAATGTCAGGAACATAGAGATTAAGTACACACCCATTGGCAAGTTCGTAATCGCAAATGCTTCAGCAGGCGGCGCTTCGAATGCTAATTTTCCGTAACCTAAAATGACTAGATAATTGACGGGTGCCAGCCAAATTGTTGGCAACGTGGTGCCCGGGACTACGCGGAGCATTTCAGCAAATGTACCAGTTCCCCCGAACATCCCTTTCCCTATCCAATGGTAAATGGCTGCACCAATCACCCATGAAATGAGGGCTCCGACAAATGTGAATAAGATGAACAGCGGAATGAGTGCACCTAGCGGTAAATTGCTAAGTAACCCCGAACTTCCCGCTTGGTATCCTCCCGAAGCAAGGGCGGCAATGGCAAAAATCAGGATTGCATAGCCTGTGGTTGTCTCGTCCCTCAAGTACCGTAACGTTTCAGTTGGTTTGCTCCAAATTGTTAGCAATGGTTTTAAATTCATGAATTGTCCTCCTTAGAACTTGTCACTCCCCTTTGATAGAAAAGATGGTACACTGACTTTTAGGGGGTGGAATTTTTTGAAAAGAAAAATTGCAATTACACTCAGTACGCTCATTGTTGTACTGCTTGTTGCGCTCGTTTTTGCAGGCAATTATTTTTACGACCAAGGAATTAAGCGCGGTACCGAGGTAAAACTTCATAGCGAATCCGAAGCTGTCAATGAACTTGCCAGTGAGTCGGACCAAGCGCTGCTAAGAGAAGCAAAAATCTGGTATGCCGAGCAGCCTAAAAACACGATTACGATGCAATCCTACGATAACTTAAAGCTGAAAGCTCAATTTATCAAAAACAATAAAAACACGAATCACAACGCTGTCATTCTGGCCCATGGTTTCCGCAATACCGGTGAAGATATGGGGAAATATGCGAAGTTTTACTATGACCAAGGATTTGACGTCTTGCTCCCTGATGCGCGCGGCCATGGAGACAGTGAAGGCGATTACATCGGCTATGGCTGGCACGAACGCCTCGATTACAAAGACTGGATTAAGTATCTCATTCAACAGCATGACGCGGAACAAATCATTTTGCAAGGAAATTCCATGGGGGCCGCGACTGTTTTAATGACGAGCGGCGAGCAATTGCCGAAGCAGGTGAAAGGAATTATTGCAGACAGCTCCTATAGTACGGTAAAAAAAGAACTTGCCCATCAGCTGAAGTCCATATACGGGTTGCCGGCATTCCCTTTACTTGATGTGACAAGTGTCATCGCTAAAATCCGTGCAGGCTATACGCTTCAAGAAGCGTCCGCGGTGGATCAGGTAAGGAAAACAGAGATCCCGCTCCTTCTAATTCATGGGGATGCAGATGATCTGGTCCCAACGGAAATGGCAACTGAATTGTACGATGCAGCCAAGGGCGATAACGAGTTATGGATTGTTCCGGAAGCCGGGCATACGAAAGCATTTGACAATATTACAGGTGAGTACGAAACAAAGCTCACACAGTTTCTTGAGAAAGTACTTAATTGAATATCGGATCGCTCTCCAAATTAGGAGGGCGATTTTTTATAATAGTTTATTCTATACCTTCTATTACGATAGCATCGCTAAAAGGTTTCATTGATTGGTAGGTTACTTTTCATTCTCTGCCATTCAGGGTACGCTACGAGTAATTAAAGAATTACAGAGCAAGTGATTATAAATGATTTATATGCAGGCAATGGTCGGTTACAACGTCTGGCAGACGTTCACGATGAACCGATCACCTGGACCATCTTGTCTAGTTGAACTCGAAAGGATGGATGCAGATGAAAGTAATCATTACAGGAGATACACATATCCCGGGCAGAGGAAGTAAATTGCCGGACCGTTTACTGAATGAATGCAAAGATGCAGACTGCATCATCCATACGGGGGACTGGCGCTCTCCTGAGGTTTTTGAATCGCTCTCTGCATTAGCGGACGTAATCGGGGTTTATGGAAATGTAGATGGCGATGAAATGCGTGCTCTTGTGCCTGAGCGGCAGCTGCTGGATCTGGGTGGAATGCGGATCGGCATCGTTCACGGTCATGGAGACAAAAAGACGACCGAACAGCGTGCAGTGGACACATTTTCCGATGAGCACGTGGATGCGATTATCTACGGCCACTCCCATATTCCCGTTATCAAATACTACAAAGGACTTCTCCTGATGAACCCTGGTTCGCCAACAGATAAAAGAAAGCTGCCGTTTTATTCGTTCATCACACTGGATATCGGAGACGAAATTCTCCCTGAGCTTATTCTATTTCGTGATAAATCATAATGCGGCTCACTGAATGATTCACGCTTCGATACATATACTACTGGCGAATTGAACAGGAGGAGTTTGAATGATGGAAGAGTATTCAGCAGATGGGGTACTACAAAGTTATAAAGAAAGCATAGGCCAGTTCACTGAACAAATGCCCGAGATTGGGAGCGGGTTCCACTCCTTTACCGAGAGCTGCTTTGCAGATGGAGCGCTGGACGGGAAACAGAAACAGCTGATTGCACTGGCAGTGAGTGTTTACGCAAACGATAAAACCTGTATGACTTTCCATGCAAAGGGATGTGTCGATGCTGGCTGCACCGAACAAGAAGTGTTAGAGGCATGCAGTGTAGCCGCTGCATTAGGAAGCGGTGCCGTGATGAGTCGGACGGTTACTTGTTTAAGCGGGATGTTCCAACAATTTCAGAAGTGATGATGATTGCTGCTCGTCGGACAACTTTACAGTTGTTGGCGGGTGGTTTTTTGTTGTTGGCTGCAGGGGTATGGGTGCTTTGTGAGGACGGGTTAGCGTTATGAGCAGTTTTTCGGGGTTTATGATCACTTTCCTGGGGGTTATGAGCGGTTTCCTTGGTTTATGATCACTTCCCTGCGGTTATGAG
The DNA here is from genome assembly GCF_033304595.1 of Sporosarcina jeotgali. Taxonomy (NCBI): domain Bacteria; kingdom Bacillati; phylum Bacillota; class Bacilli; order Caryophanales; family Caryophanaceae; genus Sporosarcina; species Sporosarcina jeotgali. The sequence continues at coordinate 3,034,468 of NZ_CP116341.1, forward strand.
CGGTTTCCTTGGTTTATGATCACTTCCCCGCGGTTATGAGCGGTTTCCTTGGTTTATGATCACTTTCCTGTGGTTATGAGCGGTTTCCTTGGTTTATGATCACTTTCCCATAGTTATGGGCGGCCTTGGGGTTATAATCACTTTTCAAGAGTTATCATTAATCTGCATAGCTACCTTCCCCTCTCCAGCTTCAGCTGTTTCAATACGTGCCGCCTGTGGTACTAGATGGAGTAGGTATGCGAAAGGGTGAGGGCATTGATTGCTATACAAATTACAATTTTACTTGCGATTGGGTACACAGCACTCACAATTGACCGCTGGCAGAAGAACTTCCCGCTGCCCGTATTTCTTGTGCTCGTCGGCATCGGCTTGTCTTTCATTCCTTACTTCGCTGCTATGTCCGTCTCAAAAGACATAATCTATGATGTTTTTTTACCTGGACTTCTATTTATCTCAGCCTATCAGTACTCTGCAAGGGCTTTAAACGCTCATAAAGGTGTAATTGGGGTTCTGAGTACTCTTGGTCTCATCTTGACGGCCGTAGTGCTCGGAGCTTTCGTCTATGCGTTTGGCGGCCTGTTCATCAGCATTTCCTTTGTAGGCGCGCTTTTGTTTGCATCCATCCTGACCCCAACAGATCCTGTGTCCGTCGTTTCTATATTGAAGCAATCTACAGATGATCCCGCCATTGCTGAAATTGTGGATGGCGAATCGATGATCAACGACGGAACAAGTGTCGTGCTGTTCGGGGTTTTGATGGGGATGTTTACAATTGACAAATCGTTTCACCTTTTTTCATTTCTGGGAGAGTTCCTTTATGTATCTATCGGTGGTGCCGGACTTGGGTTACTCATTGGCTGGCTCTTTAGTAAAGCTCTCCACCTGGCTCCCCAAAAAGAAAACCAAGTACTGCTCAGCATCGTTATTGCGTACGGAGTTTTTCATCTAGCAGAGTTCTTCGAGTTTTCCGGTGTTCTTGCAACGGTGTCTGCCGGAATCATGTTATCTGCTGAACTTGAGCGCACAACGAACGAAAAAGAGTATCGGGCTGCACTTAACGGCTTTTGGGAAGTCGTTGAACCTGCATTGCTCTCCTTGCTATTCCTATTGATCGGCATTACATCTGCGAAGTACCTGCTATTTAATCATTGGATTCTGGCAATCGTCATCTTTGTTGTATCCATAGTTATTCGATTTTTGGTTATCGCCGGAACCATGCAGGTTTTTGATGGATTAAAACAGCGCATCAGCTTTAGCGACGCTTTCCTTCTCTCGTGGTCAGGCATTCGGGGTACGATGTCCGTCTTCCTGCTGCTCAGTTTGGAAGCAGAAGCTGATGGTCATGCTGACATCATCATTTCACTGGGATTTGCAGTCGTCTTTCTGTCTCTCGTTTTTCAAAGTATCGGGATTTATCCACTATCGAAACGATTGGCCCGTCACTAACTTCTGTTAGTCAGATTCTATTTTCAGCAGCTGCATTCGTTCTGTAAACAAACTTCTATAGGACAGGAAGCCAAGAAACACACTCGTCATCGCTGCTGTCGCAAGCAATAAAAACACAACGAGCAGTTGAAATTGAACCGCCTGGATTGGATCTGCTCCTGCAATGATTTGGCCGCTCATCATCCCTGGCAGCTGAACGATCCCAATTGTCTTCTGGCTTTCAATGGTAGGGATCATGCTCGCCTGAATTGCTTTCAATAATTGACGATTGATGGATTGTTTCGGGGTACCGCCCAATGATAAAATCAATTCACTTTCGTCTCGATGTGCTTCGACTTCTGCAGTGAAACGGTTTAAAAACAAGATTGCCAGCACCATCGAGTTGCCGATCACCATTCCGCTAAGTGAAATAATGTATTGAGCTGTTGCGGGAACAATATGTAATCCAAGCAATACGGTTTGCGTCAGCACTTCAATCGCAGCAAATGTGACAAACAGTTTCCAGGTGATTCCTTTAATCGCTTTCCCTTTATGGCGCGCATTCTGGACCGCTGCTACAATCATGAGCAGCACCATTAATAGGATGAATACAGGATGTTCGGAATCGAATACAAACTTTAATACGAATCCTACTGCTATGAGCTGAATCGTCGATCGAAGCGTTGCAACAATCGTATCCCGTTCCAGTCCCAAGTTCAGCGTTTTCGACAGCAATAATGGGATGAATACAAAGATCAGCGTTAAACTTAATGTCATCCAGCTCATGACAGCGCTCCTTTCACAAATCGCTTCACATGCACGTCTTCTGACGCATTAATCTCTTCTTTAGTACCGGCTTCACGCAATTCCCCATCAACCATTACCCAGTAATACTCCCCTATCCGACTTGCCTGTTCCAAATTATGAGTAATCCAAACGATGGTAATTTTCCCGGTATCATTCAATTTGACAATTAACTCTTCAATTTCCTGAAGCGATGCAGGATCGAGAGAAGCTGTGATTTCATCTAATAATAAGATTTTCGATTGATTTAATAGCGTGCGTGCAATGGATACTTTTTGCTTCTGCCCCCCTGAAAGTTCTCGGGCATCGCGTGCTAGAAGCGATAAGGGCAGGCCAACCTGTTCCATCGTGGCTTTTGCTTGTTCATCTGATAAGATTTGTCCGCGCAGTTGTAATGGAAGTGCTAAATTATCGCGGACCGTTCCCTGAACCATCGGAGAACTTTGCAGCACAATACCAACATGCCTTCTAACAGAAACTGGGGACTTTTCTTCAATTCGCTTTCCATCTATGTAAATTTTACCTTCTGTCGGACTAATAAGACCGTTGCATAACTTTAACAATGTCGTTTTTCCTGCTCCTGAAGGTCCGATTAATGCTGTGATTTTACCAGCAGGAAATTGACCGCTCACATCTTTAATAATGTCGGTATGATTGACACCATAACTTACATGATTTAACTCAAGAGCGATTGGTGAAGGTGGAATACTTCGCTTTTCTTGACTCATATGATTCAACTCCTAACGTATTGAATTGCCTATTCTTACACAACCTGATTCTTCCGATTTATTCCATCCAATGACCTATTGTAATTTTACCATTTCGATCAATAATCAAACCATACCATATCTTGTTCTCTAAGGAGGTCACACGATGTACATCTCGTTCATACACAAAAAAAGACGGGTTACCCCGCCGGTTCTCATTGCAAGCAGTTTTTTAGTTACGATAGTCATCGGGACCTTGCTGCTTAAACTTCCTTTTGCAACAACCATTCCAATCACTTGGACAAATGCGCTGTTTACTGCCACATCCGCGACAACGGTTACAGGATTAAGTGTATTTGATGTGGGTTCTACTCTTACGCTATTCGGCGAAATAGTACTTCTAGCTCTCATCCAAATAGGCGGCGTTGGATTAATGGCTTTCGCGGTTGCACTTTTAATGGTTCTTGGACGAAAAGTGGGGATGAAAAACCGGATATTTCTTCAAGAATCATTCAGTCAGCAATCGCTCGGAGGAACGGTTAAATTTTTGAGAAGCATTCTGGCATTCGTATTCGTAACAGAAGGTATCGCATTTATTTTATTATCATTTTTTTGGATCCCAGAGTTCGGTTTGAAACATGGTCTTTACTATAGTCTATTTCATGTCATTTCCGCTTTTAACAATGCGGGATTCTCTTTATTTCCTGATAACTTAATGGGATTTGCGGGCAGTCTACCTGTAACGCTCATTTTATCTTCACTTTTCATCATCGGGGGACTTGGTTTTACAGTAGTCATGGAGGTTATCGCAAAACGCTCTCCAAAACAATGGTCTCTTCATACGAAAATGATGCTGGCCGGAACACTCACGGTTAACCTGATCGCTGCATTTTTGCTGTTCGCGTTGGAATATCACAACACGAAAACTATCGGCAGCATGTCTTTCGGGGACAAAGTGCTGACCTCCTATTTCCAAGCTGTCACACCCAGGACAGCTGGATTCAACATGGTATCCATCGGTGATATGGAGAGCAGTTCCCTCCTTCTTACATTGTTGCTCATGTTCATCGGAGGGGGCAGCGCTTCTACAGCGTCAGGTATTAAACTGACAACGTTCATCGTCATTGTAGTGGCCACGCTCGCTTATTTCAGAGGGATGACAGAGCCCCACTTATTTAAGCGCACGATTAAATCGGAAATCATCTTCCGCTCACTTGCAATTGCGGCTGTTAGTTCTATGCTCGTATTTACAGCGTTCTTCTTGTTGACTGTTACGGAAAAAATGCCATTCATTGATTTGTTAATGGAAACGGTATCCGCATTCGGAACAGTTGGCTTGTCAGTTGGGATTACGGGTGATTTGAGTCCCGTGGGAGAATGGATTATCTGCGGAGTTATGTTTTTAGGCAGAATCGGCCCCCTCACACTATTCTTCATGCTGATCCGGCCTAAGAAAGAGACCTTCAAGTATTCTTACGACCGTGTTCATACAGGATGACAAAAAGATACCGCCCTGAGTCTGCCAGTGCAGATGCAGAGCGGTATTGTGTTAGGCATCGATTATTCAGACGGGGTTGAATGGTAACTTTTTAGTTATGATCACTTTTTAAGTTTTATGATCACTTCTCTCGAGTTATGATCGTCTTTACAGACTTATGATCATATTTCTGGTGTTGTGATCACATTCACAGGGTTATGAGCACTATTTGGCATTTATGATCATTTCCCTGTGTTTATGAGCAGATTATCACCTTTGCACGCCCCTCATTGCGATCCCGTTAGTCAATCTTCAATAAATCATAAGGAGTGATAATCCCGATCAACTTTTCATTATGTCCGGCATTCTCCGTAATTAGCAGCGCTTCGAGACGTGATCCTTTTGTAATTGCTCTCTTGAAATAATCTTCCGCTTCGTACACAGATAGATCTCTTTTGACAAATTCGAACGATTCCTTACGTTTTTCATAGTTGTAGACGTCAGAGAGTGTCGGTATTTCCCGGGAAATAGAATCTTCTGTCGATTGGCCAGCGAGCCAGTGAGTAATACCGGCAGCTGTAATGAGTCCTTTGAACTTTTCATTTTCGTAAATCGGAACCTGGCCAAATTTATTATCACGCATTAGCCTAAGGGCAGATGTAAGGGGATCTGATGCTTGCAATGTATGTACCTTACAACCGAACAAGGCACCCACATTCAACGGATTGCTTACTTTGCGTTCAATCAATTCAATCAGTTCCACGATATCATCATGCGGTTCGGCAATCACGTAGTCCAGCCCGGTTCGGTGATGAATAATCGCATTCCGTAAATCACCAAACTCCCGCAAGTCCTCTTCATAATTACGGACTACCGAGTTTTTGATTTTCGCTTTTTCAATGAGACGATAAAAAGGCAGAAAACCACTCTCATCTACTTTTTTAGAAAGTGTTTTTTCAATACGATTGTAGGCAATAATAAAGCGATCTGAATTTTTCACAGACATGTCTTCATCAACTCCTTACAATGAGTATACCCATTAAATTCGATTGAATCGCAAAAAAAGCCGTCCCTGTAGAAAGGGACGGCTTCTCCATTTGGTTGCTTATTCAGCAACTCCCCACTTATAACGATCAGATTCTGTACCTGGCTCGATTGAGTAGTTTACAACGCGCTTATTAGCTGCTTCAAGAGCGTAACGGTATACAGTTGGTGCAACCGGAACGTCTTCATACATTAGCTCTTGCCATTGATTGTAGATATCTTTACGGTACTCTAAGTCAAATGCTTTTTCAGAAGTACCAGCTTTCAACAACTCATCGTTCTTTTCGCTAGTATAGCGAGTGTAGTTGAATGATGCTGTACGGCCATATAGACCAGATGGATCTGGGTCAGAACCAGTTCCCCAAGCACCTTGGTAGATGTCAATCTTAGGATCATCATTTTCAACCATGTCGTAGAATGCGTTGAAGTCGTGCAGACGACCGTCAACTAGTTCAACTTTCAAACCAATGTCAGCCCAGTTTTGCATGTAAGCTTTTGCGATTGGCTCAGCAGTTTCTCCACCTGACATAGAAGCGAAGTTGATAACCAATTTTTCACCGTTCTGATCTTCACGGAATCCGTCGCCATCTTTATCTTCAAAGCCAGCGTCGTCAAGAAGTTGTTTTGCTTTTTCCGGGTCAAACATGCGTCCTTCAACGCTCTTATCGTGGAAGCTTTCAAATACAGGAATGATTAGTGATGTTGCTGGGAAACGAAGACCGTGGTAAAGTTTTTCACCGATTGTCGCGTTATCCATTGCATACCACATTGCCTGACGAAGTTCTTTGCTTGCCATTTTTGCATCTGGATCTGTTACGTTTTCTTTCTTAGCTGCATCCCACTTACCTTGTTTGAAACCGATGTACGTGTATGCATAGTCAACTTGAGCAAGAAGTTCAATATTATCTACGTCTTTTACTGTTTCATACTGGTCAGCAGGGATCGTAGCAATATCCACGTCACCTTTTTTGATTGATTCAACAATTGTTGCTGGACTTACTACTTTTTGAACGATTGACTTAAGAGCAGGCTTGCCTCTCCAGTAGTCGTCGTTACGAGAATAAAGAACTGACTCGCCTGGTACGATTTTGTCAATTTTGTAAGGACCGAAACCAATTGGATTTACACGGATTTTGTCTGAAGACTCAAGATCCTTAATCGTTGTTTCACCAGTCATAATATCTCCAACGTGGTGACGAGGAGTTGCATATGACCAGAATCCTGAAAGGATTGAAGGTGTTGCTTCAGTGAACGTAAACTTCATCTCTTGATCGTCAATGATTTCGATACCAGAGATTTCTTTTGTTTTACCTTCGTGATATTCAGGCATACCTACTACGTTTTCAATCATGAAATCATAACGGTTTCCTGCGTAATCAGGATGGCCGAGTAGTTGATAAGAGTAAAGAAGGTCGCTTGTTTTGACAGGCTCCCCATCATGCCATTTTACGCCGTCTTTGATTTTTAAAGTTAGTGTTTTGTTATCTTCTGAAAGTTCATATGTTGCAGCACCCTCGTTAGTGATCAAATAGTCACCATCTGTGTCAAGAAGTCCTTCATCGAAGAAACTAAGGATTTCCGCATCATACGTACCTGAATAGAAGTTACGGTTCAATGTTCCTTCGAATGGCTCTCCGGCAACCATGGCTACTGTCATTTCGCCATCTTCCATTGCTTCAGCGTCATTAGACACTGAAAGTGGAAAATCGATATCTGCTGCATTTTCACCAGAGCCTTGTTCTGTTTTTTCGTTATCTTTTCCTTTATCTTTCCCTTTGTCCTTGTCTTTTCCGCCATCAGCACTATCGTCGCCATTACAAGCAGCCAGGAACACGCTGAGGACGAGCATTAGACTTGCCAGCAACATAAAACTTCTTTTCTTCAATTGTCTTACCTCCCCTTTTTTTTAAGCCAATCTTTGTCTTGCATCCGACGCGCGTTTCACCGCTTGCCCGATGTAATTTATACACAGCATCATTACTAGAATCAGTAATGCTGCGGGTAACCAAACCCACCATTTGTTTTGAACGATATCCGGATTCGTCGCAAACGCGATCAATGTCCCAAGAGACGGTGTACTTGCCGGAAGTCCAAAACCTAGAAATGTTAAACTGGTCTCAAGACCGATGTTGATAGCGAGCGTCAACGTCATATTTACAATGACAAGTGAGCTAAGGTTAGGGAACATTTCAAAAACCATGATCTTCCAATTTGGGGTGCCGAGTGTTTTGGATGCATTGATATAATCCAATTCCCGTTCGGCAAGACCTTTAGATCGGATGAGTCTGGCCTTTCCAAACCAGGCGAACGCACTCATTATTAAGACGAATGTGAACACTGAGTAATCCGGAACGATTACGATAAATACAATGATGAACATCAAACTAGGCAATACCATTAAGAAGTCTATTATTCTCATAATGATGTTATCTACAAAACCGCCAAAATATCCTGCGATTAGACCGATTGTTAAACCAAACAAACCGGCAATAAGTGTCACGCTGAGTCCAATTGTAAATGAGTTTCTCGTTCCAAGAAGTAATTGGCCGAATACATCTCGTCCGCCATCATCCGTACCAAGCAGATGAGTTTCGGATGGTCTCTCCCATGTTTCTAAGAAATTAACACGCTGCAGTTGTTCCTGATCAATAAATAACGGTGAACTATACGCGGTGATAATAATACCAAGTAGTAAAACTAACGAAACCAGTGCCAGCTTATCGTGTCTAATTTCCCGCCAAATCGTTTTTAAAAGTGACGGGTTACTCGCTTTTTCTTTAGCGATTAATTCTTTTTGATTTACTGTAACCATCTCTTATTCCCTCCTCATCTGCTTTTTTTATTCAATTCGAATACGCGGATCGATGGCGCTCAATATGACGTCTGAGAGCATAGTTCCGACAATAACAGCCGCACCAGAAATCATGACGATAGCTGTTACGACGGTAAAGTCGCGTCCTGTAATCGATTGTATAAAGAGCTGACCGAGGCCTGGATAACTAAAGATGGTCTCTAAGAAAATCGAACCGCCAATCAATCCTGTTATTTCGTACCCAAGGAACGCAGCGATTGGCAATAACGAGTTACGCAAAATGTGCCGTGTGTAAACTTTACCTTCAGGAACACCTTTTGAACGCGCCGTTTTAACAAAGTCTTTTAACTTTGTATCGATAATATCATTCCGTAAATATTGAATTGTTCCGAAAGTTGCAAGCAGTGCACCGGACAATCCTGGCAGTACTAAGTGATGTAATTTACTCATGAATTGTGCAAAGGTGCCTGATTCGATTCGGATATCGACACTGCCGCCCGTTGGGAACCAGCCAAGTATGAAACCGAATACGAACAACATGAGTAATGCAAATACAAATAATGGGGTAGCGAACGAAAAGTAATTATAGGTGACAATCAATTTGTCCACCCAGGTGTCCGACCACCTTCCCGCTATAATGCCAAGCGGTATGGCGACTGCATAGGAAACAATCAGGACAAAAAGTGATAGAGTTATCGTGTTTGCTACACGACCTGCTAGCAATGATGTAACAGGTTGCTTGTGAGTATAAGATTGTCCTAAATCGCCTTTGACAGCTTTTCCAACCCATGCTCCGTACTGTACGTACCAAGGATCATTGAGTCCATATTGCTCACGTATCTTCTCCACTTGTTCAGGCGTTACGTTCGGATTCCCCATGAAGGCTCCTGTTACCGCATCACCCGGCATTTGCTTCGCCAATACAAAAATGATAAGACTTAACAAAAAGAGCTGTGGAATCATAACTAGCATACGACGCAAGATAAATTTAACCATCGTTTACATACCCCCCTGATGCACAGCTACCGAATGTGTGGGAGTAAGCGGTTTCAAGTCGAACATCCGACCGTCTTTATCGAAGTAGCTATCGTATTCCGTTCGATAAGCAACATTGATTTGTTCGCGCAATTCCATTTTCTCGAAACGTTTTACGGGGTCCATCTCGGGAATTGCTGCGATCAATCGCTTTGTATATAGATGCTGAGGATTCGTGTAGACATCTTCTGCAGTGCCTTCTTCGACAAAACGACCTTTATACATGATTCCGATTCTGTCGCAGATATGTTTAATAACACCAAGATCGTGGGATATGAATAAGTAAGTCAATCCGAAGTCTTTTTGAATTTCTCGCATGAAGTTCAATACTTGAGCCTGTACTGAAACATCCAGAGCAGATACAGGTTCATCCGCAATGATCAGTTTAGGATTAAGCATCAACGCCCGAGCAATCCCGATTCTCTGTCGTTGTCCCCCAGAGAACTGGTGAGGGTACTTGTAAATAGATTCTGGACTCAATCCGACACGCTCGATCATATTTTGAACACGTGTCAGCTCTTCTTTAGGAGACAGGCGCTCAAAGTTCCGCAAGGGTTCTGCAATAATATTTAAGACGTTCTTTCGACCATTTAATGAAGAGTAGGGGTCTTGGAAAATCATTTGAATATCACGAATATGTTTTTTACGATCATATCCGTTCATAGTCGCAAGGTTTTCTCCATTAAATAGTACTTCCCCGCCAGTTGCTTTGTTGAGTCCGATAATCGCGCGGCCTGTTGTTGTCTTTCCACACCCGGATTCACCAACTAGACCGTATGTTTCACCAGGCTCCAGTTCAAAGCTGACCCCATCCACCGCACGCACTTGATCGACCACTCGACGGAAGAAACCACCTCTAATTGGAAAGTGTACCTGTAAGTCTTTTACATTAAGTAGTGACATAGTTTTCATCCTCCACTCGTTCTTCGGGGAAGTGGAATTCCTTGTGACATGTACAGCGTACAAAGTGACCTGGTTCCACTTCATGGAGCGTCGGATTGTCTTCATGCGCATCCTCAGAAATCCACGGGATCCTAGGAGCAAATCGGCATCCTCCGCGATCTAGTTTTTGAATCGATGGCACAATACCTTCAATAACATGCAGTTCTTCTTTGTCTGTCATATTCGAAGGGATTGAGCTCAGCAGCGAGCGTGTATATGGATGCAAAGGATTCGCAAATAGTGTATTTACATCTGCAATCTCTACAAATTCACCTGCATACATAACTGCAACCCGGTCTGCCATCTCAGCAACTACACCCAAATCGTGCGTGATGAGGATAATTCCTGAATCCGTAATACGCTGAAGCTCTTTCATCAAATCCATAATCTGAGCTTGGATCGTCACGTCCAATGCTGTTGTTGGTTCATCCGCAATGAGCATTACTGGATTGCAGGCAAGTGCAATGGCAATGACGATACGCTGTCTCATACCCCCTGATAATTCATGGGGATATTGTTTGTAAACGCGTGGTCCATTTTTAATACCGACCTGTTCAAGTAACTCTAAAACTCGCTTTTTCTTTGCAGACTTGGATAGTTTCATATGGTAATCCATCGGCTCTTCAATTTGGCGGCCAACTGTTGCAAGCGGGTTCAGAGCTGTCATTGGATCTTGAAAGATCATGCCCAGGTCTTTTCCGCGGATTTTGTTCAACTTTTCCACCGGCAGACTTAGCAGATTCTGCCCTTTCAAGTTCACTTGACCTTCCAGTTTTGTCGTCTTCGCATTATGAAGACCTATGATGGATAGTGCGAGTGCACTTTTTCCACATCCTGATTCACCGACAATCGCCACGACTTCATTTTTATGAACAGTAAGTGAAACACCGTCCACAGCTGCGTAATAGTTTCCCTTGATGTTGAATGATGTTCGCAGGTTCTCAATTTCCAAAACTGTCTCAGCCAACGTAGTTCCTCCTTGCCTTTGGTGATATGTACAAAAAAAGGTTGATGTAATTTTCAGACTTTATAAGCTTTTTCAACTATACTACACAACTTTTAAGTTGGCAATACTATTTTTGCAGAATACCAAATACATAGACTATTTCAACTGTGACAAAACAATGACAAACTCTGTAACAAAGCGGATTCGGAACATTTAATTTCCGAATGCTTTTTTTAATTTTTTTAAACTCGAATAGAAATCCCTTCGCATCGCTAGTTATAAATCATGCGCACTTCGTTTTCATGATCCCACGCTACTGGAAATTGCCCCATTACTTTAGAAGCATATTCTCGGAAATCCTATTCCATCCAATTCATTTGCTCTCTATTTTACGACATTTCGCGACACGAAAATCCACTCTACTATAATAACTGGTGCAGTTTTTAGTCGGAAAGAGTTTCAATACAGAGCGTCACGCCTTTTACAAGATCATCTAACGGCCACCCTGGTATTTTGCCATGCTGAACAGCCAGCTCAAACGAAGCAGGGATGTGTAAAAACCCTGATGGCATATCCGGTCGATGCTGTGAAGCCCAATGAAGCCCCGCATACATGACGTTATTACACAAATAGGTTCCCGCTGAATTGGAGATTGCTGCAGGCAGTCCCGCATCTGATAATCGGTTCACCATCTCCCGAATAGGAAGCGTAGAAAAATAAGCAGGCGGTCCTCCTTCTTCAATCGTTTCATCAATCGGCTGGTGACCTTCATTATCGGGTTCGCCATCTTTCACATTGAGTGCAACTCTTTCCGGAGTCACTTTATAACGTCCTCCTGCTAGACCTAATGACACCACTGCATCCGGTTTTTCTTCATTAATATAAGTGAGCAGTTCTTCTCCGGATGCATTAAAATTCACCCATAGAACCTTTCCGCACACCTTATAATCTCCGATGACTGTTCCATCTAATCTTTCAACAACTTGCATCGTCGGATTCACTGGAAACGCAAGAAACGGTTCAAATCCTGTAAGCAGTAATTTCTTCAATTTTAAAACTCCTTTATACGTGTACCTGTTCTGCCTGGCTGCTAACTTCTTTCATTATCGAGTCATCGTGCAAGTGACACGCGACAAAGTGACCCTCATCTTTTTCAAGCCATGCGGGTTTCTGTGCAGCACATACGTCCATTGCATACGGACATCTCGTTCTGAACACACAACCTGAAGGAGGGTCAATCGGACTTGGCAGTTCCCCCTCTAATAGAATGCGTTCTCTCGATTCCTCAATATCGGGATCTGGAATCGGGATTGCAGAGAGCAACGCTTCTGTGTAAGGATGCAAAGGTTTTCCATAGAGCTGATCACTTGTCGTTAACTCTACTAAATGACCTAAATACATAACGCCAATCCGGTCCGATAGGTATTTCACCATCGATAGATCATGTGCAATGAATAGATAGGTCAGTCCTTTCTCGCGCTGCAGCCGCTGAAACAACATAACGACCTGTGCCTGCACGGACACATCCAGTGCAGAAATAGGTTCATCTGCAATAATGAACTCCGGGTCAAGTGCCAGCGCACGAGCAATTCCAATTCGCTGTCTCTGTCCGCCAGAAAACTCGTGAGGATATCGGTTTGCATGGTCACGATTTAACCCCACATCTTCCAAAAGCTCATTTACGCGTTCCCGCAATTCCTTTTTGGACTTGTACATTTTATGAATTTCCATCGGTTCAGCAATGATTTCATAAACGGTAGAACGCGGATTGAGAGATGCATAAGGATCTTGGAAGACCATTTGCATTTTCTTAAGAAAATGCTGGCGCTCTTTATCATTCATATCGTGAACGTTTTGCCCTTCATAAACGACCTCGCCATCTGTCTTATTATAAAGCCCTAAGATGGTACGACCTGCCGTAGACTTACCGCAACCCGATTCTCCTACGAGACCAAACGTCTCCCCTTTATAGATATCAAAGCTGAGTCCATCCACCGCTTTCAGCGTCTTCCCCTTGCCAACGTCAAAGTGCCGTTTCAAATCCTTTACAGATAACAATACTGATTGGGAATTAGTCATCGTTATTCCTCCTCGTTTCCAGACGTTCTATGATGAGTAAGCCTTGATGGGTCTATCTGTACACCGAGTCCAGCCCCCTCAGGAAGCCCAACGGTTTGACCGGAATACGTAACGCCGCCTATTACAGGATCGCCGCTTAACATGAGCGGTGCATCAAAATCACAGCGCGTAATATTCGGCTGGCTCGCTGCAAAGTGTGCGGCAGCCGTAATCCCAAGCTTTGTTTCAATCATACTGCCTGTCATACATTGCACTCCGTAACTCTCCGCAAGTGCATTTATTTTAAGGGCCTCATGGATTCCGCCTGATTTCATTAACTTGATGTTGATCAAATCTGCTGCGCCGCATTGTAAGACTCTTAACGCATCGCGCGGTGAAAAAACACTTTCGTCTGCCATAATAGGCGTTAATGTATTCTGAGTTACATACAGCAATCCATCGACATCTTCGGCATGGACAGGCTGCTCGACGAGTTCAATCGCGAGTCCGGCATCTTCCATTGCCCCAATTGTCCGGATTGCTTCTTTAGGATGCCATCCTTGGTTCGCATCCAGGCGGATTTTCACTGTATTGCCGACCCGCTTTCGAATTGCTTTGACACGCTCTATATCAAGCTCGGAGGAACCAATACCTACCTTTACTTTCAGCGTAGTAAATCCATCTTCTGCGTATTGGAATGCATCGTCCGCCATTTCCATCGGATCATTCACGCTCACGGTAAAGTTTGAATCGAGCTTGCATTTGTTTCCGCCTAGGAATTGATAAAGCGGCAGTTCTGCAAGTTGACCAAGTAAGTCATGGATTGCCATGTCAACTGCAGCTTTCGCGCTGGTATTTCGCACAATTGTTTTATGTAGAACAGCGAAAAGTCCGGTTCGGTTCCGAATATCCATCCCAATCAGTTTAGGCGCCATTATTTCCTCAATCACATAGGCTATACTTGCCATGGAATCACCTGTGATCACATGAGTTGGCGGCGCTTCCCCCCACCCAATTCTGCCATCGTCTGCCGTAATCTTTACATAAGTTGAATAGGCAGTATGGACAGTGCGCAACGCTGTTTTAAATGGTTTCCGTAACGGAACAGCGACAGTTGCCAGCTCAATCGATTGAATCTTCATAGACACCTTCTCCTTTCTCGCCTAAAACGAACAAAACTGTGTGCGTCGAACACTCGGCGCACACAGTCTCCCCTGCTTATTCTTTGTCAGCGTATTTCAGGTCGAGATAGCCGACTGGGTGACGTAGAATCCCTGTAACACCAGGCTTTTCTAATGTTGATTGATTGTAGTAGTAAAGTGGAATGACCGGCATTTCGTCCATAAGCATCTTGTCTGCATCTTGTAACAAACTCCAACGAGTGTTTTCATCTGTTTCGTTTTTAATCTTTTCGATTAGCTGATCATATTCAGGATTTGACCAAGTTGTACGGTTCATCGATGAATCTGTAATGAAACTTTCCAGCGCATTGACAGGGTCTGCGTAGTCATGCAAGAACGAAGAACGTGAGAACTGATACTTAAATTCTTTCTGATCTGCAAGGAATACTCCGGCTTCTACGTTTTGCAACTCGATATCGACACCAAGATTTTCTTTAAACATCGATTGCAACGCAACTGCAATTTTTTGATGAGAATCACTTGTTGAATACGTTAACGTTACTTTTGGAAGTTCTGTATAGCCTTCTTCTTTCATACCTTCTTCTAGCAATTTCTTAGCTTCTTCAGGATTAAATGAAACTAAGTCTCCTGCAGACTCACGGAACTCTTTGCCATCCGGACCAATGAATCCGTAAGTAACAAAACCATGTGCAGGCTTTTCTCCGTTTTTCGTAACAAATTCTACTATATCCTCTTGATTAACCGCTTCACCAAACGCTCTGCGGATTTTTTTGTTTGTAAAGGGTTCCATAGATGTGTTGAATCGGAAGAAGTAAAGTCCAGCCTGGTCTTCCATTTTAACTTCTGGATTGTCTTTCAAATCTTCTGCAATTTCAGATGGTACATCCGTGCTGTCTAGCTCATCAGACTGATACATTTGGTAAGCCGTTGTTGACTCACTCACCATTTCCCAGTTCACTTTGTCGAGCTTCACTTTGTCTGCATCCCAATAGTTTTCGTTCTTTTCAAAGACGAACTTTACGTCATGATCCCATGAAGCCAGTTTAAACGGTCCATTGGAAACGAAAGAGTCGGCTTCTGTAAACCATTTCGGGTTGTCTGTCGCAACTTTTTCATTGATTGGGAAGAAGCTTGGGTTGGTAATGATATTCAAGAACGCTTCGTTTGGAGCAGTCAGTTTTACGACAAATGTTTTCTCATCAGGTGCTTCGATTCCAATGTCTTCAACAGTGCCTTCACCGTTGTTGTAGTCCTCTGCGCCTTCAATAAAGTATGCAAGGAATGCCGCAGGAGATGCTGTTTCCGGGTCAAGCATATGCTGCCATGCAAATAAGAAGTCGTTTGCTGTGAGCGGATCTCCGTTTGACCACTTTGCGCCGTCGCGGATTGTGAATGTGTACGTCAATCCGTCTTCAGATACATCAATTTTTTCCGCAGAAGCTTCTTCTGCCAAATGATCTTCTGACAAACGAGTGAGTCCTTCCATTAAGTTGTTAAGCGCACTCCAAGAAACTGCGTTAAAGCCGACGGACGGGTCAAACGACGTTGGTTCTTCACCGTTGTTCAAGTAGAGAACTTTTTCTGCTGCAGGCTTGTTATCCTTGCTGTCTTTACCCCCTGTTTCGGCTTCCGGCTTCTTGCCTGCGTCTTCGTTTGCCGTACAAGCTGCGAGTACTGCGATTAGTGCAGTAAATAAGACAAATTTGATCCACTTCTTCAATGTGATTCCCCCTTTTATATGATGAAACCATTGATACCATATACACACTCTAGAGATGAACAGTGTTGACTTCCGCTACAGGTGGACGCTTTCCGAGGGGCTTGATTTCAGCCGCTTCCCTCGCTTCGCTCAGTCCAGGGTCTTCAATCTGCGCCGATCCCTCCGGAGTCGCCACCTTTCGCTTCACTCAACGAATATCACTGTAACTGCGGATATTTAATAAAGACTGGCGATCAAGACAATACCGCTTGTGCTCGCGGGTCTTGGAGCCAGCAGTCTACGGTATGCTGGCTGGTGAGCTGGGTAGTTGCTGGGTAAACGCGGTCACACACTTCCATAGCAAAAGGACATCTCGCTGCAAATGGACATCCTTCTGGCGGGGCGAATAAGTCTGGCGGTGTACCTTCAATCGGTTTTAACTCTTCTTCTTGCAGATCGAGCCGCGGCACTGAGTTTAGAAGGCCTTGCGTATATGGGTGCTGCGGGTTGTAGAAAATCTCCCGCTTATTCCCGATTTCAATGATTTTCCCTGCATACATGACGGCAATGCGATCTGCAATTTTCGCGACAACGCCAAGATCGTGAGTGATGAGAATAATCCCTACGCCGGTTTTACGTTGGATTTCATCAAACAATTCCAGAATTTGTGCTTGGATTGTGACATCCAATGCAGTTGTCGGTTCGTCCGCGATAAGTAATTCAGGTTCACAGATCAGAGCAATTGCAATAACAATTCGCTGCCGCATTCCGCCTGAAAATTGGTGAGGGTATTGTTTAAGACGCTCTTCCGGATTGGAAATCCCGACTAGGCTGAGCATTTCCACTGCTTTTCTCTTTGCTTCAGTACGTGACACCTTATGATGCGTTCGTAATCCTTCTATTAGCTGCTCTCCAATTTTCAATGTTGGATTCAGGGCAGTCATCGGATCCTGGAAGATCATCGAGATATCTACGCCTTGAATGTCACGCAGCGCTCTTTTGTTCAGTTTGGTTAAGTCCCGATTTTTGAATAGGACCTTCCCATTCCGAATTCTCCCTGGCGGTTGCGGGATAAGACCCATTATCGTGTTTGCTGTCACACTTTTTCCGCAGCCTGATTCTCCAACGACTGCAAGGGTTTCCCCTTTGTATAAATCGAACGAAACACCGCGGATTGCCTGTACTTCCCCTCCAAATGTTTTGAAGGAAACTTCCAAGTCACGAACAGAGAGCATTATTTCTTGTGAGATTGTTTTCTTCTGTTTTCTTTTCTCTTCTGTGGCAACGCCTGAACCAGAGTGATGCGCCCTTTCTAGAGTGGCATCTCCAAAGCTTGACGCATGTGCCAACTGTTGTCCTGTCACATCCATTACCCCCTCAATTTCGGATCGAGCGCATCCTGCATCCCATCTCCTAGTACGTTAAATGCAAACATCGTAATCGAGATGAAGAAGGCTGGGAAGAATAATCGCCACCAGTCACCAGATAGAATTACCGGGAGAGCGTCATTCGCCATTACCCCCCAACTTGCATATGGCGCCTGAATACCAAGGCCGAGAAAGCTCAGAAAAGCTTCTGCAAAGATCGCGCTAGGTACAGTAAGTGTCATTTGAACAATGATTGGACCCATTGTGTTCGGAAGCAGGTTTTTACGTATAATCCGAGGTGTTCGTGCACCAAATGACTTTGATGCGGTTACGAACTCAAAGTTTTTAATTTGCAGTACCTGGCCGCGAACAATTCGGGCCATTCCTACCCATCCCGTAATCGTCAGTGCAACAATGATGGTTGTCAGGCTTGGACCCATTACAACCATTAACAAAATAACAACGAGTAAATGCGGGAGTCCATAAAGAATTTCAATGATCCGCATCATGAATGAATCCGTACGGCCGCCTTTATAGCCGCTGACGCCTCCATAAACGATTCCAATGAAAAAGTCGATAAGCGCCGCCATTACACCTACAAACAATGAAATTCGGGCGCCATACCAAGTTCTTGTAAAGACATCCCTGCCCATTTCATCCGTTCCAAACCAATGTGCTGCACTGGGTGCCATGTTTTGGTTTCGTAAATCTGTTGCTGTTACTTCGTAAGGTGAGAATACAGGACCGAATATTGCAAGAAGTGTGAGGAGAACTAAAAATACTAATCCGCCCATTGCAAGCTTATTTTTCCTTAATCGTCTCCAAGCATCTTTCCAATAAGAAAGGGATGGACGCACCACGGCCTCTGCCTTTTCATGATCTTCTCCTTTTTTCCGAAACCACTCATCGGGTATGGAGACTCTCGGGTCTTTGGCTACCATTACACTTCACCTTCCTTTTTGTGAAGCTTAATGCGCGGATCTAAGAATCCGTATACGATATCCACTAAAAACAGCATGAACACTAAAAATGCACTGTAAAATACGGTAGATCCCATAATGACTGGATAATCTCGATTGTTAATGCTCTCTACGAAGTACTTTCCCATACCAGGGATTGCAAAGATTTTTTCAATAACAAACGTCCCTGTCAAAATCCCCGCAAGCATCGTTCCCATGATGGTAACTACAGGCATAAGCGCATTCCTAAGCGCATGCCTCGCTACAATTCGAAAAGGGGTTAATCCTTTTGCACGCGCCATTTTAATGTAGTCCTGGGTCAAGACTTCCAACATGCTGGCACGGGTGAGACGTGCAATAATAGCCGTCGGTCCTGTAGCGAGTGCAATCACTGGCAGAATCATATGTTTCGGACTGCTCCAGGTAGCTGGAGGCAGGATATGCCAGTTCACTGCGACTTGCTGAATGAGAAGTGTTGCTAACACAAAGTTCGGAATGGATATCCCTACTACCGCGAAGGTCATGGCTCCATAATCGATGATTCCATTATGCCGAAGTGCAGCAAACGTACCGAGAATAATTCCAGAAATGACAGCAACTATAATTGTTGCCATCCCTAGTTCAAAGGAAATCGGGAATCCTCGTGCAAGTAACGTATTTACAGATTCATTCGGCTTTTTTATGGAGGGACCATAGTCGAATGTCACAATAGATTTCAAGTAGTTCAAGTATTGAATCGGCATCGGCTGATCCAACTTATAAAACTTCTCCAAGTTCGCTTGGATGGTCGGATTGGACGTGCGCTCTTCATCAAACGGTGAACCTGGGATCGCCCGCATGAGCACAAATGTAAGCGTGGCAATTATTAAAACGGTGACAATCATCATGATGAAACGCTTCAATATGTATAGCGGCACACTGCTTCCTCCTTAACAAAACTTCGTTTGCATCGCGAGCTCCGTCATGACAAGCATTGCACGGTATGCTTCAACAATATCTTTTGCCTCGTAACGAACAATTGTCGTTCCTTCTTCCAGTACACACCCTGGCATCATAGCGGCCCACTCCGCTTCTCCATAATTCGTAAATTCGATACGCATAGTGGGGTTATCAGGTGCTTTGAGCGGTTTAATCTCGTTACGTTTTTCAAGTGCTTCTGCCATTTTTTCTTTCAGCAGCGCCTGCGCCTTTTGAGGATGCAATGTCCGGACGGATGAACGGGAAATGGACTGTTTCACTGCAGCTGTTACGACTCCAGGGATGAGTGCTTCCGCTTCACGGCACGCACCATCGTCACCTGCTACTAACAGGACTGGTACATCAAAATGACCGGCAACATAGGCATTGAACCCCAGTTCTCCGATAACTGCATCATTGATAAAAATGTTGCGAACCCCAAAGATCATCGTGTGACTCATGACTCCAGGTTGTCCCGCACGCGCGTGATACCCCGCAAAAACAGCACCTGTATAAGATTCGTCCAAAGACTGAACCATTGAAAGCGGTTTCACCTCTCCGGTTATTAACTCAACGTCTGGATGCATCTCTTCAACTAGTAAGTTATTCATTTTTGAATGACTATCATTTACTAGTACTTCTTGTACACCTGCTTCAAATGCTGATGACGCAATTGCATTTGCTTCCTCTGTCATAATACGTCTGGCACGCTCATAATTATGCCGGTGAGAGTCAACAAACGACTCGTCTGGCAAACCCGTAATACCTTCCATGTCAACGGAAATAAATAATTTCATAAAAACCTCCACATGCTTATCAGAAACTATATTTCTGATTTTATTGTCAATTAACAATACCAAAATATTTTCAAAATAACAAGATAATTTAGTATAATGAAATTATGTTTACTCTTTTTTTATGTTTTAGCAATACTATTGTGCCAAAAGTGAGAAATTCAAAGTCCAATAGTATACTAAAACCACTTTTATGAAAGAGGTGGTGCTACGTGAACAAGCGGCTGTTAATCGGAGGTATGGCTGCACTGTCAATTTTGCTTCTGTTCGCTGCTTATTTCCGTCTCAATGATGGACAACCTACATGGGTCTATCAACTTCAGGATGCTTCTATCGAAAGAATCGCACAGCTTCCCGTTTCCTATGCGGTGATCGATGCAACAAAAGACGGCCAAGAAAGATACAGCATAAAAGACATTACAACCCTGCGAGACAAAGGAATAAACCCAATTTCTTATTTAAGCATCGGAGAAGCAAGCAGTTACCTCCCCTACTGGCAACCAGAATGGGGATCCAAGCAAAAAGGAGTGTTAACGGTCACCGATTCTGCCCCTGAATGGGCAGGCAACGTCGCAAATCCCGATTGGCCGGAAAGTGTGAAAGTACGTTATTGGAATCCGGAATGGCAACAATATATGTTTGAGGAATTGAAAAAAATTCAAGACGCAGGGTTTAGCGGGGTATACTTAGACATCATTGATGCTTACGTTTACTGGGGAGATCCCACTACGTACGAAGAAGGCGGCGAACAATCAGTGCCGTTTGATCCTGTATCCGAAAAAGAAGCAGCAGAACGCATGATTTCTTTCGTCCGGACACTATCTGCCGTTGCGAAGGAACGTGATCCTGATTTCCTGATTATCCCTCAGAACGGTGAAGAATTATTGCAATTTGATAAGGGATCCTATCTGGATGCAGTGGATGGAATCGGTGTAGAGGACATTTGGTTCAATGGAAATGAAAAGAACCCTTCAGACGAAATTGAAGCGCGACTTAAGTGGCTGCGGCAGTTTACCGAAGCAGATAAACCTGTATTTTCAGTTGACTATGCAAAAGGCCGTTTCTCCATCAATCGATATTATAGAGCTTGCAGAAACGAAAAGTTTTACTGCTTTGCAGCTGCCCCGGATCGATCACTTTCTTCTATTAAAGCATTTGACTAGAAAACGTGCTATATGACGTCAAATTTAACGTCAAACAATTGTACACTCAAATCTGAAGGTTTAATCTTAAATAGTTTCTATTGACACATAACTGTCGATTAAGTATGCTCGATTAGTAGTTGATTTTCTCGCAGGACTCTGCTAGCCGATTATTCATACAAACTGATCTTCGTGAAATACCTCCTGATTTAGGTAGTACTTATAGATTGCAGAGGACGTATTGACGTTCATAAATCGTTATGACAGAGACCCACAAGATATTGATTGCAAAAATATAATAAAGAAAGCAGTGGGAATAAATGGCGACAGCTAAGAAGAAAATCCACTACGCTTGGTGGACGCTTGTAGCACTTTGTATTATTGTTGGTCTTGCAAAGGGTGCATTAAATAACTCTGCAGGACTATTCATACCTGGAGCTACAAAAGAGTTAGACATTTTGACTGGAAACTTGACACTATATTTCAGCATTTCTTCAATTATAACAATGATTTTCCTTCCTATCGGTGGTAAAATTCTGGCAAAATATGATATTCGTACAGTATTAATCACCGCGATTATTTTACAAGCGGGTGCATTTATTGCCTTTGGTTTCAGTAACTCAGTATGGGGCTGGTACATTTTCTCTATTCCATTAGCAGTAGGCGGGGTCTTTACAACGGTTATCGTAGGACCTGTTCTAGTTAACCAATGGTTTAAAAAGAAAAACGGAATGGCACTTGGTATTATTGGAGCATCCGGCGGCTTACTTGGTGCAATCGCCCAACCGATTGTTGGTCATACGATTGCAAACGAGGGATGGCGTACTGGTTATATTTCACTCGGAATAGCAATTATTATAATTGTAGTTCCTACCGTACTTCTACTAATTCGCAAATCTCCACAGGCTATTGGTTTAACACCCTATGGAGCAGAACTAGATTCAGCGTTAGGCGATAACGGCATGAAAAATGATTCTGATAAAGGGGTCACGCTTGCAATAGCACGTAAGTCTTCTGCATTCTACTCTTTATTCTTGTTCTTCTTGCTCATAACATCTATCGCCAGTTTCTCCATCCATATCCCTTCTTACATCCAATCTCGCGGATATGATGTAGGATTCGCAGGTAATGTCATGGGTGCTTATATGATTGGTGTTCTTTTAGGTGCTTTGGTTCTTGGTTATCTCGTCGATAAAATAGGCTCTCGAAATACTGTCTATTTGGCTATGGTGCTAGCAATCATCGCTGTTTTAGTACTTTTATTTGCTGCGAATAGTAAGTTAGCACTTACTCTTGCAACAGGATTGTTCGGATTTACTGTGTCCAACTCCGTCGGTACTCTTGCTCCCGCAATGACTACTAGTCTATTCGGCAGCCGTGAGTATAGTCAAATCTACTCTACTGCATCGCTTGGACTAGCGATTGCCGGGATAATAGCACTTCCAGCGTACGGATATATCTTTGACTTCACTGGCAGCTACACACCAGTATTATACGTAGTCTTAGTACTCCTCATTTTAAATATTATTCTTGTGACATACGCGTTTGAAGGCAAGAAAAAGCTTCAAAAAGATGGTCACTGGAACTAATTTCATGAATAACAAAAGCTGTTTCAGTACTAGTAACCCTGGTATTGAAACAGCTTTTTTAGTTGTTATCTTTCTGCCTATGTCGAAATCAGTCGGAAATTGTTTCACATGGAACAGTTAAGAAAATGGTGCTGGATAGACCGTTAAGCCCTTCCTCCCTGTCGTTTCAACCGCTTGGGACAGCGAATTTAAGATGGCTTCTTCCGTAACTTCAGCTGTTGCTTGGAATAGCTCATTCAATGCAGGATCACTATCCCGAAGTAAGTGAACACATTCTAAAGAGGCCGATTTCTCATGCGGGAATTTGTGAGCAGTTGAAAATGCAATTACGATATCTCCGCTTCCATTGCTGTAATGACTGCCAGTTCTAGCGAGTCCGATTCCCGCACGTTTTGCTACTCGTTTTAATTGACGATGATCCAAAGGCGCATCTGTTGCCAGGACGATCATGATAGACCCGTCGGCAGGCTTTGGCGCATTAGGCTGCGTGTCAGAAGCGCCTTTTATATATCGGGAGCTTTCGAATTCTTCCCGCTTGCCAAAGTTGCTTAGTACCAAGCAGCCTATCGTAAACGATTCGTTAGATTGTTTTGTGTGAATCACGCGTGAAGATGTCCCGATTCCGCCTTTATAACCAAAGCAAACCATGCCTTTTCCAGCACCCACTGCCCCTTCTTCTGACGGGTGTGCGGATGCTTTTTTGATTGCCTGCCCGGCATGATCGGCTGTAACAGACAGTTCTCTAATGGAGTTAAGCCGACTGTCATTGCACTCTCCAGTAACAATGTTAACAGTCCCTGTTGTGTCACCGATTTCTGGCGTCTGATCGAGCAGCCACCTAAGGGCTCCTTCAGTTACAGCTGGAACACCGAATGTATTTGTCAACATGATTGGTGACTCCAGAACTCCAAGTTCATCTAACTGAATGAGTCCTGTCGTCTTACCGAATCCGTTAATCACATAACTTGCTGCTGCTACTTTTTCTCGAAAAGGATTCCCTGAATGGGGCAAAATCGCAGTGACCCCTGTTGCAGCATACTCTCCATTCTCCAACGGTTCATCGAGAGTTACGTGGCCAACCCGTACATTGGCTACGTCTGTAATACAGTTGTTTTCACCCGTGGAAAGTGTGCCGATCTGAATACCGCGTGCTCTGACTTTCATTGGTTGTTGCTTCGACATTTTTCATGGCTCCCGTCTATGTATAGTCTTTCACAAAAGTTTCCACACTACGCAGTAAAAGGAGTGATCATTATGCTGACGGAGTTTCCAACGATTCACACCAATATATGGGATGCATTTTGGGCGGTCCCTGTGACATTTGTTGTCGTTCTAATTGCTAAATGGGTTTTTCGAGTACGGCCAACGTGGCTTTCTACAGTTGCCACAGTGGTTGCTCTCATTTTATCCATTTTCATCAGTCATCCTCATAGTCTTTCCGCGGGTATCTTTATGGGGTTTTTCTATAGCGGTGCAGCTATGGGCGTCCTGTATTCAATGAAGCAATCCTATTTAGCATTTCGGTCAAAATGAGGAACGTTCTACACTTTCAGCGGACAAAATCCACATTGCATGAGTCCTGGAACGTCTTTTGAAAGGCAACAAGTTTTTCTCACAGTTGTGTTTAGTAAATCTGCGGGTTCACTTCCATTCAAATAAGAAGAAAATCGCGAGTGCGAAGAGATTCCCGTCCAAAACGAATCGTCCTTAAGGTGATTGAAAACAATTCTAGCCTCGTCTGAACAGGTTGGATCATTCAGCATGACGTGAAACTGCCAAAGCCAGAAGCCAAAAACGTTTTCCCACAGCACATTCGGAGAAATCGAAGCTGCCGACCGGAGCGCCTCAATCACCATCTGGATTTGGACAAGGAGATTCCGAACGACGTCCGCAGCGTCTTTAATCGGGACATCTATCCAACCTTTGCTGTCTGGATAAGTACTGACGGTCATATTGCCATATTCATGAACAGCTCCGAATGTTAACTCGTTGTCCCCGCCTCGCCACAGCTCCTCATATTGGATGAACTGAAAAAGCTGCATAGCTGTAAACATTCCATAACGACGCATGAAAAAAGAGGCAGCCACTGTCGTATTCGGACTTTTGCTTACGGTTTGAAGAACGGTTAATAGCCTTTCTTTATCACTTGCAGATGTTAAAATATGCAACGTGAATATGGGATGTCCGGGTCGTGTCGTATACACACCATTACTATGAAGTTGACTGATTTGGTTTCCTGTAAGTGTTGTCATGAGATTAGTATATCAAAGATTCCGTCTTCATTCATGGTCCGCTTTTACTGAAAAGAAATTAGTACATCCGATGAATAAAATCCCCTGCTTTCGTGACCGAAATCCCTTTTAGTTTTAGATCGTTACTCATTCTTTTAACGAATGCCAATGATTGTTCATGATCTCCATGTATGCAGATTGTCTCCGCTAAAATCGGCGTCTCTTGCTGTATACCGGTACGGACAGTTCCATCATTCACCATATTCATTACTTGCGTAATTACTAAATTATAGTCTTGAATGACCGCGCCTCGTTGATTTCTCGGTGTTAGCGATAAATCGGATTCGTAAGTGCGGTCTGCGAATACTTCACTGGCAGTTAAGAGCCCCTGCGATTCACCTGCATGAATCAGTGCACTTCCAGACAATCCATATAAAATCGCTTCAGGCGACACTGCAGCAACTGCACGTGCGATCGCTTCGGCGGCTGCTTCGTTGTTAGCTGCCATATTGTACAGGGCCCCATGAGGCTTCACATGGTGGAGCGGTACGCCTGCTGCCTTTAAAAACCCTTGGAGTGCACCTATTTGATAAACCATCAAATCATATATCTCACGTTGCGTCAGATTCATTTCCCGTCTTCCAAACCCATTTAAATCCGGCAACCCGGGGTGAGCACCAATCGCAACATTATGCTGGGAGGCAAGATCAATCGTTGCATGCATTGTATTTGGATCACCTGCATGAAAACCGCAGGCGATATTCGCTGATGTAATGTACTTCATGACTTCCTCATCATTTCCGATCGTGTAGGCGCCGAAACTTTCTCCTAAGTCACAGTTGATGTCTATATGTACAGTCATTGAATCCCTCCATTGATAAACTTAAGTTTTATCCCTATACGCAATTCATTTATAGTTTCTTCAACTTGCTGCAAGAGCTTCTGTGCAGTATGTATAGAGACTTCCCTAAACTGAATAGAATCCCCTGGCTTCGCTTGAGCTAATAATGGCAGGTCTGCTGTTATCACTTGAGCAATTTTAGGATAGCCGCCAGTCGTTTGATGATCCGCCATCAGTATAATGGGTTGTCCATTCGATGGGACTTGAACAGAACCGAATGTGACGGCTTCAGATAAAAGCTCTTGAGGTTCAGATAGCTTAAGAAGCGGACCCTGTAATCTATAGCCCATGCGATCGGATTTCGAGTCTACCTTAAAGATAGAGGCTGCAAAGTCCTTTTGGCTTTGTTTGGTGAAAAGATTTATTTGAATACCTGGCAGCACCCGAATTGTGAAGGGCTCTTCTGCTAACGGCCGCAGTTTTTTGGCCACAGACCAAGTCACAGTTAAAAAAGGAAGCCGACCCTGCATCATATGCTCCATTCTCATAGGAGACGTTTCCCAGGGTCTTTTTACGGGCAACAGATCGTCTTTTTCTAGGCTTCTTCCCTGGAATCCCCCAAATCTTGCATTTATGTATGTGGAATGACTGCCCAGCGCTTCAGGCAAGTCAAATCCTCCAGCAACAGCCATGACAAGACGACATCCACGTGTTGCAGGACCAATCGTTAATACCGAGTTTTTCTTTATTGCGACAGGTCTCCACAACGGAACTGGAACCCCGTCTATTTCCGGGGTGAATTCGCCCCCGCATAAAGAGAGGAGCACATCTTTCTCGAACAGAAGCCTGGGCCCAAGGAGCGTCATTTCGAGAACGGCTTCACCTTCTGCATTCCCTACAAGGAGATTCGCAATTCGACTAGAAACGGAATCCATCGTTCCGCTATGGATGACACCAAATTGCTGGTAGCCGCTTCTGCCGCTGTCCTGAATCGTGTCTGACAAACCAGCCTTCACTACTCGAATCATACATTCCCCTCCTTATAGACATCATATTGCTCTTTCGTAATGGCAAAAAACTCGAGCTGATCACCCGCACGCAACAAACTAGGCGGCGTTTCGTCCGGCAAAAACAACTCAATTGGCGTCTGTCCGATTAGCTGCCATCCCCCTGGTGTTTCAATCGGATAGATACCGGTTTGCCCCCCTGCAATCCCAACAGATCGGGGCGGTATCCGCAGCCTTGGATCTTCTCTGCGAGGTGCCGCAATTTTTTGCGACATCCCTGCTAAAAATGGAAATCCTGGGGCAAAGCCTAACATTTGTACAGTGTAGACAGCAGACGTATGAATAGTGATTACTTCATTTATTGTCAGTTCGTTCAGTTCAGCAACACTTTGCAAGTCAGGGCCGTGGTCGCCGCCATACAATACTGGAATTCTAACCGTACGCCGTTCGGTTATCTTAATCGGTTCCAGACTGTCAAATAACTTTCGAATTTCCAAACAAACTTTTTCATAAGGAAACACATCTCTTGGAAAACAGTGAATATCATAAAGAATGGTAACGGACGTATAGGATGGAATGTATTCAATGAACCAAGCCGGCTGTTGTTCATCAAATACAGCAGTCACGGTTCTGATCTTTCTTTCCGTTTCTTCAAGATATGGTTCCCCGAATTCGAGGAGAACTGCCCGATCTCCTAAAGGAGAAATGATAAACTCCATTCCGCTCCTCCTTTACACGTTTTGTTTAGTATAAGGAAAAAACACTGTTCAGACAATTCTCGACTTGATGCAGTCAGACTGGATATAATCAGCATCCATTGTATAGTTCGATTTTCAAGTTAGAAAAACAGGCTGCCCTCACTAAGAGGACAGCCTGTCTAGATCACTTATTCAGTTACTGCTTTCGTGTCTGTTAATTTTGGTTTGTTATCTTCCTTAATCAACGCTGCGGCAATTGTACCGATGATAAGTAGGAAACCTGCAAAGTAGAAGCCCATATCCAGATTACCAGTTACATCAGCCAAGTAACCTGTGATGTATGGTGCAAGGATGGAACCACACATTCCGATGAAGTTGTACACACCGAATGATGTACCATATGCATTTTTAGGAGCGTTGTCTGCGACAACAGCAACCAAGACAGGGTTTGTACTGATTTTACCAAAGATCCCGTAACCGATTAGTGCTGCATAGAGAACATACATGTTGTCGAATGCAACGATGGAAACGAGAGAAATCAATGAAAGTGGAAGCATAACAAGCAGTACTGGACGGCGCTTACCAAGACGGTCAGCAATCCAGCTGAAAAGAATCGAACCTGGTACAGCTGCCCATGGCACTAGTGAAGATACAGTTGCAACCGCGCTGCCTTCAATCCCGCGTGCGTGCTGCAAGTAGTAAGGCATCCATGTTACGACTACAAAGAATCCGTAAATTGCACAGAAGATTACGATGTAAGACATAAGCAAGTTGCGGTTTTTGAACAACACACTGATCTTGAATGGCTCTTCATTCTCAATTTCAGCTTTAGCTTTCTTGCCATATGGATTTTCTTTAACAAGCCACCACATTAGCAAACCAATGAGTACGACCGGAATTGCTACAATGTAGAATGGTGCTCTCCAAGACATTCCAGCTTCAATTGTATAACTGGATAAGAAGTAACCAGCGGATAGACCGAACGCCATACCACTGTTGATAATTGCTGAACCGACTGTGATGTGTTTCTTAGGAATCGCTTCTGAAGATAAACCATACTGAGGTCCATAATAGAATCCTTGGAATACACCAACCATTAACCACATCAGTACGAATAAGAAGAATGTCGGCATAGACCCTGCAATTGCTGCAAAGATACCGAACATAATAATCCCTGGTACAAGCACTTTCTTTTTACCGATTTTATCACCGAGAATACCGGATGGAATGTTCAATCCCGCATAACCGATGAAGAAGATACTGCTGATCATACCGAGTTGACCAGCGGATAAGCTGAATTCATTTTGAATATCATCCATGACAGGGTTTAAGATTGCACGCGTTCCATAAATTGCAACCCAACCTAAGAAGAATACGATAACGGCTTTGATCCAATAAGGAATGAGTTCTTTTTTCTGGCCATTATCTTGTATTTGTTTCGCCATCGTTAGTTCCTCCTCAATTTTTTTATAATAGGTACTTAAGTGAAATGATCATTTACCTTACACTTGTATAATACTGCAGCTGGCATTGCAGACGAATAAAATCAAAACAGCTAACATTGCCAAAACATTAAATATCTAAAAGAATGTTTTCTGCCCTTCCTGACGGCGGTTCTTCAGGTACATTCTATTCACTAAGAGCGGCAACACTTTTCAACATGTACCCTAGACCCGGGTACGTAACAATGTACTCTTCCGGCTCTTTCAATCGCTCTTTGATTTTCCGTCTGATTCTTGCAATACCAACGCGCAGATACTCGACATCGTCTCGATATTGGGGACCCCATACTTCTGAAAGCAGCGATTCATGCTGCACGACTTTGTCTAGATTCAATGCAAGAATCTCCAATAATGAAAACTCGGTTTGCGTCAATTTCAATTCTTCATCGTCAATCCAAATCCGTTTACCCCCAACATCGACTTGCAGGGCTCCCGTCTGGATAACAGACGATGCACCCGCAGACGCATCTGTAAGGCTTGGCTGACTTCTGCGCAAAACCGCGTTGACGCGTGCGAATAACTCGTCTAACGAAAACGGCTTCGTCAGGTAATCATCAGCCCCTAAATTCAACCCATTCACTTTATCTTTTGGATTACTTCTAGCGGTTAACATAATAATAGGCGTATGAGAAAACTTGCGCAGTTCCTCCAAAACATAAAACCCATCTTTTCCTGGCATCATGATATCGAGTAATATTAAGTCCGGTGAAATGAGATCATACTTCTCCAGCAGTTCTTCCCCTGAGTCGGCAGTCACCACTTCATATCCAACAGATCGTAAATTCGCAGAGATAAAACGCAAAATCTTTGCCTCATCATCTACGACACATATTTTTTGTTTCATCTTCAGGACCCCTTTCGTATCGGAAAGTAAAGTGTAAATGTACTGCCTTCTCCAGGTTTGCTATCGACTTCGATTCTGCCTTCATGCGCTTCCATAATCCCTTGGCAAATCGATAATCCTAAGCCCGTTCCGCCTGATCGCCGGGTTGCAGTGACATCGACTTGGTAAAAACGGTTAAAGATTTTCTGTAAATGCTCTTTCGAAATTCCAATACCATTGTCCGTGACTGCAATCGTCAAGAAGTCGTCTTTTTTCTCCAACGTGATATCAATCTGCTTATGTGGGTGGTCGTTATAACGAAGTGCATTTGTAAAAAGATTCACCAGCACTTGTTGTACACGTGTTTTGTCCGCATAGAAGAATAAGTAATCCTCCGCTTTGTTGTGGAACGACAAAGTCGCCTCTTCTTTCAGGCTAATCGGGACAAGTTCGATGGACTTCTCGATAACGTGATCTGCCCGCACCATATTACGCTCAATGTACATGGATCCCGATTCGATTTTCGAGATATCCATCCAGTCATCGACTAAGTGCTGGATTCGCTCAATGTCCTCATGAACGCCTTCCAGCAATTCCTCCTGAAAGTCCGGTTCCCACTCCACGTCATCCCGCAGTAAAGTTTCAACACTTCCTCTAATGTTGGTAATCGGTGTTTTAAATTCATGGGAAGTTAACGATATCAAGTTGTTTTTCAACGTATCGATTTCTTCTTCTTTTGTGATATCACGGATTAGCAGTCCCTCACCGATTTGTTTCTCGTCTGATATAACCGAGAATTTATGAAGCATATAAAAATCGGCATTTCCTGATTTTGTTTTGTATTCAAGTTTCAAATCACTGGCTTCTCCTTCAAAAAATGAAGTAAGTTCCTCCGCTGTGCTTTCAAACAGAACATTAATCCGGTTAAGAACTTCAGACAGGCGCCCAAGGGGGACGTTTGTGCCGTCTCCGTCAATTACATTCAAGAAGAATTCATTTACATACTCGACTTCGTGATCGTTATTCAAAAGCATGACACCTTCAGACATGCTCTCGAGAACCGCATCCAGTTCAGCATGCTTATTACGATACCGTTCAAATAATAATTTGTTTTGCAGCATAATCGCGAGAGAACGAGAGAACGTTTGAAGAAATGCCTGTTCTTTCGCTTTGATGGTTTGACCGTCTTCTAAGTCCACAATCAGGTATCCGTTCGGCAGGCCATCCAGTACAATCGGTTCCATATGGTGATTCGTTCCTTGAACATTCGTCTTTAAATACTGTTGTAGACTGCTTTCCGGGTAAATTGCATTTCCTGTCACAGCCAATTCACGGAACCAGATGTGTACGTTAAACGGACTGTTTAATATTTTGCAGACACAGCTGTATGAAATGCGGTAAGTCCATCTTGGACGAAACTGGTGTTATCAGCTGGTTGACCGCTTGCAATTCTGAATTTCGCTGCTCCAAGTTTGCCGTCCGCTCTTGTACACGCGCTTCTAGTTGTGTATTCAATTCCATGAGCTCCACTCGATTTTCTTCAATTTCAGACATCATGTCATTAAAATGAGTAAGCAGATCTGTCATTTCTTGAGGTCCTTGAATATGGTCAGACAATTTTACGGGATGGTTCGTCTTATAACTCGCCGTATAGCTTTTTATTGTGTCCAGCAAATTACGAATTGTCCGTTCAAGGCGATTTGTTAAAAAGAAACTCGCCAGTATGACAAACAGGGCGGTGATTGGGATGAACCATAAAACTGTATTCGCTGCACTTCTTAGGGGCTTGTTGATCAAAGTGGATGGATTTGCTATCCACACAGTCCAGCCAAGCTCTTGAATTTTAGCGTACGTTATAAATTCTTTTCCGCTGTTATCCTCTTTGACGGTCAAGCTATTCATGGGCCGGTTCTCTTGCTTGGTAATCGTTTGTACAATTTGGGAGTTGGTTAAGTTGACCATTTCCGTTCGAGTATCCACATCTGGATGAACGATTACATTATTGTCCTGATCAAGAAGGACGGCATAACTGGCTTCACCGGAAATTCTGGTGGACACGTACTTTTCCAACGCATTTAAATCGATTGCACCTAAAATATAGCCTTGCATCTTGCCTTCACTGCTGAAGATTGGTGAAACAATTGCTACTAGGAGCGTATCCGTTCCTCCTCGTCCACGGAATACAGGTGAGATTACTTGTTCGTTCGTTTCCAGCAGTTCTTTGTAATACGAGCGATCGCTGAAATCTAAATGTTCCCGTGTCGCGCCATCCGTATAAGAAGCTGGAAAGAAGACGAGTGACTTTCCGTCTTTATCGCCCACATACAAGTTGACGAAACCAGGATAATTGAGTTTAATATCCCGAAGTTTCTCTTCAATTGCCTCTGTTTGATTATTTTCCAATAACGGTGCAATACTTGCAGACATCGTTTCGATGATTCTTCCATGCTGTTCCATATAGCCTTCAATATTGTCTTCCAAAAACTCGGTTACTTTCGTCTGACTGTCCTGATTGCCTTCAATTAACGAAGAGAGCTGGAAGAATTGAAAAAAACCGAGGAGGATAATTGACGAGAGCCCAATGGTAAGAAATGAGTAAATGAGTTCTTTTTTAAAGGAACGGGATCGTCTATTTTTCATCCGTATTCTCTCCTTCCATTTTCGCCCTTTTATGTAACTCGAAATGCCTGTGTACATACCAAAACGGTATTGGCTTGTGTTATAACACCATAGCCAATACCATCCAGTAGATTACTTTTTAATTTGTGTTCCAGCTTTTCCTTCAACTGCAAGGTCAGCCTGTCCGAGTGAACAAATAATTGCACGTCCGCCCATTTCAGCAAACTTCATCGCAGCTTCAACTTTAGGACCCATGCTGCCCGCAGAGAATTGACCTTCATCTGCATAGCCTTTTGCTTCTTCAAGTGTAATTGTGCCAAGTGCTTTTTGATCAGGTTTTCCGTAGTTAACAAATACGTTATCCACGTCAGTCAAAATCATAAGAACATCCGCTTTTGCCTCTTCTGCTAGACGGAACGCACTGCGGTCTTTATCAATAACCGCTTCAATGCCTGTTAAGCTGCCATCTTTTTCACGTACGACTGGAATTCCGCCGCCGCCTGAAGCGATAACAATAACCTTGTTATCTGTCAGCAGTTTAATTGTATCTGAGCTTAAGATTGACTTCGGATTTGGTGAAGCAACAACGCGTCTCCAGCCACGGCCGGCATCTTCTTTAACATCCCAGCCTTTTTCTTCTGCCAATTGCTTTGCTTCTTCTTCTGAATAGAAGACACCGATTGGCTTAGAAGGATCTTCAAAAGCAGGATCATGACGATCCACTTCTGTTTGCGTCAGCATGCTGACTACTTGGTTGTTAAGACCAAGCTTATTCAATTCGTTCTTCAATGTCTGTTCCATCATGTACCCGATGAATCCTTGTGATTCTGCGCTACATACGTCTAGTGGAAGTGCGGGAACAACATCTTTAGCTTCTTCGTTCTGACGAAGAATGTTGCCTACTTGCGGGCCGTTGCCATGCGTCACGATGACTTCATGACCGTTCTTGACAATTTTCGCAATGATTTCAGTACTAATCCGTACGTTTTCACGCTGATTCTCGTAAGTCGCTTCCTGCTTTGGCTGCAAGATTGCGTTTCCCCCAAGTGCAATTACTACTTTTTCTGTCATTCTGTTTTCCTCCTTAGCGCTAGTAAGCCGAGTAACATGCCAAAAACCGTATCTGTTCCAGAACTATGCCCCATTTCGAGCAATTCCAAAAGCAGTGGTTTTAGCATATAAATATCTGTCTTCCGTGTCAATGCCGAAGTTGCTTCTACTACTGTTGAACTGAAATGTCCATTCAATGCGTAAAGCAAGTACTCGCGGCCGATATCAGTCGTCAGAGCTTCTTGCACAACGAGCTGTCTTAAGGTATCCGTAAATGGATCCGATAAAATTCCCGTCGCTTCATGGATAGCAAGTAAACCGACCAAATGATCATCACCAGACGGGGTAAGTCCTTGTCCCCGTCCAATGATATATCTTAGATGCCGTTCAATTTCGTTCGTGTTTGAGGAATTCATTGATTCTAATAAAGCAGAAAGATGCTGCTCTGTCAGGCCATTAGCAAGACTTCCTTCCAACTGTCGGGTCAACCATAATTCAATATCGATGTCTAAGCCAGTCACTCGCGGTTCTTCGAGTAAGATGGATGCAAACATCGCTAAATTATCCGCCAGCCGCTCACTCGTTACGAGTTCTCGGGAAACCTTACAGTCAAAAGGGTCACCTCCAACTAGACTCACAACTGTTTCCGTCTCTCCAAATGACAGACTTCGATCATTTGGTTCCCAAGAGACGGCAGAATTCTCATTGATTCCATTTAACAGCCGGTCCAAATCCTCTTGTGACAGATGAATACCAAATGGCAGCCGGCCATTTTTTACCGTTCCGATGAAAAATAGACGATCACCGCTTTTGATATTTAACCCATTCTGAAACGTGCTGTGGACGGTGCACACTGGATGCTTTGCCAGATGGAAAGGTATTTGCTGCTGGTATTCTGTCGCATGCAGGATGGTTCGTCTTGCTTGCGGCCGAGTCATTAGATCAAGCCTAACTTCACAGCGTATGCTTCAATTGCTTTTTCAAAACATTCTTTTGGTGCACGAACTGTACCTGCACCTACTTGTCCCATACCAGCCTTTTTGTTCGCAATTCCTGTGTTGATAATTGGTTCGATACCAGTTTCAACAACTTTACGAGCATCGATTCCCAGACAAGCCCCTTGGAAATCCCAAGTAGGAATTGTAAAGTTACTGTTTTGAGAAACACAGATTTCTGTCATTTCGTTACTAGTTGCAAGTGCATCATCGAAACCGCCAGCACCCACGAAACGTGTTACACCAGGAGCAGCAATCATCGCCATACCGCCAACACCGAATGTTTCAGTAATTGCGCTGTCGCCGATGTCCGGATTCGCATCTTCCTGAGAGAATCCAGTGAAGAATAAGCCTTGTGGCGTATTTACTGGAGCTGTAAACCACTCATCTCCCATACCGCTAATGCGGATACCGAAGTCTTTACCGTTACGGCACATTGCAGTAACGACTGTTCCGTCTTGAATTGTACGGGCAGCATCCATAACAGCTTTACCAGTTGCCATTGCGATGTTCAAGAAGAACTGATCTGTATCGGCTAGGAACTGAATTACATCTTTACGATCGTTCGCATCCATATCCAGCTGGACGATGTACGGGCTGATCTCTTTTAGGAAAATTAATGATGCTGCAATGTTGCGCTGGTGGAATTCGTCACCCATTGTGATCGCTTTTGCAATGATAACGTTCAGGTTCAAACCATCTTCAGTAAGAGCGAGCGCTTTTGCGATTGTTGGTCCAAGAATATCTTGCATCCATTTTAAGCGATCAATTACTTCTTGTGAATTTGCTCCGAAACGAAGAACTTTACCGATTCCTTCGTTCATAATGCAATATGCCTCGTTCCCTTCTGAACGATTTTCTACAACGAATACTGGCATATTTGCTGATGTGATTCCGCCCATAGGTCCAACCGCATTTACATGATGGCAAGGAATAAATTTTACTTCTCCGCCAGCTAATTGCTTTTCAGCATCTTCTTCAGATGCTGCCCATCCTTCATAGATTGCAGCACCAATACATGACCCCTGCATTGGACCTGTCATGTCACTCCACTGAATTGGAGGGCCCGCATGAAGGATTACTTTCCCCTCGTTAAGCTCTTTGATTTTTTCTTTTGCTGGTACAACGTCGACTAGAAATGGAGCTGATCCGCTAATTTTATCGATAACTGCTTTGTTTGCTTCATCCATTGACTTGTAGTTCATAACGCACACCTCATTCGTCATATTTACAGATGTCTCCATCTGCATAGTAAAGGTCCAGTCCAGCGCGGATCTGGACCTTTTATCTTGATCAGTCTGAAATTACTTCAGTAAGCTTAAGATTTTTGCCATGCGTGCATTTCCGCCAGCAACTGGACGCCAGTCATATTGAACAAACTGTGTAGCAGTGTCTGAAAGTGCATCTGTAAAGCCTTTCAATCCGACGTTAATGACACGCGGACGTTCTGAAACGAGTGACGCGATGTCTTCAGAGACAGTGAGATCGAATTTCTTATCTGATTTTGTTCCTTCAACATGTTTCTTCTGGTTATCTTCCACTTTGAGCCCAACAATGCTGAGAGCAGTACGGACTGCTTCGTTGTTAGTTTCTTTTACAATCACACCAGCTTCTCTCAGCTGTTTCACGTGACCGTCATAGCTTTGCGGATCGTTTTTAGTACCGCACACAGTTGCGACGACATGCAATGTACGTCCGCTTTCTTTTGCCTGTGCAACCGCTTTGTTGATAGATGGCAGCAATGCGCTAGCCATGTCGTCATGTGAGCCATATCCAAGAACGAAGTCGAGCAAGATAACAGCCGTTGTTTCATCAGCTCCTGCTTGTTCGATGAACTTCGAACGAGTTTCCGGATCGATCATTGGGTGTGGTTTCCCTTGCGTATACTTATCATCTCCAAGGTCCACGATTTCTTGACCTTCGTGCTTCAAGACATAGCCTTCTTCGTTTTTAATATGTGTACCTAGACCTAATGCGTCAGAAATCAGAACAGCTGCTTCAGAAGCGAGTGTACCGCCTGAATACAATCCTTTAAGCGTCTTCTGTCCTTCTTTCAAGTCAGCATTCTCAACAGAGAAGTCTCCTGCATTATAGTCAGGTTTCACTTCGTTGCCGCGAGCGAGGTCCACTGCAATATGTGCAGTTTCTGCAAGGGTATATGCTTGGTACACATTGCCTTCGTACTGTTCAAGCTTTTCACCCAGGAATACAGCTACTACTGGCTTCGTCAAACTTTGAAGAAGTTCCATTACTTCGTTACGCACGTGTTCTGCAGGCGGCTTCGAAATAATTGTGATAATTTCTGTCTGACTATGGTTTTCAAGAGCGCGGATTCCATCCATCATCGTAATCGCACCAATCGGATCTTTCAGGTCACGTCCGCCTGTACCGATTGCGTGGCTTACACCTTCTCCTAAGCGATCGATAATTGTAGATACTTCCTGAATTCCTGTTCCTGATGCACCGACAAGTCCGATTCGGCCTTTGTTTACAACGTTTGCAAATGCCAAAGGTACACCGTCAAGAATTCCAGTACCGCAGTCTGGACCCATAACAAGCAACCCTTTGTCATGTGCTTTTTGCTTTAAGCGCAACTCGTCTTCTACTGAAACGTTATCACTGAACATGAACACGTGAAGACCGCGGTCCAAAGCTTTGTCCGCTTCATCTGCTGCATATTCACCTGGTACTGAAATCATGGCAACGTTTGCATTTGGCAGTGCATCCATTGCTTTGTCCCACGTACGAACAGTTTCAAATCCTTGCTTTTTGTTGCTGATGGATTGGTCATTCAAGTACTGCTCCACTTTTTCAAGAACCGTATCCATCATTTCTGCACTGTCAGTGTCGACAACAATCGCCATGTCGTTCGATTCTGCAGCTTCAAGTTCTGCTGTATGCAATCCTGCATCTTTAAAGATATCTTTATTTGCTGGTGTAGCCATCATGATCTGTACTTTGTTGAGACCTTCCATTGTTGCAATTGAGTTCGTCAGCAACATTAGGTTAATAGAGTCTTGGTACGAGTTCTTCTTGATAATCGTATGAAGCACAAAAATCACCCCTGTAAGTTTTTTAAAAAATCAGCACGCTAGCTCTTGCATGTGTTTCCCTAATCGGGATACTCAAAACTTGTGCGAAAGCTGTTTTTATTTAATCCAAATTAATTGTAACGCAATTTGCATTACAGACGAATAAAATACCGGAGCCTAACATTACAAAAACATAAAAGTATGAATCGAAAGCTGTATTCTTGACGTTTCGTGTCGTAAGATAGTGGCAGAAACGGTTTTCTTCAGAGTTTTTTTCGCCCATTAGACTCTGCTGTTTGTTTTGATGTACCGACAGATACTCGAGGAAAGAGGATGCAATTATGGCGGATACTTTTGTTTATAAAAAGACGGATGGTTGTGAAATTCAAGGGGTGCTTCATGAAACTGATGGAAAACAAGCACCTTTACTTGTCTACATTCACGGCGGCGGACTGATTTGGGGCACACGCGACGATATGAATCGGGAACAAATTCGTCGATACAATGAGGCTGGTTTCAATGTGTTCTCTGTGGATTATCGCCTTGCACCTGAATCTAGACTTCCTGAAATCCGGGATGATATTCAGGACTTGATGGTTTGGCTCAAGACAGACTCACCTGCTCACTTCGATTTTGACCGTGAACGGGTAGCTGTAATCGGCAGCTCGGCGGGAGGTTATCTAGCACTTTTATCAGGGACGTTTGACGTGAAGCCGGATGCGATTGTCTCGTTTTATGGATATGGACAAGTTACAGGCGATTGGTACCGCAATCCAAGTCCTCACTTTACTTCAATGACGACAGTGCCTGAAATACTTGCGAAACAACTGATTCAGTCAACTCCGATTTCATCCGCTCCAATCGAACGCCGGTATGCGATTTACTTGTATTGCCGTCAGCAAGGTACTTGGCTCGACTGGGTGACTGGTTCTGATGCTGCCGTTAAAGGCAGGCTGGGACATTATGCACCCGTTGAAACAGCGGATACAGAATTTCCAGCAACTCTTCTTATTCACGGGGATGCGGATGAGGACGTGCCTTATTCTGAGTCTGTAGCCATGAAAGAAAAGCTGGATTCCCTTGGTGTTCGAAACGAACTAATGACAATCACAAACGGAAAGCATAACTTTGATGCCAACATGGACGACCCCGATTCCGTACGTGCAGTGAATCACGGGATTAGGTTTCTGCAAGAACAGTTTCATATGAAGTCGCTTTAAATTACTAGTGAAGCCAAAAGGAGTGTCAGGGATGAATATATCGATTAATGAATTGAAAGAATTGATGGCGAACAAACTTACACAAGCGGGGCTGAAACGAGAAGATGCCGGTGTAGTGGCAGACGTACTTGCTCACGCAGATGCTCGCGGGATTTTTTCACACGGAGCAATGCGGACGGAGTATTATGCAGAGCGAATTGCGAAAGGCGGCATTACGGTAAACCCAGACGTTCAATTCAAGCAGACCGGTCCGGGTACCGCAGTGCTGGATGCTGATAACGGTGTTGGGCATGTTGCTGCAAAAGATGCGATGACCCGTGCGATAGAGATGGCTCGGGAGAATGGTACTGCCGTTGTTGGCATTCGCCGGATGAGCCATAGTGGAGCCATGTCGTATTTCGTTCAACAAGCTGCAGAAGCTGGAATGATTGGAATTTCAATGTGTCAGTCTGATCCAATGGTTGTTCCTTTTGGCGGAGCTGAGCCGTATTTTGGCACAAACCCCATTGCATTTGCCGCGCCTGGTGAAGGTGACGATAAAATCATCTTTGATATGGCGACAAGCATTCAAGCATGGGGGAAGATTTTGCACGCACGGTCGAAAGGTGAAACCATTCCAGATACGTGGGCAGTTGACAAAGATGGTGTTCCGACAACAGATCCTTTCAAAGTGACAGGGCTGCTTCCAATTGCCGGGCCTAAAGGATACGGTCTAATGATGATGGTAGATATCTTGTCCGGTGTGCTGCTGGGACTTCCGTTTGGCAAGCACGTTTCCTCGATGTACCATGACATGACTGCAGGAAGAGAGTTAGGGCAGCTCCACATCGTTATCGATCCAGGTGCCTTCACCAGCACTGACCTGTTCCGCGCCAATATTTCAGGCATGATGAAAGAATTGAACGAAGTGAAACCTGCTCCAGGATTCGACCAAGTGCTCTACCCCGGTCAAAACACTACGCTTCAAGAGAAGGAGTCTTTGAAAAATGGCGTTGAGATTGTGGATGAAATTCTCGACTACTTACGGAGTGATGTTGTTCATCATAACCAGTATGATCATAAAGATCCTTTTGCAAAATAAACTAGAGGACCCACTACGAGTGGGTCCTCTTTTTTGATGACTTTTCTACTTGTCGATCAGATTATGGGGATTGACCTTCATCTGGGAGGTTTTCTCCATCACTCGCGCGCGTTTCTCCTACACTTGGAGCGATTTCTCGATAACGGGGCACAATTCAAGTTCGTTAAGGGAGTTAATTAGCGGCGCTTTCCAGGCCTTTCGACGAGGTAACTCATCGATGGATGTATTTTAGAGGGAATGAGCAAAATCATATCCGCAAAAAAGCAGCGCAGCTAGACAATTTCTGTCCCACTGCACTACTCGGGTAGTTAAATCATTTTCGCTTGTCTTAACATGAATGCGCGTAACACTTCTGCCCCTTCAAGCAATTCTTCCATGGATGTGTATTCCGCAGGGTTATGACTAAGTCCGTCTTTAGATGGCACAAAAATCATACCTGTCGGACAGAATGCCGCCATATTCATGGCGTCGTGTCCCGCACCGCTTGGCATTTCCAGCCACTTCACGCCGCGTTCTTCACATACAGCTTTGAATTCGTTCACGATACCAGCGTCCATTTGAACCGGTTCTTCACTGGAGATGGCGTCCATCCAAACGTCTAACCCGCGCGCTTCAGCTACTTCTTTGACTGCCTTTTCAAGTGCAGAAACGACGCGGTGCCGTGATTCTGTGTTCGTTCCTCGAATGTCGACGTCCATTTCCGTTGCACTTGGGACAACATTCATCGCTCCAGGTTTTATTGAAAAAACGCCTACCGTACCAACTGTGCCATACTCAAGCTCTTCTAGTGCAGCTTGCTCAACAGCTAATGCAATTTCAGCACCGCCAAGTAATGCATCATGGCGATAATCCATTGGAGTTGTCCCTGAGTGGTCTGCGGTTCCCCCGACATGAACATGGAATCGAACAGGCGCTGCAATAGCTGAGACGACCCCGATGGATGCGTTTTGCTTTTCTAAAACCGGGCCTTGTTCGATGTGCAGTTCTACAAATGCTTTGAACTCATCTTGAAAACGCATCGCTAAATGGACTTCTTCTAAATCGAGTCCATTTTCTTCAAACGCCTGCATAAGGGTGATGCCGTTTCGATCCGTCAGTGACCGGGTGTATGCAGGATCCAATCGTCCGGACATGGCTTTGCTGCCAAGGGTGGAAGCTCCAAAACGTGATGATTCCTCGCATGCAAAGATAATGACTTCCATCGAATGCTCTGTTTTAATGTTTTCGTCTTCGAGGGAACGCATTACTTCAAGTGCAACAAGCACACCAGCTGTTCCATCAAACTCTCCTGCTGCGTAGACCGAGTCAATATGAGAACCCGTTGCTACGACAGGCAGCTCAGCGGTCATTCCTTCACGGCGTGCGATCACATTTCCCGCGTAATCTGTACGCACAGTAAGACCCGCATCTTCAAACTGGCGGATCATATACTCTCGAGCATTGCGCTCTGTTTCCGTGTAAGCAAGCCGGTTGATGCCTTCTCCTTCGTCTGTAAACTTCGCAAGTTCTTCAAATGACTGACGCAATCGATCCAGCTTCATGGCAATTCCCCTTTTCATATAAGTAGCGTGATGCAAAATAATTCACGAAAAATTCGTTCACTCCTACTGTAAAGTATCGCAATTTCATAGAAAAAAATCAAACCGGCGTTCCCTTTTCACTGCAGGGAACGCCGGTTTATCAGTTCATCCATTCCATAATCACAAGAAAAATACCAGTTGCAAAAAGTGCTGCGTGTCCTATGCAAAATTTCGGAAAGAGTTTTCGTGTCATTTCTTTCTCCGCATCTGTTTCATTCGAACATGTCATACAGCGGAATTTGTAAATAAAATGTTTCACTGAGATTCTCCACGAAGCGCTTTTTGAATACCCTCGGGATCAAAACCTAAAATCCAAACGTCATTCAATTTGGTTTGAGGCACCCCCATCTGTCCAGTCGTTTTTACAAGACGTTTTCCTGCTTCCGGATCTTGTGAGACATTAATTGTTTCATAGGTAATCTCTTGTTCATCCAAGTAATTCGTCATCATTGTGCAATAAGGGCACGTATTAGAAACATAAACGGTAGCTTGAGTTGTCATAACATACACTCCTTATGATGTGATTGACTTCATCATATACCCCCAAAGGTATTAAATCAATTATTCAGCTCTCTACTATTCCTATTCCTTTAACACCTCACTAAAAGTCTAAAACCTCAGATGGTTGTGAATGGACGTAACCTATCAGGCAACTTTGTTTCTTATA
Source organism: Sporosarcina jeotgali (assembly GCF_033304595.1). Taxonomy (NCBI): domain Bacteria; kingdom Bacillati; phylum Bacillota; class Bacilli; order Caryophanales; family Caryophanaceae; genus Sporosarcina; species Sporosarcina jeotgali. The sequence goes on from NZ_CP116341.1 coordinate 3,076,713, forward strand.
AAAAAGGCAGCTAACAAAGACGAAAATCTGTCTTTGTCCACTGCTTTTAGTAATCTATATGCAACTATTTTAAGATTGTGCGGCCGTTTCTTCTTGTTCTTTTAAAGTACTCTTTCGTTTTTCAGTCCGGCTGATAAGCGTCGTTCCTACAAGGTCACCTGTGACGTTCAGTGCTGTTGCACCCATGCCAATTAACGCGTCAATTGAAGTCAGCAAAGCGACCGCTTCGATAGGCAAACCGAGTTGTACAAAAACTGTCGCAATCATGACAATCCCTGCACCGGGAACCCCTGCAGTGCCAATGGAAGCTAGTGTCCCGATTAAAACCACCAATAACATATCCGTCAAGGACAAAGGGTTACCGGATATATTAGCTGCAAAGACGGCAGATACCGCGATTCGTATCGCAGCGCCATCCATATTGATCGTAGCGCCGAGCGGTAAACTGAATCCATATAAACTGCGCGGCAATCCTAAATCATGCGCAGCTGTTAACGACAAGGGCAATGCACCCGCACTGCTTTGTGTAACGAATGCTGTCGCAATCGGGCTCCGAGCGTGCTTGAAAAATGTAAGTGGATTTACTTTAAACAGCAGCATGGCAACAACATATAAAACAATTTGTGCAAACAAAGCCGCGTAGAGTACACCAATCATTCCTCCTAATGAGAGGAGTGTGTCTATCCCCTGGCTTCCCACTGTTTTCGCCATAATTGCAAATACACCAATCGGAACATATTGCAAAATCCCTTTTAGGATGAATAATGAAGCTTCGTTCAATGCACTGACCGTTTTCATCAGATGATTGCCAAGTTCGTTCAATCCTTCTGAACTGCGCATCGCAGAAATTGCAATCCCAAAAACGAGTGCTGTAAAAATAATTCCAAGCAAGTTCATTTCCGTAAAGGCAGTGACAATATTCGAAGGGACAATATTCAGCAAGACATTGACAATGCCAGGATTATCCGGCACATCGAACGACGCATTCCCATCCAGCTTCATGCCAGACCCAGGCTGGAATAGCGTGGCAACTGCGAGTCCTACCGTAATCGCGATTGCAGAACTGACCGTATAATAAATGAATACTTTCCCGCCCATGCGGCCCAGATTCGATAGTGTCGTTTGATTTACACCGACGATGAGTGTAAAGAGGATAAGAGGAATGATTAAGAACGTCAAAAGACGGATCAGCAGATCACCTAGTGGCGCAAACACTGCTGCTTGCTCGCCCATAAGCAATCCAACCACTATTCCAAGTATTAAAGCTATCGTTATTTTAAGGATTAAAGATGCGTTCGCATATCGGTTCCAGAGCGCTTTCATTGTATGTCGGCATCCCCTTTTCTCTATATTTCTGATTAATTCCTATCTGCATACTAGGGAATATAATAGTCTACAATAATGCACAAAAAAAAGCTTGTCAATGTCTCTGCTTTTACAAGCTAGTCATCTCCTTCATTATTCCCTAACGAGTCACCGCTTACACCCTAATCTTGATACTTCCGCATAAGTTATTGGAATTATTGTTTTACTCGCACGCAAGAGTGGTAGTTTACATATTAGTGAAGACATTTTATAAGGAGGGAAAACTAGTGACCACCCACTTGAAGAACCTTTTTTCAGAAGTTCAGTGTGAAAGCGCGCAAGCTATTGCTGCGATTGGCTCATATGACCATCCCCTGCTGGTATTGCTCAAGCAAACGCTTACAGATCAACAAGCGTCCCTTCGCCTGTTGCTGGATGAACTGACGGATCAGTCAAACCCGCCACTTTCATCCTTTAAAAAAGAGTGCACTCATGTTTATCATGCAAACGAAGTGGCTATGCCGTTCTATGAATCTTGGGCACGGGCTGTAAACTGGGTTCCAGATGAATCCGCGAAGATCGAACAGAAACTCGGAAACTCCATGCATGTGATCCATACAAAATTAGAAGAGGCTGCTGAAGTCCTTGAAAAGGATTATGGCCATATGGAAGTAAAATATGTGATTCCAACATTTTATCTACCCGCTACTAAATAAGGAGGAGAACACTATGTCCTGGCAAGAAGAACGGATTGACCAAAATGTTTACAGTCAAGGAGATCCCGATAAATGGGTGTACAGCACCTGCAATATTTGCTCCGTAGGCTGCGGCTGCTATATAGCTATAAAAGATGAGCAAATTGTAGGAATCAAAGGAAATGGAGATCATCCAACAAATCGCGGCAGACTAGGTCCTAAAGGCGAAAACCAATGGCAGGCCAACCAGGCTCCCGACCGGATCACTTCTCCCCTGATCAGGAATGCTCAAGGACTGCTTGAGAAGGCCACGTGGGATGAAGCTTTTGATTTGATCATCCATAAGGCAAAAGAGACCATCAAAGAACTAGGACCGAACAGTATAAGCATCTATTCGACAGGACAAGGCTTCTTGGAGGATTATTACACAACCGCTAAAATCGGACGGGCCGGATTACAAACACACCTTCTCGATGCGAATACACGTTTATGTACAGCAACAACCGAGTTTTGCCTCCTGCAATCATTCGGTGCAGATGGCACACCTGCTTCATACGATGACATTGACGAAACCGAAACACTCATGCTTTTCGGCCATAACGCTGCAGAAACCGGAACGGTCCTATTTGAACGGATCATGGATCGAAAAAAGCGAACAGGGAAACCGTACCTGATTGTTGTGGACCCGCGTGAAACGCTTACTGCCAAGGAAGCAGATCTTCATATTCCGGTGAAACCCGGTGCAAACCTGCCATTACTTAATGGGGTTGTTCGTGAGATACTGCAGAACGGCAAGCTCGACCAGTCATTCATCGATGAACACACTGTTGGATTTGAAGATATGAAGGATTCTGTCCAGGACTGGACACTGGAACGAGCAGCTAAAGTTACGGAAGTGCCAATTGAAAAATTACAAACGCTCGCAAACGTCCTCGGTTCCACGCCTTCTCTTGTCACGACTACGCTGCAAGGCGTTTATCAAAGTGCTGAAGCGACTACTTCGTGTGTCGCCATTAATAACCTGCATCTGATACGGGGTCTAATCGGAAAACCCGGATGCGGTCCTCTTCATATGGCGGGTCAGCCAAGCTCTTCAGCGAATCGCACTGCTGGCGGAGTGGGAACTTACCCCGCTCATCGGAATCCTACGAATCCTGTCCATATTAAAGAAATGGCAGAGCTGTGGAATGTGGAGGAAAAAACTTTGCCTGCTGGACCGGAAAAAGGGATTGAAGATATTCTGTCTTTGATTGAAAAGAAGAAAGTCGGTCTATTCTGGAATATTGGAACAAACCCTATGGTTTCCCTGCCAAATCGCGAAAGAGCACGCAAGGCCCTGGAAAGCACGTTTGTCATTGTCCAAGATCCATTTATGACCGAAACTTCTGCTGTTGCGGACGTCATATTGCCTGCAGCATTGTGGGGCGAAAAGGAAGGAACCATGGAGAATGCCGACCGAACCATCAATCTGTTGAGGAAAGCGGTGAACCCTCCTGAAGGCATCAAAACCGACTTTGAAATCTTATTGGAGTTTGCAAAACGGATGGACTTCAAGGACAAAGATGGACAGCCATTAGTGGCATACAATACGCCAGAAGAATGCTTCGAGGAATTCAAGGTTATTTCAAAAGGACGTCCATGTGACATGTCGGGAATCACCTATGAGCGTCTCGAGAAAGAAAACGGACTTCGCTGGCCTGTACCTGATGAACAATCTAAAGGTACACCGCGCCTTTACTCGGATTTCAAATTCCATACAAAACCGGATGATGCCCAAACATTCGGGAAGGACCAATTCACTGGCCGTGCCCTCTCCAAAGAGGAATTTGAGGATATCGGAGCAGATGGACGCGCAATCTTGCGTCCGACCCGCCACGTTCCTCCATTTGAGCAGCCGAATGATGAGTACCCATTATGGTTGACGACGGGCAGGCTCGTTTGGCATTGGCACACTCGGACAAAAACCGCTCGATCTCCAATTCTCCATATGGCTGCACAGCACGGTTATGTGGAAATCAATGAGCAGGACGCATCTGCACTCGGAATTTTGGAAGGTGAAGTTGTCCGTATTACGTCTCCGCGCGGTGTCATTGAAGTGCCCGCTCGTATCGGAACGGTTGTTCAAAAAGGACTGATTTTTGTCCCATTCCATTTTGGGAACTGGGATAAAAAAGAGGCGGCAAATGAGCTTACCATCGACTTAGTCGATCCACTTTCCAAACAGCCGCTGTTCAAACAGGCTGCCTGCAAAGTGGAAAAGTTGCGTGATACCCATCACGTCCAAAAAGATGAATCTTTAGAGTCCATCGCGGCAAATTACGGAATTACTGCTGCTGAACTATTGGCAGCAAATCAGGTGACAACACCTTATGAAATTCAAATGGGGACTTCTTTGGAAATTCCTGCTTCCATTATCAATACACCGATCCAGCCTTATTTGCCATATCGGAACAAGATGTAAATGTACGAAAGGGTTCGTCCTCAGGGCGGACTCTTTTCATTAACCTTTTCTTTCACTGCCATCCCGGCAGATTCTCCTTCAATTAGATGCCGGATTTCGGTATAGTGAAGTCAGGTGATGATTATGAAAAAAATGATGATCCGGACAAACGGAAATTGGTTCGGCGGGATAACGATGAAAGACATTGATGCTTGTGAACAAAATAACATGGCACTGCATGCCTGTCTTGATCGGACCGATGTCCTTAGAAATCGGAGAATGCTCGCAACATCCCTTGGTTATACAGCAGAGGACTTGGTATGCGCAAACCAAACCCACAGTGCTAACTTCTACAAAGTAACAGCTGCTGATAGAGGGAGAGGCGCATTAGACCAGGCAACTGCAATCCCGAATACAGATGCACTCTACACTAGCGAACGGGACATCGTTCTTGCCGGCTTCATGGCGGATTGTGTTCCCGTACTTCTTTCCAACGAACCCGCGGGCATCGTCGGTGTCGTCCATTCTGGCTGGCAAGGCACTGTCAAAGAGATTACGCCTAAATTGCTGAAGCATTTAATCGAGATGGAGATGTGCAGACCGGAAGATTTCCAAGTCTTTATCGGGCCCGCACTGAGCCAAGAAAAGTTTGAAGTGGACCGTGACGTCTACGAAAAGTTTCATAGTCTTGGCTACGCGGAACCGTGGATTTCGTTTAACGAAACTACCGGTAAATATCATATTGATAACCAGCAGACTGTGAAAGCCCAATGTGAACTTGCGGGCATTCCAAGTACTAATATTGAAATCAATCCAACATGTACATTTCAAAGTGACGATGGGTTTTCGTACCGGCAGGACAAAATGGCAGGGCGCCATTTGGCATTCATCGGATTAAAGTAACCGAGCAGATAGCGCTCGGTTTTTAAGTTTGTGCTCCTTCTTTAAGCACGATCGCATAATACAATTGGACCGCTGAGTTAAATCGAGTCGGGTCCAGCCCGGTGAGTTCAGAAATGCGTTTAAGGCGGTACGAGAGTGTGTGCCGGTGGATCCCAAGCTCTTCTGACGTCTTTTTTGCATGCTGATCATGGTCTAAATACGTTTTAAGTGTTTCCAGCAGCTGTTCATTCAGACTGCCCAATACCCTCTCGATGTATTGCCTATGCAAAGCTTGTTGATATGCTCCCATCAACGCCTGAACTTCTATTTTTTCAAAATCACTGATGAGTACTTCCGCTTCCCCGAATTGGATTGCCTGGCGGGCAGATTCATAGGCCAAAACGATATCCTCTTCTCCGCAAACCGTCTTACCGATTCCAATCTTCAGAATCGAACCCCTTTGCTGTTCACAAGCCCATTTCACTCTTTTGTTCACGTGTTCCCGATCCAACCCCCATATTAGAAATGGAATGGTATTCCCCTGGTCAGCTCCAGCCAAAACTGAACGAACTGCCAGCGTTTCTGCCAGCCAATCCGCTAGATGATTCGGCGTGCCCGTTGTCTTATTTTGATGAACGATCACAATCGTAAACGGGCCTTTCAGGGAAATCGATAACATGTTCATCCGATCCCGTGTAACACCTGAAATGGGAAGCCCGCTGACTACCTCTTTAAATACCAATTCTCCAGCCGTCCTTTTCCACTCCGATTCAGAGGTCAATAAAGACTGGTGAACCATCATTTCCGTCGTCAACTGGACGAGAGTCGCTACATCGCGCAACTCTTTTTCAAATCCAGATATTCCAATTACACCGACCAGTCGAGATTGATAGTGAATTGGTAAATTTACGCCAGGCTTGGAGCCCGGCCAATCCCTTAGATTAGTTGCGTCAATCCAAAGCGGCGTTCCCGTTTTTGCAACATGGGCCGCTCCTTCATGAATTCGATTCACCCGTTCTCTTTCACCTGAAGCCAAAATCATTCCGTTTGTATCCATCACATTCAAATTACGCGCCAATCTAAACATTGTCTGTTCTACGATATCCTCCGCAAGCCGTTTCGTCAGCACAACTCCACCCCAATGTATAAAAAATTCTTCAAATCTAATAGATTCTTATACACCAAGTCTAATGTATTTTGACTATTCTGTACATATAATGATAGACATCAACTACTACTTGATAGGAATGATGCATTCATGAAAATACTCGTAGCACCAGACTCTTTTAAAGGAAGTTTGTCTGCTCTGCAAGCAGCTGAAGCTATGGCTGAAGGTATCCGAGCGGCAGACCCGGACAGCACATCTGTTTTATTGCCTGCCGCTGATGGCGGAGAAGGGACGATGCAAAGTTTAGTCGATGCAACGAATGGGAAATTTGTATCTCTGCTCGTTGAAGGACCACTTGGCCGCCTCATCCCCGCACGCTACGGAATGCTCGGGGATTGCGCTGCCTGCGTTATTGAATTAGCAGAAGCTTCCGGTTTGATGCGTCTGACTGATCAAGAACGAAATCCACTTATGACCTCATCATTTGGAACCGGGCAATTACTCGTCCATGCGCTTAATGCAGGTTTCCGTGACTTTATAATCGGCCTTGGCGGAAGTGCCACAAATGATGGCGGCGCAGGAATTTTACAAGCCTTAGGCATGAGGTTGCTGGATTCGAATGGGGATGAACTTCCTAAAGGCGGGGGCGCGTTGCAAAGTCTGCATGCCATTGATTCTGCCTTTTTTGACCCGCGAATCGCTGAAAGCAAGTTTTTAATTGCGGCAGATGTTACAAATCCATTCATAGGACCAGATGGAGCTTCAGCCGTTTTCGGACCGCAAAAAGGGGCTTCCAGCGCTGATGTTGAACTTCTCGACAGCAGTCTTACCAACTTTGCAGACATTATAGAAAAGCATACAGGAATCTCTCTGCATCATGCTCCTGGTGCTGGTGCTGCTGGCGGAGCAGGAGGCGTGTTCCAAGTCTTTTTCTCGAGTACTTTCCAGCCAGGCATAAACGTCGTTCTGGAAACACTCCATTTTGATAAATACTTAAAAACCGCTGATCTCGTTATTACAGGGGAAGGCCGTTCTGACAGTCAAACATTCTCAGGGAAAACGCCTTACGGAATCGCACAGGCGGCTCAACAAAAAAGTGTCCCTGTACTGCTTGTATCTGGAACAATCATGCCGGAAAGTCACACCGCACTCGCTGACTTATTTGCAGGTGTGCACGCCCTCACTTCGGATAGCATTACAGCAGCTGATGCGATGTCGAATCCGTATAGTTTGTTAAAAGAAACCACTAAACAGGCAATTCTGCACTATAAAAATAAGGAGGAATGTTAAATGTTGTTTGCCATGATTATTTTAAGTGTCGTTCTTATTATCTTTTTAACAGCCGTTTTGAAAGTCCATCCATTCTTATCACTTCTTGCAGGTGCATTTTTCATTGGAATTACATCGGGAATGCCGCTATTGACTGTTGTAGATACAGTGAACGAAGGATTTGGCGGGCTCATGAAAGGAATCGGAATTGTCATCGTTGCTGGTACTATCATTGGTGTCATCCTTGAGAAATCCGGTGCCGCTTATAGAATGGCTGAAGTTGTTTTACGTGTTATTGGGGAAAAGCGCCCTCAACTTGCCATGTCACTCATCGGTTATATCGTCTCCATTCCTGTATTTTGCGACTCAGGATTTGTCATTTTAACAAGCCTAAAGAAAGCGCTTGCAAAACGTGCTGGGGTGACAATCGCATCTATGTCTGTTGCACTGGCGACAGGATTGTTCGCGACACATACTCTTGTCCCCCCTACTCCCGGTCCGATTGCAGCTGCCGGGAATATCGGAGCCGAAGGTTATTTAGGGGTTATTATTTTAATCGGTCTAATCGTTGCAATTCCAGCAACTGTTGTCGGATACTTATGGGCTGTAAAGGTCGGATCAAAGATTACTGTTCCTGAGGACGAAGAATCCGTTACATTCGACTATGATGAAATTGTAAAGTCTTTTGGGGAAATGCCTTCAGCGTTTAAAGCATTTCTTCCGATTGTCTTGCCAATTATCTTAATTGGAGCGGGTTCTGTTGCAAAGCTCACAATGGGAGAAAGCAGCTTCAGCTCATTCTTACAGTTCATTGGTTCCCCTTCCGTTGCATTGCTGTTTGGAGTGCTTGCAGCGTTCCTGCTGTTGCCAAAATTGAACGAAGAAACACTTACCGGCTGGATTGGCGAAGGTCTTAAGGAAGCAGCTCCTATCTTACTGATTACTGGGGCCGGCGGGGCATTTGGTAAAGTGATTGCCACTTCAGGTGTCGCTGAACTGATTGGTGAAATGAACTTCACTGCGCTTGCAGGCGGTGCGTTATTCCTACTCGTTCCGTTCTTCATATCCGCAGCTCTGAAAACCGCGCAAGGTTCTTCCACTGCTGCATTGGTTATTGCTTCCACCTTAGTAGCACCGCTGCTTCCTGCAATGGGGATTGAAGGAGCGATTCCGCTTGCACTGGTTGTGATGGCTGTAGGAGCCGGTGCAATGACCGTGAGTCATGTAAACGACAGTTTCTTCTGGGTCGTGACAGAATTCAGCGGCATGAAAGTGACAGACGCCTATAAAGCTCAAACGATGGCGACTTTACTGATGGGTGTTACGACCATTGCCGTTACGATGTTATTATGGCTGGTTCTTGTATGATTGAAATCTGAACAGCGAATGGAACATGGCGGGAGCGTTACTCAGGAATTCGTATTTATTAACTCTCGTAGATTCGATCTCGAAGACATAGTGACTCGCTTCCACTGAAAAAAACAGACCTGCTGGAGTTTACACTCCAGCAGGTCTGTTTTTTGATTATAAATCTGATTCTGCAAGTGCTGTGGCAATAGCGTCTTCTATTTGAGTTACGGGTCCCATAATGTAATTGTTTATTATAATCGAGAAAACCAGGGGTGTTCCTTTTTTAGTCGTTACATATCCCGACAGCGTGGAGACACCAGTGATGGAGCCTGTTTTTGCAGCCACGTTTCCTTTCGTAGAATCCCCTGTCATACGATTGCGGAGTGTTCCGCCAACCATGCGATCCCCTTCACCCGCGAGCGGCAGTGATTCTCTGAAAGCCGGATACCAAGGTTCGTCTTGAGCGCGTACGAGAAGTGTCGTCAGCGTTTCAGATGAGACTAAGTTTTTGTGGGACATCCCGGAACCGTCGCGCAGCAGAACCGTCCCCTTTGTGATTCCGAGCCTCTCAAGTGTTTCAGACATCACTGAGAGGCCTGCGTTCCAGCTGCCTTCGCCCTTTTCCACTCTTCCCATTTCTTTCACAAGCATTTCCGCATGCCCATTGTTACTCAGTTTCATGAATGGAATATAGATTTCATTCAACGGCATAGACTTTTTAGTTACAAGGGCTTTCGCATTTTCAGGGGCAACTCCACGCTGAAGTCCGCTTTTTCCAAGCACTTGAATTCCTTCTTTTTGCAACGCACTTCTAAATACATCAAGTACCAGCTCCGATGGCTGCCAAACGGCCGTCCATGAACGTGAACTTGAAGCACCTACTGGAATGGTACCTTCTACAATAATTCGATTCGTCCCATGTTCCCTATGGATGGAAATCTTCTTTTCTCCATCTTTCCCAACTGTTTTCGCCTCATTTACAATTACGGACGTTTCGGTTTTTGGCGTTAACGTGACAGCCGGCAGCTCACCCTTTTTTGCTCCCGGCTTCACTTCGACTATAACGGTTCCTGTATCATAATCTTCGTTCGGAGATAGCGTGAGAGCCGATACTTGTGCGCCAACATAGTTGAATTCATCCGACCAATTCAAGTCCTGGGAGTACCGATCATCATCATACCAGCTGTCATCTGCAAACAAATTTCCTTTGATGGTTTTAATGCCTTGTTGCTTCAACTCTTCAGCAAATTTCACGAGGTCACTTTGAAGAAGTGCAGGATCTCCTTTGCCCACTAAATAGACATCCCCTTGAAGAGCAGAACCCTTCTGCTTACTCGCAGTTACCACTTCGGTTTGGAATCGATAGTCAGATCCAAGAACATCTAATGCAGCAGCGCCCGTCAGAAGTTTCATGTTAGAAGCAGGTCTCAATCGAATATCCCCCATATGCGAATAGATCGATTTTCCAGTATCCGCCTTTCGAACACTGACTCCCGTTATTCCGCCCTTCAATTTTGGATCTGCTAGGAGGACGTCCAATTTCTTAGACAACGTTACGGATGCATTCGCTGGCGGCGTGATGAAAGCCGCTGAGGCAGCGAGTGCAGGGATGGTTTGTTCATAAGCGATGGGGAGATATGCAACGGCGAGTAAAATGGCAACTAAGAGTAGTTGTTTTCCAGTTCGTTTGTTCAGCATTCAATACCATTTCCCTTCAATTTTTCTTTAGTATATCAATTATCGAGTGGAATAAACTGTTATAATAGAGAATAATCAGAATTTGATGGGTTAGTTACAGAACCCTCGCATAGGTCGCCTGTCCCATAATATCAACTACCGATATAGTTTATGTATGTCAGTAAAGGTATATAACCCGGTTAAAAAATGATTTAGGTTGTGGAAAGACGGTTGAGCTACAGGTTAAACGGGCGGGTTCTGATGCTTAATGAGCGGGTACCAGATCTTAACGGGCGGGTTCTCCTCTGGAATGAGCGGGTTCCGACGCTTAACGGGCGGGGTCTCCTCTGGAATGAGCGGGTTCCGACGCTTAACGAGCGGGTTCTCCTCTGGAATGAGCGGGTTCCGACGCTTAACGGGCGGGGTCTCCTCTGGAATGAGCGGGTTCCGACGCTTAACGGGCGGGTTCTCCACTGAAACGGGCGGGTTCTAGCTCATGTACGAGCAGAGCTATGAAAGGGGCGTTTATAATGAGAGAAACAACTCAAGACGAAACCGTCAACGAACCTAACGACGGGATACATTTGGTTGTTATACTGGTCATTGCAAGTATTGGCGTGTGGCTGCATTTATCTGAATGGATTATTGGCTCAATTGAGGCAGCTTATTTTTCAATCATTTTCCTATTTGTTGATAAAAAAGGGTGGGGCAAATTTTTGAAACTAGCAAGTCTTCTACTCATTCTGTGGATTGTGCAGAAATGGCTAGTTAGTTTTTCATTCCTATCTTAACCCCCCCAAAAAAGAGCGGCAGTGGTTAACACCCTGCCGCCCTCTTTTATTCACCTCTAGATTCTGTTTCCCATTGCGCAATCGCTTCCCGTACTCTTGGTGCTACTTCTGCACCGAGCAAACGGATTGCACTCATCACTTCGTCATGCGGCATAGACCCTACTGGGACGTGGAGTAAGAACCTCGTAATTCCTACTTCTTTCCGCAACTTGATAATTTTTTTGGCTACATAATCTGGATCGCCTACATATAAAGCCCCTTCTGGACCTCTTGCATCATCGTATGCATCACGAGTATAAGGTGTCCAGCCGCGCTCTTTGCCAATTACATTCATGGCATATTGGGTAGACGGGAAAAATGCATCCGCAGCAGCCCGCGTTGTTTCTCCAACGAACCCATGGGAATGAGATGCAATTTTCAATTTTGATACATCGTGTCCTGCGGCTGCGGCTGTTCGCTTATACAATTGTACCAGTGGCGCAAATTGTGTTGGCTGTCCTCCGATAATTGCCAGCACGAGCGGCAATCCTAACTTCCCTGCGCGTACGACTGATTCTGGATTCCCTCCGCTGCCTATCCAGACTGGTAATGGTTCTTGCACAGGCCGCGGATATACACCCCTGCGATCGATTGCAGGTCGATGCTTTCCATCCCAAGAAACCACTTCTGACTCACGTAAATTCAATAACAAGTCCAATTTCTCATTGAACAACTCATTATAGTCCGATAGATCTTGTCCGAATAACGGGAACGATTCGATGAATGACCCTCGGCCAGCCATAATTTCAGCACGTCCATTTGAAATTCCGTCAAGTGTGGCAAAATCCTGAAACACACGCACTGGATCCGCAGAGGATAATACAGTAACTGCACTGGTTAGGCGAATATTAAAGGTTTGAGAAGCCGCTGCAGCCAGTAAAACGGCTGGGGAAGATGCCGCGTAATCTGCCCGATGATGTTCACCGACACCAAACACGTCAAGGCCAACACGGTCTGCCAGCACAATCTCCTCGACCACTTCACGCAGCCGTTCTGCATGACTTTTAATCTCTCTGGTTTCCGGATCTGGCGTTGTTTCAACGAACGTACTAATTCCTATCTCCATCGTTTGTTCCTCCTAAGCGCATTGTTGGTTTCTCTATTGTACTCGTGAATGCACAGAAATGGGGAAAGAATGATCTCATCATTTTTAGTTTTCAAAAATACGAAACTATACACACTTCAAAACGTATACCTTATTATGGACATTATTTTATTAATCACGTACGAACTAAAGGGGGAAATACCATGGAACCCACTCCAATCGTGGAACTGAAGAATTTAACAAAAGTCATCAAGGGAAAGAAGATTATCGATGATTTGAGTTTACAGCTTTACCCTGGTCAAATCACCGGCTTTCTCGGTCCGAACGGTGCCGGTAAAACGACAACCATTCGAATGATGGTCGGTCTGATGAAAAAAAGCGGCGGCGAAGTCGTAATCGACGGGCAAACGCTTTCCGCAGACTTTGAAGAAGCCCTTTCTAAAGTTGGGGTCATTGTTGAAAACCCGGAAATGTATAAGTTCATGTCGGGGTACAAAAACTTGCTGCACTTTGCACGAATGCAAAAAGGGGTAACGAAAGAACGTATCGATGAAGTCGTGAAACAAGTCGGGATGCAAAACCGTATCCATGAAAAAGTTGGGACTTATTCACTTGGGATGCGTCAGCGCCTGGGGCTGGCACAAGCTTTGCTGCACAGACCTAAGTTTTTAATTTTGGATGAACCGACAAATGGTCTGGATCCTGCTGGTATTCGTGAATTCCGTGACTATTTACGTTTAATCGCAAAAACAGAAAACGTTTCTGTTTTCGTATCCAGCCACATGCTTTCAGAAATCGAGCTCATGTGTGACCGGATTGCTGTCATTCAAAACGGTAAACTTGTTGATCTAAGGGATATGCGTGAAACTCAAGAAGCTCATTATTACGTAGAAGCTTTTCCTGCTGATCAAACCTTTGAACTTCTTGGAACTCTTGGATTCAAAACAGAGAGCGTTAATGAGGGATTTGTGATTCAAGCAGAAAAAACTCACATTCCAGAACTCGTTAAAGCTCTGGCAGCAGCAGGACTTGAACTATATGCAATCCAGCCGCATCGGAAAACACTTGAGGACCAATTCCTCGAATTGACAGGAGGTGGCCAGCTTGCTGAAACTGCTTCAAAATGAATGGATGAAACTGTGGTCCAAAAAAGGTACCTGGATTATGGCGGGCTTGGTAGTTGTACTCATTCTTGGAATGGCGGGAATCGTGAAGTGGTCTGATAGTCTAACAGGCGATGAACCCGACTGGAAAGTCAGCGCCAAAAGCGAATTGGAAATGGACAAAAACTCATTAGAAATGGATGTTCTAAAAGGAGAAAGTAAACGGCAGGCTGAAGAGAATGTTCAAATCCTGGAATATAGACTTGCAAACAATGTCGCTCCGCTGAAAGACACTAGTCGCGAGGGAATGATTTATAATCCATCAGTCGGCAGCATCGCATTGTTACTCACTGTTATTGTGGCAGCAGGAATCGTGGCAACCGAGTTTTCTCAAGGAACAATAAAAATGTTATTAACGCGTCCCGTTAAACGTTGGAAAATCATGACGTCCAAGTATCTGGCCATCTTGCTATTCGGTGTCTTGCTGATGATAATTGGCTTTGTAACGACGATTCTAAGTGCTTTCATTTTCTTCCCATCAGGGGGCGGGCAAGCCCTTGCGATATCAGGCGGCAACGTGGTGGATGTTTCGATTTGGGGCCACGGGCTATACATGTTACTGCTCTCGTTCGTCAACGTCATCATTACCGCAACGTTTGCATTCATGATTGGCAGCGTGTTCCGCTCAAGCGGTATGGCAATTGGATTATCCTTGTTCATCTACTTTACGGGTAACGTAATTGTTGTACTGTTAAGCCGCTTCGAAGTCGTTAAGTATTTACTTTTCACGCACATGGATGTGACCATGTACGAATCTAATTTCGTCATAAATGACGACATCACTTTGCCATTCTCGTTAGCCGTCTTAGCTGTGTATCTAGTTGTTTTCTTAATCGTCAGCTATTCAGTGTTTACTAAACGAGATATTACTGCTTAACTTATAAACACCAACTCTAATGGGCATCCTGTCTAAGAGTTGGTGTTTTTTTGTTTTGTAAGTTCCCAATACGTCCTTTTTGGATCAATGGGTTGAACGTTATTGCACGATATCAGTCATTGCTTTGTAACAAATATTACAGAATTTTACCTTGAATTCTTGGAAATTAGTTTATACCTTGCATCTACCGGGTAAAATTGCTTAAGAGGAGGGACAGAATATGCAGACAGAAAGTGAAAATTATGTGATGGTTCGTGAGTTACATCACCTCAACCAAGAATATCAACTTGCGCCCACTCCATTGAAATCCGTTATCCTCACTGACATCCGCCTGATTGAAGATGCCCTCAGCCTATTGAAAGTTGACATCACACCACCTATGTAAGTATTTCTTGATCCTTTTATCTCGGAAGCTAATGAAATGAGTACTATACCCCTTGCACAATTATAGAGTTTGGGGATTTTCATAAAAAACCAGCTCATTCGGTATTGATTAAGCCGACATAAGCTGGTTTTAATGTTTTATAAATGAGCAGCCAGCGCTTGCTTTTCAGTGAGCTCAATTTCGAATCCGAGATCTTCCAGCATATGAAAATCCGAATTGCGTTCCTGACCATCCGTTGTTAAATAATCCCCAACAAATATGCTATTGGCAGCGTACATTCCCATTGGTTGGAGCGATCGTAAGTTAACTTCACGACCGCCTGAAATTCGAATTTCCTTTGAAGGATTCATGTAGCGGAAAAGCGCTAACACTTTCAAGCAATACCGTGGATTCAGTTCATTCGTACCTTCAAGTTTTGTTCCATCGATCGCATGCAAGAAGTTTACTGGAATAGAGTCTGCATTTAACCTGCGCAGTGCACGTGTAATGTCAACGACATCTTCTTTTGTCTCTTTCATTCCGATTATCGCACCAGAGCAAGGAGAGATCCCATACTTTTTCGCAATTTCTACGGTGTCCACACGATCTTTGTACGTATGTGATGTTGTGATGAAATCATGATGACGCTCGGATGTATTCAAGTTATGGTTATACCGGTCAACCCCTGCAGTTTTTAGCTGCTCTGCTTGCTCTTCTTTTAAAATCCCCAAACACGCACAAACGGTTAACCCGTACTTTTCCTTGATCTCTTCAACGGCTTCGCTGACAACGCGTACGTCTTTTCGTGTGGGTCCACGTCCGCTTGCTACGATGCAGTACGTCCCGATATTGTTGTCAAATGCCCGTTTAGCCCCTTCTAGAATTTCCTCTTTGGAGATGAATGGATATTTTTCTATCGGAGCTGTCGATTTCGAAGATTGCGAACAATACCCGCAGTCTTCCGGACAGAAACCACTCTTAGCATTCATAATCATATTCAATTTCACTTTTTTCCCAAAATAATGTCGCCTGATGTCATAAGCCCCGTCCAGCAGCGCTAAGACATCGTCATCACTTGTGTTCAAAATCGACAGTGCTTCTTCATTTGAAATTTCTTTTCCTTCAATGACTTCTTGTGCAAGTGTTTTCCAGTTCATTTTGTCCGCCCCTTTTAATCCCTTTTTGCGTCAACCATTTTAAAAGTAATGTTAACACAAATACACCAACTAGTATACAATGTTAAAGAACTTTGATTTAAGCGTGGTTAATGCTTTAAAAGGTAGAAAAAAGTTTCCATTAGGCAAAAAAAAAAAACCAATCCCATTAGACTAACTCATGGGTTGGTTTTCTAATTATTTACTTCTTAACTGATATCAATCGGTCATCTAGAACTGCAGATGCATCAATTGTTGTTCCTGCAGCTTTCATTGCACGGAAATAGTCTGCGAATAATTCGCGTTGGAAGTCAGGCGTTGACGTCCATTCTACTTCCCCGAATGTATCAAAACCGTCCCCTTCACCAGTTCCAAGGAAGTTGTTTGTTACAACTTTCACCTTCGATTCTGAGAACTTACCATCTTTGTATAAAGATGTTCCATCATTGAGAGTAACGGATAGAATGCGATCACCGTGAGCTCGTTCTGCATCAAAGACTACTTTTAGTCCGCCATATTGAATCGTTAAGAAGTTTGATCCATCTTTCAATGGTCCCTCTAAAATCATCTTAATTTGCTGCGGCGTCATCTCAGAAACGACATTGTAGTTATCAAACGGAATGACACTGAATACGTCTCCATATGTGATATCGCCGCCTTCCATGTTTGCACGGACGCCTCCAATGTTTTGGAATGCCACTTGTGCATCTGCTTTTTGCATCATTGCGTCACTGATTAGGTTCCCTAACTGGCTCACGCCGTACTTCCCTTCTGAAGGTGTGCGTGTCAAATCTCCAGTTGTTTTGCTTACAACTTCTGCAGCAATTTCTTTAACTTGTTCTTGATAACCAGATACAATTCCTGCTACTGCATCGTCTTCCTTTGTAAGCCCAACTTTAGTTTCCAAGATCCCAGACTCAGAAGAGTAAACTTGCTTCGTCTTTTTGTCGATAAATAACTGGATATGTCCCATAGCTGCCGTATAACTTTGTGCTTCTACAACTGGAATATTGTTAACATGACCAGATACCCGTTTATGAGAGTGCCCGCCAACAATAGCATCCAAACTTCCCTTTGACTCCATTGCAAGATCCGTTAGCTCTCCAATGATTTCATCGGAATCTTTCGCATGCTCTCCCGGTAAATGTGATGTCACAATAACAAAGTCGGCTCCTTTTTCACGGAGTTCAGCTGCGAGTTCTTTCGCAATTGGTGCTGGCGTTGGGAAAGACAACCCTTCTACGTGCGTTGCAAGTGTTGTAGCAGGGGTTTGAGGAGTCGCAAATCCGATGATTCCGATTTTGTAGCCACCCTTTTCAACCATTGTATATGGTTCTGCCCAATCTACACGCTTGTTCGTTTTTTCATCATAAACATTGGCACCCATTACAGGGAATTTAGCCTGAGCAATCCGATCCTTCAGAACGTCTACGCCCCAATCGAATTCGTGGTTCCCGATTGCAGCCGCGTCATATTGAATCGCATTCATCGTATCAAATGTAGAAGCTCCTTCAAATGAGTTTGAAATGAGTGTTCCTTGGAAAATGTCTCCGCCATCTACAACAACTGTGCCATCCGGGTTCACTGAACGGAATGCATTCACCAAACCGCCAATGATAGCCATGCCTCCATTTTGGTACTTTTCGTTAAACTCAATGTTTCCGTGAATGTCGTTAGTTGTTAGGAAATCAATTACGTCAAAGACAACAGGCTTAAATGCTTTAGATGCCTCTGCACGTGTAATCTCTTTTTCGTACTCGAACGGTTTGCCATATTCGACATCAAAGGCACCGCCAAGTATCGCGTACGCAATATATGGCTTTAAATATGTTGGTATTTTTGATGCATCTGTATAGTTATTAAGAATGGATAAGTCGACTGAAGGTACTTTCCCGCCTGTTTCACTCAATGTGAAAATCGTAGCGAATTGTCCTTTTGTCAGAGAATGATTCGGTTTGAATGATTGCTTGGTAAAACCGCTTACTAACTTTGACTGTACTGCTTTTGACACAACGTCTTGATATTTTCCAGGTACATCTGTAAAGGACAGTTTAGCTTTAGATCCTTCAAGTTTCCCCGCACGATCTAACATCATCAACAACTCTACACGTTGAAGTGCGTCATTCACTTTTAGATCACCATTAGGCAATCCTAGTAAAATTCCTTGGTCCCGCATAAGTTCAGCAGGATCCTTCACTACCATATCGAAGTTAGTGTTCGCCTCTGCCTGTCCAGCCCCAAGTAACGATAATGCAGCAACTGGTGCCACTAACGCAGCAAGAACTTTTTTCTTCATTCCCTCTCCTCTTTCCCTTATAGGTTTGAATCACGCCATTGTCTATCTTATACACTTTTCAACATTGTAATTATGTAAGGGCTTACACAATATGCTGTATATACGGAAGAAAAGACAGTGGGCTATCCTGTTAACAGTACCAAGTATTCTCATTTTCGGCAATGAGATTATTTTAAATGAATACAAATGAAAAACACCCCCGGCCCTATAGAACCAGGGGTATTAGTAATTGTATTTTATTTTGCTTCAAATGGCTTTCGAACCAGCCCCATATAAATGATGAACGCCATTAGACTGCAGCTAGTAATAACAATTCCCAATGGCCACGCAGTTTGATCGCCTGCAATTCCGACAAGCGGTGAGACGATTGCGCCTGCGGCAAATGGCAATAAACCGAGGAATGCCGATGCACTCCCCGCTGCCTGACTTTGTCGATGCATCGCTAGTGAAAATGCTGAAGTTGAGACCATTCCCACACTTGAAACGACTAGGAAAAAGGCTGTTGCAACAATGAACAATGATCCTTGCTGCCAGATGGCAATCAGCAACACTATACTCCCTGCTAATGAAATAAGTACACCCGTCATGAGGAAGTTCATTTCAGATACTTTATGCGATAAACGCCCCGTAATTTGCGCGGCTAAAATTATTCCAATACCGTTTAACGCGAAGAATAAAGAAAATTGCTGTGGTGTGACGCCATACATGTTTTGCAGGACAAAAGGGGAACCTGCGATATAGGCAAACATAGACGCCATGACAAATGCTTGGGTGAGTGCAATCCCCATAAATTGACGATCCTTAAGTAACCGTGCGAACGTCTTGAATACCGATAAAATTCCCTTTTCTGCACGGTTCTCAATGGGCAGTGTATCCGGTAAAAAACCAGCCGTGCCAACGAACATCAGTAATCCAATTCCGCCAAGTACAAAAAACACAACGGGCCATGAGGCAAAGCTTAAGATGGCACCGCCAGCAATCGGTGCGAGAATCGGGGCTGCCCCATTGACGATGGAGAGCAGTGCCATGAATTTCGTAAGTTCATGCCCTGCATACAAATCACGGGCACATGCTCTTGCGATGACAATCCCTGCTGCGCCCGTTAACCCCTGAACAAAACGCAGGAGAATGAATGGCCATATCGATGTCGTGAACGCACACAGAACCGAAGCAACAGCATAGACAACAAGCGTCAGAACGAGTGGACGCCGTCTTCCGTAAATATCACTCAGCGGACCAAATACGAGCTGTCCCGCACCAAGTCCGATAAGACACGCGGTCAAACTTAATTGAACAAGCGAAGTCGATGCACTCATATCTGATGCTACTGCCGGCAATCCCGGTAAGTACATATCCATCGACAGCGGGCCGAATGCCGTCAACGTGCCGAGCAGCACGACGAGCCAAAGTGTGGGCAGTGGTTTCTTTATAGTGATTGCTTTTGTCATTTCCCCAAATCCTTTTCTATTAAATTCTACGGTGGAGTATAACATATTGAGATGGAATTGGGTTCGGCGGTTTGATGGAATGAGCGGGTTCCTCGTTGGAACGAGCGGGTTCTCCGATGGAACGAGCGGGTTTCTCGTTGGAACGAGCGGGTTCTCTGCCGGAACGAGCGGGTTCTCCGATGAAACGAGCGGGTTCCTCGCTGGAACGAGCGGGTTCTCCGATGGAACGAGCGGGTTTCTCGTTGGAACGAGCGGGTTCTCCGACGGAACGAGCGGGTTCTCTGCCGGAACGAGCGGGTTCTCCGATGGAACGAGCGGGTTCTCTGCCGGAACGAGCGGGTTCTCCGCTGAAACGAGCGGGTTCTCCGCCGGAACGAGCGGGTTCTCCGCCGGAACGAGCGGGTTCTCCGACGGAACGAGCGGGTTCTCCGCTGGAACGAGCGGGTTCTCCGCTGAAACGAGCGGGTACAAATAAGGAATTAATCCAACACTCAAAAATGCCTGACTCACCCTGAAATAGGATGAGTCAGGCATGGAAATCACTTACAGTTCACCAGCTTCAAAGTTCTCGGCATTGATTTCAGTGTCATTTATATTACTAATCACGAATTCGACGTAAGTATCTGAGTCCTTTGTGAGCAACTTGAACTTGTACTTCTTCCCATCTGATTTGTCTGTCTGATCCGTTTGATCATTCCCACACGCAGCAAGTGCCAGCACAATCAGTAATCCTTTGAACAATCCAGTCCATTTCTTTAACATATGTATCCAACACCTGTCAGTCATTTTTTCAACTTCCTCACTATAACTGCCAGATAGACTATAATATACTGTTTTTTAATGAAATGATCACTATTACCAAGTTACTAGAATTTCTTTTGATCCTCGTCACTAGAGTAAACATGGCTCCCAGTAGGTAATGGATCTTTCCTGCTTATTTTTTACCACAAAAAGACGAACGCCTCACTAGCGTTCGCAACTTTTATCATAAAATTATGTTCCACAATACGTTTGATAAGGTACCGACGCAGTCGACGGTGCCGTATAAGGAATCTGCTCTTTAGAATTAGAGTATGGCTCAGTGAGAACTTGGTTCAACTTGTGCAGCACACTAAAATCACCATTTTCTGCTGCTTCAATTGCTTCTTCCACCCGATGGTTGCGCGGAATCACTGCGGGGTTGCTAAGTCGCATTACTTCATTGGACTCTTCTATGGATTCAGTCTGTTGGCCCCTGCGAACCTCCCACTTATTCTTCCATTCGTTAAAAGCATCTTCTGCGAACCAACTTGGCTGTTCGGCACTGGCATCTGTTAATGCTCTGAATGTATTCGTGTAGTCCGCTTTCTTATCTTTCATGATCAGCAGCAACTCTTTCGAAAGGGCTTCATCTTCAGGCTTTTCATCCAGCAAACCGAGCTTTGCACGCATGCCATTCAACCATTCACGCTCGAAAACCTTACCGAATTGAGCTAGCTGTTTTTCCGCTATTTGTATAGCTGCATCCTGACTTTCATCAAGCAGCGGCAACAAAGCTTCTGCAAACCGCGCCAAGTTCCAAGATGCAATACCTGGCTGGTTGCCATATTTATAACGCCCATTTACATCAATGGAGCTGAACACGGTCGCTGGATCGTATACGTCCATAAATGCGCATGGACCATAGTCAATTGTTTCCCCGCTAATCGTCATATTATCGGTATTCATGACTCCGTGGATGAACCCAACAAGCTGCCACTTGGCAATCAATGCTGCTTGCCTCTCAATAACATTTCTGAGCAGAAGTTCATATCGATTTTCTTCAGATGCAACGTCTGGATAATGCCGTTCTATGGCGTAATCAGCAAGCATCATCAAATCCTCAGTTACTTGACGGGCAGCTGCATATTGGAATGTACCTACCCGCAAATAACTGCTTGCGGTGCGGACGAGAACTGCGCCTGGCAATGCGGCTTCCCGATGCACGTCATTCCCAGTCAGCGTAACAGATAGGCTTCGCGACGTAGGTATGCCTAATGCGTACATCGCTTCACTAATGATATACTCACGCAACATGGGACCGAGCGCCGCCAGACCGTCACCGCCTCGTGAAAATGCTGTAGGGCCTGATCCTTTTAATCCGATATCAATTCGCTCACCAGAAGGGGTTATTTGCTCTCCCAATAGAATTGCTCGTCCATCACCCAGCATCGTGAAATTCCCAAACTGATGTCCCGCATAGGCTTGTGCTATTGGCAAAGACCCATCCGGAATTTCATTTCCAGAAAGTGTTTCGGGGTTCAATTCTTCAACGTTCAGTCCAAGTGATTGCGCAAGACCATTATTCACCAATATCACTTTTGGAGAAATTGCCTTTTCAGGAATCGCTTCTGCAAAAAACACTTCTGGCAGCCGACTGTAGCTGCTGTCCAAATTCCATCCTGATTCTAAGACCACGTGATCACTCCCTTTACCTGTATACTACCCCTAGCTTGATCAAAAACGTTAGAAAAATGAATTCTTTGACTGATAAATGAAACGACAGTGCTTTTGCACTCGTCTTTAAGGTACACCCGGGTGGGGCTACTTGAGAAAGGATGGTTGGCATGCCTAGTGAGAACAAATCCTTTCCAGATCGGAAGCAAGAGGAATGGCTCGAACAATTGATGGACCAATACGGAAACCGGTTGACGAATCTTGCGTTCAGTTACCTCAAAGATTGGGGTCGAGCGCAGGAAGTTGTCCAAGATGTATTCGTGACATGTTTTCAGCGAGCGCATCAACTGGAGGAAATTCGTTCCATAGAAGCTTGGCTGTATCGGATTACCATTAATCGATGTAAAGATGTGTTGAAAAGTTCGTGGATTAAGCGTGTGATTGTGGGGAGTACGCTTTTTCAGTTTCTTCGATCTAAAGAGCCGACCCCACAGGATTACATGCTTCAAAACAGTAACGATGAACAGCTGGCGCAATGCGTGCTCGCACTTCCACTTACGTATCGAGAAGTCATTTTGCTCTATTATTACGAGGATCTGACAGTACCCGAAATTAGCGAACTGCTGAACGTCAACCAAAACACTCTTCGGACCCGGTTAAAAAGGGGCCGGGAAAAATTAGCGCAATTGCTGGAAGGCGGGGATCCGAATGAACGATAAGGAAAAAAAAATCCGTTCTGCTTTAGATAAAACCGTATTTCATAAAGAGTCATTTACCCAACAGGACAAACAAACTGTCAGACGAAAAATACAGCGCACACAACGTCCAGCGCGATTCATTCCTGCTATTGTCGGTACACTCTTCGCTGCGTCCTTAGTTTTCATTGGAATGTTTTTAATAAATGATGAACTGTTGAATTCCGCAAAACAAAACGGCCTATCCACTGAAGATTTGAATAGCACAGGGGAGTTTACGATAGCAAACCTTTCTTCAGGGCCTTTTCACTCCAATGAAACCTATTATATTGTCTTGCCACTGACTTGGAACGGGAACAGCACTGCAACCATTAAAGAGGTTGAATTGGTTAAAGTGAATGAGCAATCTCTACAGACGACCGATGGAATTTCTTATACATTCTACGGGGGGAACGCGACAAAAAAGTCCGGCGTTTATGCACGGAACAAAATTGGAAAAACTTTTGATATTCATGACTTTGTGATTGAAGATGAAAGCAGTTTAATTTTGAAAGCGCTACTGACAAATGTAGTCCCTGACAAAACCCGTGCCATTAAAATTCGATACTCTGTGAACGGTGAAGAAAAGGAACAGCTCTTGGCAGCAGGTATCATCCAAGGCTTGGAGACGTTTGCTGAAGATACGTCTAATGATCAGGCTGCTGTAAAGTTAAATACAGCTGAACAAAATGTATATACTGCATTTGAGGAAGATTTAGATACTCAACATTTAGTCGGGTTATCCCCTATGAGTGTTGCAAAGCTATACATTCACGCCTCTTATTCGGGAAATTACGAGGCAGTCTATGCACTTTACACTGACCGCAAAGAGTATATCCAATGGAGTAAAGAAGAGGACCAAGCGATTCCTGAAACTGACCGCGGTACCGCGGAACAATTGGCGCAGGAATTTCAAGATTTTGAACAGGGTCGTTTTCTTCAGACAAGTAAAATTGAAGGGTACATTGAATATTATCCAACTGGCAAAAACGAACCGCCTGCTGGATTCCAATTAATCAAAAACGAAGACGGCATTTGGCAAGTTGCATTCATGCCGACTCAGTAACAGAGAAAACCAGTGAATTGTCACGGAAGAGCCCTATACCCGCCGTCCAATCCACTGGTTTTAGTTATCCTGCAGGTTTTTGGTGTCTATAATGTAAAGTGGTGTTTTCTGTCCTTCTCCGTTTACAATGAGTTTTCCGGAGTCATTAAAACGCGGTTTCACAAGTCTTTCACCGACACCGTTCAACGTCTTAATCTCTTCTGCAGTGTCCTCTTTCAAGTGGAATAGCTTGACGGTATCGCTATCTCTCTTATTCACACTGAGCGCCAAAAAATCATCATAGATTGCATACGCGCTATTTCCAGGGACATCCAGCATATGAACTTTACCAGTATCTAAGTCAAGATAACCAAGTGAAAAATCGTTCCCATTATAAGAAAATTGACCATACATTCGATCGTCCTCCAATGTTAGATAAGAAACACTCTTATAAGGTATCTTGTAGGTTTGCCACAGTTTTCTGCTCTCAAGATTATAAATGGATACGTAAGCCGATGAGCCAGTTTCTCCTTCTAACTCTTCCACCATAGCTGTTCTGCTATTCCGTACATCCGTTACACTGATTCCATTCCCATTAATATCATGAAGTTTAATTTTAAAATTGGTTTCCAAATCATAAAGATAATAGACTGGATGGTCGGTGATCGCTAGATATAGAATTTGGTCACCTATCAATTGAACCTCTATATAATCCTCTAGCAGCACATGTTCTTTACCTGTTTTCCTATTTAAAATGTGAATTTCACTATTGCCCCAGACCACCCAGTTTTCACTTGCCTCTAGTGACACACTGGAGAATTCAATAGTCTCTGAAGGCGGCACCAGTACAGTCTCTGTTTTATCATTGATGGAATACGAATATATACCTCTTTCATCCGTGTGGATGATTTCATTATTCTCTTCAACATAAATGGAATTGATTAAATTCGGGTAAGCTACATTTGGTACGACAACTTTTTGGATTGTTTCCTCATAAAGGGCTTCCTGAAAAGCATGTTCTTGCTGCCCTTGCTCCACGTAAGGGACTGCGAGAACACCTGCCACAACAACAAAAGCCGCAGCCGTCATGAGGGGCTTCAGCGTTAATCCCTTCGGCACCGCTTCAGCATCGAGCCGTTGGTGAGCTTGATGAAGAATCCGTTGCTTTAACGCGTCTTCCAAAATTAGTCTTTCTGGCAATACTGCGTCTAATTGGTCCTGCATTTTATTAGTCATCGGTGTTCTCCTCCCTCAGAATTCCTTTTACAAGTTTTCGTGCACGCGCTAATCGGGTTTTCACTGTATTGACAGAACACCCCAGTACCTCTCCTACTTCAGAAACCTTCATTTCTGCATAATAAAACAGCCAAATTACTTCTTTGTACTTTAACGGAAGACGATTAATTAGCCGTTTTAGCTCTTCACTCGATTCCTCATTTAACACCTGTTCCTCCGTATTTTGAAGGGACACTAGTAATTGTCCAACTTGATAGGAAAGCTCTAGCTTTCGATAATGCCAGCTTTTAAAAAGATTGTGGCATTGGTTTATCGCAATTCGATATAAATACGTTTTAACGGAGGAACGATGCTCGAACTCTTCGATATGTATGTAGTATTGAATGAAAACCTCTTGGACGATATCTTCTGCTTTGGTCTTTTCTTTAACGATTGCGTACACAACCCGCAGAAGATAATCGCCATGTAGATCCATCGCTTCAACAAGCAGCCGGTCACGTTCATCTCTTTCCAATCCGCCACCTCCACTTTCTCTCTATCTGTTAGACAACACATAATGGAATACGGTTTCATTTTCATTCTACGGCAAACAAAAAAGCAGAGCACGGTGTCTCTGCTTCTTCTCATTCTAGCTTTTCAGCTGTCTTAACTGTCGGGATAGCTCAAAAAATCGCTGATCTAGTTTGCTGTATTCTGGATTCCCCGGTGTCAGCAGGCTCAACTTCCCTAATACTTCCTGCAATTGGGTTTCAATCCGAAGTTTTTCTTGTTCAGATGACGGAACGGCGGGAGAGGACTTTCTACTTTCCCACTCCTTCAAACTATACGGCACTTTACAAACTGTCCCATTTTCAAACAACAGCAGTCCGTCTGCTAGACGCTCCGTAAAATACCGATCGTGCGATGCAAATAACAACGTTCCCGGATACGTTTCCAACGTCCGCTCCAGTTCTTCACGTGAAGGAAGATCCAGATGATTCGTCGGTTCATCGAGCAAAAGTACATCTGTTTTTCTGCGGATGAAATCCAGCAGCTTCACTTTCAACCGTTCGCCTTGACTAAGTGCCCCGAGCGGAAGCTGCCACTGACCGGCCGAGAATCCTAAATTCGTCAGCTGAATTCGAAGAAACCCTTGTTCCTCGTAAGAAGGTGAATAAAAATATTCGCCCATCGTTTGCTCATCTGGTAAATCGAATGCGGTTTGACGCAAGTATCCGACAGTCAACCCTTCAGACAACCAGACCCCACCTTCAAAATCAGTCTCTCCTAAAAGCATACGGAACAGTGTCGTTTTACCGGAGCCATTTGGTCCGAACAGCGCAAGTCGTTCACCTGACTGTACTGTAAATGCAGCGTGATGAAAAAGTTGTCTATCACTAAAAGCTTTGCCAGCATCTTTCAGTTCAAGTACACGCTTTCCTTTCTTACGCAGCCCTTCCAGTTCGAACGAAACTGACGTCTCTGCCTCAGGTGCTTCTATTCGACTTTTTTCCAGTTCAGCTTCTAATCGAGTTCGTTTCGAACGGATTTGTACATTCCGCTTCTTTACTTTCTTTCGATAATATTCTTTAGCTCCCATGGCTCGGCCGCCTTTTTTCGCAGACTCAGCATGCCCTTTCTCAGACCACGTATCCAGCTGCTCAATTTGGCCTTCTATTTCGGCGATGTACTGCTGCTGCTCTTCATAATGTTTTTGCTGAACGAATCGCGCGTGGTCTTTCTGCTTGCGATAATCTGTGTAATTGCCTTCATAGACTGTCAATTCTCCGTTTTCGATTTCGAAAACGGAGTCCGCGAGACGGTCGATGAAATACCGGTCATGGGAGACAAACAGTACTGTTTCCTTACGTTCTTAAGTGTTTCTATGAGCCGCTCCACACTTTCAGCGTCCAAATGATTGGTCGGTTCATCCAACAGCAAGACTTCACGGTTTTCAGCGAGCGTAGCTGTAAGTCTCATTTTGACTCTTTCCCCACCGCTTGCATGAGCGTATTGTGCATCTTTCGGCACATGCCAGTGACTGCGATTTTGAAGGAGTCCGGCTTGCGTCCAATCCACGGCGTCCACTGTTTCAGCCTCTTGTTTGTAATATGAAATGGATGGCGTTCGACCAATCCAATCAATTCCTCCAGAAGAAGGTTCTCGTTCACCTGCCAGAATTGATAAAAGAGTGGTTTTCCCTGCCCCGTTCGGCCCGACTATTGCTATTCTTGCTCCTAAAGAAATTTCTGCGCTGAGTCCGTTAAAAATACTAACATCCCCATATCCAGCTGATACCTTGTTCACTATTCCACGTAACATCTGCATTCCTCCAGTTGGAAGGGAACATAAAAAAGATCCCTCCGTAAATTAATCGGAAGGATCGGTCCTGTCAGCATCTCAAAAAAGCCTCAACTCTATTGGTGAGCATCGTTGTATCGACTCAGCAAAGGTTGAAAGTGGCAATTATAAATGGACAGACCAATCCCGTTTTTCTACATAACGAATCATTCGTTTTGAGAATTTAGGAATTAGTTATCCATCAGCCACCCTCAGCCCTTTCTGTCAGTTAGTCTATTCATTATAGCAAGGATTAAATTGTTCGCAAGTGATTCCAATCACTATTTCCCGACAATTCTCCATTATTTCCCCGGAAATAATGGATATTCCGACAAGATATTTCCCGAAAGTTCGCGGTGAAACGGATCAGTTAAGCTGGTTTATTACTACCTTTACCGCCAGGCGGACATTCCGCCTTTAACATTGATCACATCACTGAATCCTTGTCTTTTCAGTATTCCAGCTGCACGCGCACTGCGCATCCCGCTTTGACAAATCACATACGTTTCTTTGTTTTTGTCCAGCTCTTCTAATCTCTTACTTAGATCGTTTAAGGGAATATTTTTAAATTCTTTTACGTGACGGCTTTGGTATTCGCCGAGTGTTCGAACATCTATAAATTGCTTCGATTTCTCTTTCGTTAATGCTTTTACCTCAATCGCAGACATCGTCCGAATTCCTTTTGCAGGTTTCATGCGCCACACAAAGACTGC
Organism: Sporosarcina jeotgali; assembly: GCF_033304595.1. NCBI lineage: Bacteria > Bacillati > Bacillota > Bacilli > Caryophanales > Caryophanaceae > Sporosarcina > Sporosarcina jeotgali. The sequence goes on from NZ_CP116341.1 coordinate 3,105,078, forward strand.
CGCAATTAATAGGATTATGATCCAACTCATCGGTAACTCCTCCACTTGTTTTCTATTTTCTTAAATATACCTGTACGGGTATATAAAATCAATAAATTAGCCCATGTAAAAACGCAGATACTGAGGATCTGCGTTTACATAGGTTTACTTTTTCTCGGATAATGCTAGAAAGAAAGTCGCAACTGGTCCAAGCAAGAGTGAAAGCAAGAACCAGTTAAGACCCGATCGATTTTTCCCTTGTGCTAATACGGCATTGATCAACATAAGTGTTCCCCAACCAACAAAATAGCTTTCATCCATAGTGTATACCTCCCGATCCGTCGAGACTTCTATCTATACTACGTATCGAAAGTCTATTCGGTTTCATTTCCATCAAGAAGCTCCATCATTTTTACGGGCAATCCATTGACTCACAAGTAATAGGACGAACCCTGCCAGTAAAGAGGCTACCCAAGGTAATTCAATAACGGGGCCTTTATCTTTAAAGAAAAATGCTATTCCCATAAACAAACCAAATACCACTATTCCGGAAAACCCTCCGGCAATTGCAACTTTCCAAGTACTTTTCTTCTTTTCAAATGCAGTTTTGTTTACTACTTTCATAAGCACTATCACGCCTACTGCGACTATTAAAAGTACTGCTGCTAGCAAAGTGGCAGTTGAAACCAGATAGAGATGTTCGTCAACTGGTTGGAAAAATGACAATACGCCCAAAACAGCACCGCGTGCGAGAACCATCCAACTTAACACACTGATTGCTAACTGTATCCCAAACAACACCTGGTTTTTCTTTTTCTCTTTCGGCATCTGTCCAATCAATTCATCTGCATATGCTCTTGGATCTCCACCGAATATTTCTTCTGCGCTTTTTCCATCCTGTTGACCTTCTAACAGATGTTCAAGCATTTCCATAAGCAGCTCTTCCGTTGCCCGTTCAGAGAGGAGAAACTTTGAACGGATGTAAACGAGGATGTTGGAATAGTACTTTTCGTTTGCTTCAGTCAAGTGTTCACGTTTTTCATTATTTTCCTGAATCAATTCTTTAGTTGTCACCATGGTTTACCTCCCCTTTCAATAATGTCGTTACCGGTACTGCGAGTTTCCCCCATTCGGCGCGAATAAGTTCCAACGCCACTTTGCCGTCTGGTGTTAACGTATAATATTTCCTTCTTGGTCCAGATTCGGATGCACGCATTTCCCCTGAAATCCAATGATTCTTCTGTAATCTCAGCAAAACAGGATAAATAGTGCCTTCACTCACATCATCAAGTCCGACTTTCTGCAGTTTAGCGGAAAGCTCATACCCATACACTGTCTCGTTTTCAATGATGGCAAGAACACAGCCATCTAGAATCCCCTTAAGCAGTTCACTTCTAACTGACACGAGACCACTCTCCATTTAGTATATTGCCATACAAGGTAGCATTTCGAAAAAATAGCTACCTTGTGACGCAAAGTAGTAATAATGTTAGTGTATTCCCGCCAAATTAATATGTCAACCGGAATGTTCAGAAAAGTAAATTGCATTCTTGCATTATATGTTAGGATAGCAGAAGGAGGGATTACCAATGAATCCGGTCACATTCGAAGACATTTATAATGCTGGGATTGTCGCCTCATCTTCTGAGACATATATCCATTATCATCTGCCCGATATGCCGCTTTATTATGACAGTAATTATATTGCATTTAAAAGGATGCCTACAATCCGTGAGTTTCAAAAAGCAGAACAGGCTTTGAAAGTCTATCATACCGCACGAGATCAACATCACTTGAAATTCACATTCCCTCAGGATGAGCCTATTTCAAAAGAAGTGAACGCTTATTTGAACAGGAATGATTATGACACTGGCTTTCTAGAATTATATGTACTAAATCCAAAAGACTTTCCCGACGTTCCTCCATCTTCAGGTATTCAAGTGTCACCAGTAACTGAGAGCAATCTTGAAGACTTCCTCCACTTACAGCAAACAATTGATGAGCAATTCGGGAAAGAGTTTGCAGTTCAAAAACGGCTGCAGCATAAGAAGAATTTCTTTGATCCTCATGTTGTGCAGCTCGTCGCAGCCTTTGACGATGAATTAGCAGGCTCTGTAGATTTGATTGTTAATGAACAAACTGTCGAAATTGACGGATTACATGTATTAGAAAAAATGAGACATAAAGGTATTGGGAGTCAATTGCAGCGGTGGCTGATGGAACAGTATCCTGACAAACTAGTTATTCTCGTCGCTGACGGTGAAGATACACCAAAAGAAATGTACTTGCGACAAAACTATAAGTTTGCTGGCTACCAATACGAGACGGTAAAAGCGTAACTGTCATTTTGGAAACTATTGCCTGCCTCATGCTAAACTAATGATAGACAGTATTCTAAATAGGTCAGGACGTGAAAGTAATGAAAGATCTTGCACAATCTATACAGACTCAACTATTAGTTTCGATGTTGGATGGCAGTCGAGTAGCAACCCTAGTTACAGACCCCTCCCAACCGGACAATCCGATTATTTATGCGAATCGGACGTTTGAAACAATGACGGGGTACCCATTAAGCGAAACAATCGGTCAAAATTGTCGTTTTCTTCAAGGTCCGGGCACTGATCAGTTAGCAATTCAGCAACTACGCGATGCTATACGTAAAAAAAATGAAATTACCATAACACTAAAAAACTATAAAAAAGATGGGACATTATTCTGGAACCGCCTTTCGGTGACGCCCGTCCAAATTGAAGGGCATTCTTTCTTCATCGGGACCCAAACCAATGTCTCCGTTGAATACAGGCAGCGTGCCGAATTAACGAACAAGGAATCAGAAATCGAACAACTGATGCTTCCAATCATGACAATTCATGACAATATTGCTGCCGTCTCCCTTATCGGAGAAATGAGTCCGCAGCGTTTCAATTTATTGACACAAAAACTTAGTGAATTTGTTCAAAAAAGTGGTGTGGATCATGTCATTATCGACATAACAGGACTGTATTGGAATCATGAGTCCCCGCTAACCAGTTTGTTAGCTGTCCAAGATGTGTTAAGACTCATGGGAGCCCAGCTCTATATCACTGGTATCTCTCCAAAAGTAGCGCTGTCATTAACAGGAACGAACGTATCTGATGAGCAACTACAAACATTTTCAAGTATTCAGCAAGCACTTGCCAAAATCCAATAGACAATAGATTGAAGTATGAATTCCAGAAATATCTGCCGCTGATAAGTATCTCCATTCGATTTAAGGAGACTCTGGATGTTATCAAGAAAAATCTTGGCTGCTTCTGGTTCAGGAGTACTTTTTTTCATATTGCTCGGCTTCTTTATCCCTGTTCCTTTCGGGAAAACAATCACGTCAGTGCCCCAATATTTCGAGTCCGTGTTCCTGAGTATTTCCGGTTATTTGCTTTACGGTACTTCAATTATACTTTTTTACGGTATTACGTGTTCAATAATCAGTGAAAAATCAGCTGTGTTAATTAGTAAAAAAGTTAAATCTAACCGATTAGATTTACCTATTTCAGGATTGCTCCACGCAAGCTTCGGGTTCGTTTTTTCAGGATATGGACTCATTGCATCGTTGTTATTTTATGCTGTAGATCACTTGATTAAAAGTAGAAAAATAACCGTTTCACGGAAACAGCTAGTAACGGCTTTAGTGCTTCCCATTGCACTATATGTCCTCTGTATGGGAACACTTGCAACCGCAGATTTCTTATCAGGCGGATGGAAAGACCTGCTCGTTTAAAAATGAACATGCAGGTTGCAAGCTCACTAATAGCTGTGCTAGACTTTGAGACAATCGAATAATATTCCTTCGGGGCAGGGTGAAATTCCCTACCGGCGGTGATGAGCTTTGATGGCTCTTAGTCCGTGACCCGGATGCAATTTTGCAGACGGTGGATTTGGTGAAACTCCAAGGCCGACAGTTAAAGTCTGGATGGGAGAAGGAATGGTGCGTTTTTCAAATTTTTCTTTTGACTGACGCTTATTTTGTCATGCTTACCCAGCCCCGCACATCTGTTGCGGGGCTTTTTTTGTTACATGAGGAATCTATGATTCAGGAGTGTTGTTATCGTTGGAAATTGAACACTATATGCAAATTGCTTTTTCACTTGCACGAGGTGCAGCAGGTCAAACTTCACCCAATCCACCCGTCGGTTCTGTAATTGTGAACCAGGGAAGGGTTGTCGGAATGGGGGCTCATTTGCGCGCTGGCGAACGTCATGCAGAGCGGGTTGCTCTGGATATGGCAGGCAAAGAATCTGCTGGTGCAGATTTGTACGTCACTCTTGAACCATGTTCGCATACCGGAAAAACACCTCCATGCGCAGAAGCGATTTTGCAAGCAGGCATCTCTCGTGTCTACGTTTCAGCGTTAGATCCGAATCCGTTAGTTGCAGGGTCTGGAATCCAGCGGCTTCGAGATTCAGGTGTCGAAGTACAAATCGGAGTCTGTACAGATTTAGCACGCGAATTGTATGAACCTTTTTTTCATTTCATTCAAACCAAACAACCTCATGTAACGTTAAAAACAGCTATGACATTAGACGGTAAAATCGCAGCATTTTCAGGACACAGCAAATGGGTGACAAGCGAGCAAGCTCGACTTGACGTCCATCGTCTTCGCTATGTCCATGATGCCATTTTAACCGGAAGTAAAACGATTCTTCACGACAATCCCCTTCTTACCACCAGATTGCCCCAAGGTGGACTCCACCCTATTCGAGTTATTTTAGATACACACTTATCTACACCTGTTGCGAGTCAGGTTATTCAAAACACGGACGCCCCTACCTGGATTTTTTGTGGCAGCGCCGCTTCAAAAGAACGCGAATTGAGTTTCTTGCCGTATAATCACGTCGAAGTTTTTCGTATGGAGAAGCCTGCCATTGCAGTGTCTGACGTACTAGATCAACTTGGCGCGCGTGGCATCATGACCCTTCTTGTAGAGGGAGGATCTTCTGTAAATGCTTCTTTTTTACAAGGGGATGCTGTCGATCGGATCATTACGTACATTGCTCCAAGAGTACTTGGCGGTACAGATTCTCTCACACCAATCGGCGGGGAAAATCCTGCCTTGATGAGTGACGCGAAAGATTTTATTTTCGTAAAAACGGAACAGCTTGGTCCAGATTTAAAGGTAACGGCTGTACCAAAAGGATGTGATTCTAATGTTCACAGGAATCATTGAGGAAATTGGGACTGTACGAACAGTCCGCTCATCAGGTCACTCGATGGAACTTACTGTGGCAGCTGCAGAAATACTGAAAGATGTCCGTTTAGGAGACAGTATTGCTGTTAACGGGACTTGTCTGACCGTGACATCATTTACAACGGGTCAGTTTACCGCAGACGTGATGCCTGAAACGTTTCGAACGACGTCGTTACATAACGCAAAAGCCGGTACTTCAGTAAATTTGGAACGCGCTCTTCGCGCGGATAGTCGTTTGGGCGGTCATTTTGTTTCCGGTCATGTCGACGGAACTGCGATTGTCCAAAAGTGTCAGCACATCGAGAATTCGCTTGTCATGCATTTATCACTCCCGCCTGGCGGATTGAACTACGTGCTACCGAAAGGCTCGATTGCACTCGACGGTACGTCTTTAACAATTTTTGACGTGACTGATGAAAGCATTTCGATTTCACTCATTCCGCATACTCAAAAAACAACGGTTCTCGCGGCGCGCAAGCCGGGTGACTGTGTCAATGTGGAATTTGACATGCTCGCAAAATACATGTTCAACATGCTGCAGCGACGTACTCCTTCCGAAAAACGAACTTTGAACGAGGACTTTTTACAGCAAAATGGATTTTTATAAGGAAAGGGTGTTTGCTCATGTTTGATACGATCGAAGAAGCGATTCAAGACTTAAAACTCGGGAAACCGATTATTGTTGTGGATGATGAAAACCGTGAAAACGAAGGCGACTTCATCTGCTTAGCAGAACACGCGACCCCTGAGATGATCAATTTCATGGCAACGAAAGGACGCGGACTCATCTGTACGCCGATTACTGAATCGAAAGCGGTTCAACTCGGGCTCCCGATGATGACCATGCACAATACGGATGCACATGGAACGGCTTTCACAGTGAGCATCGATCATGCAGAATCCCATACAGGTATTAGTGCCTTCGAACGTTCGGAAACGATTTTAAAAATGCTTGAGCAGCGAGCAGCGCCAAGTGACTTTAAGCAGCCAGGTCATGTCTTTCCACTGATTGCAGAAGCTAACGGAGTGCTCAGCCGAGTAGGTCATACCGAAGCTTCCGTCGATTTAGCCAGACTTGCAGGAAGTGAACCTGCTGCGGTCATTTGTGAAATCATGAGCGAAGATGGTTCGATGGCTCGGGTTCCTGAGTTACGAAAGCTTGCAGACTCGGAAGGGCTGAAATTGATCAGCATCGAGGATCTGGTGCATTACCGTCTTGCCAATGAAACACTCATTACACGTGAAGCTCAGGTCATATTGCCGACGTCTCTTGGTCTATTTAAGATGATCGGCTATACCGAAAAAATGACTGGTAAAGAACACGTCGCTCTTGTTAAAGGTGATCTGACGAACGCAGAACCTATACTGGTCAGAGTCCATTCCGAATGCTTAACCGGGGATATTTTCGGTTCTACCAGATGTGACTGCGGTCCGCAGCTCCACGCAGCTTTGCAGCAGATTGAAGAAGCGGGGCGCGGCGTCCTGCTTTACATGCGTCAAGAAGGACGGGGAATCGGACTTATTAATAAGTTGAAAGCGTACGAATTGCAAGAGCAAGGACTAGATACTGTCGAAGCAAATAAAGCGCTTGGATTCCCTGACGATTTGCGTGACTACGGAATCAGCGCACAAATCTTACAAGACTTAGGGATTGCTGACGTGAGATTGCTGACGAACAACCCTAGAAAGTTAGATGGACTAGCGGAGTATGGACTCACAATTACAGAACGTGTTCCAATTGAGCTCCCTGCACTTCCTGAAAACAAACGTTATATGGAAACAAAAGTAGAAAAACTCGGTCATTTATTGACACTATAGGAGGCAGTCACAATGGGAACTGTATATGAAGGTCATTTAGTTGGTACAGGATTAAAAATCGGAATTGTAGTCGGCCGGTTTAATGAATTCATCACAAGTAAGCTGCTTTCTGCTGCACAAGATGCATGCAGACGCCATGGCGTTTCTGAAGAAGACATCGACCTGGCGTGGGTGCCGGGTGCTTTTGAAATTCCGATGATTGCTAAAAAGATGGCAGACTCTAGTAAATACGATGCGGTCATCACACTCGGCACCGTCATCCGTGGAGCAACCCCTCACTTTGACTATGTTTGCAGCGAGACCGCTAAAGGTGTAGCGGCAGCTGGCTTGCAATCAGGAATTCCCGTCATCTTTGGCGTACTGACAACGGATTCTATTGAGCAGTCGATTGAACGCGCAGGAACAAAAGCTGGCAACAAAGGCTGGGATGCGGCGGTCTCTGCAATAGAAATGGCGAACTTGAATAAGCAATTTTCTTAAGAACATCTGCTAGTTTCTTTTAAAGGTGGGTTAAGTTGTTCTGAAGTAGGATATAGGAATAACTAGAGGGATTGGTGCTTATAGAAATTGAGGTACTTATCCGCCGCTTGCTGAAGGAGGAATTCACAGATGTCACTCACATATACATTTAAAACAGATCAGTTAACGAAAGAAAATATCCAACAATTATTTCTGTCTGTAGAATGGGAATCTGCTTCTCATCCAAATGATTTGTACAATGCTATTCTTAACTCTCATTCTGTTGCAACTGCATGGGACGGCGGCCGGCTGATTGGACTTGCCAATGCAATGTCTGATGGATCTATGGCTGTCTACTTCCATTACGTCCTCACAGATCCAGACTGTCAAGGGCAAGGTGCAGGTAAAGAGATTATGAAGATGATGCTGGAAAAGTATAACGATATGCACACGAAAGTACTCGTTTCTTATCCAAAAGCGGTTGGATTTTATGAGTCTCTTGGCTTTGAACCAGAAGAAACCAGTACACCGATGTATGTATTTTCAAGCTAATTCTATTCATAATTAATGAATAAAAACGCATCCCTGTACAATCGGGATGCGTTTTTTCATTTTGTGAAATCTATTTTTTTCGCTAAAACGAGCATGATACTGCCGCCGACGGTCATTGACACAAGTTCGCCAGCGCCTACCGTAAACCACGTAAACCAAAACGGAGCGCCGTACAATAGGGTCAGCTGTCCTGCAACGGTGAACATGGAAACAGCAAAAATTACGGCAGTCCAGACAAATTTCATTTTGTCTGACTTCAGCTTCTTTGTAGCAGCCCGGCTAATAAGCAGCACAAGAAACGTGGCTACTCCGCCAATTGGCACGTCCAGGAACCACGTAGGTGAGAAGAAGTTCGCAAGTACCACTCCGGCAGTCACAGCGATAATATAACGCTTGTGGAACAACGCCAAGTAGTTGAACATCTCCGACAGTCTTAACTGGACTGCACCGAAACTGATGACTGCAAGCGTGAGCGTGACAGCGACATATAGTCCTGCCACTACCGCCATTTTCGCAAGCTCTCCGACCGCAATCCGCGGACGCTCTTTTGCGAGTAACGTCATGTATAGTCCTCCTTTGTAAAACAGCAAGCTGCTGTTTTAGTAATAACTGCGACCAAAGGAAGAAGAAGCCGATTGCTTCGTCAAAAAGTGCCGCAGTGCAGGTTAAAAACCTGCTTGCCTAGTATAGCAGAATACATGTGTCCTGAAAATGGTTACTTAGCCGTCCAGCCGCCGTCAATGGGAATGACCGTTCCATGAATGTAATCGGAAGCAGCTCCTGCTAAATACAGTGTCAACTTCGCGACTTCTTCAGGCTGTGCCCAGCGGCCTGCGGGTGTTTCGTCCGCAACCCACTCTGCTATTTTCCCATCGCCTTCAAAATCAGCAGCATTCATCGGAGTTTGAATCGCACCGGGCGCAATCGCATTGGCACGAACTCCTTCTCGGCAATAATCGAGATCCACTTGTTTTGTATAACCGACCACTGCATGTTTAGAAGCGGTATATGCTGCCCCTCCACCGCCTCCTACCAAGCCGGCAATGGAAGCCATATTTACCAACACGCCGGATTTCCTCTTGAGCATATAGGGCAAAATCGTATTCGTCACGAGGAACATTCCTTTTATATTGGTGTTCATTATTCGATCCCATAGCGCTTCATCAGTATCTAATGTTTTTGCAAATCCATCAAGCACGCCAGCTGTATTGCACAGTATGTCAATGTGTTCAAAAGCATCGGTTGCTCGTCTTACTGCTTCAGTAACATCCCTCTGGTTACTCACACTTCCTTTGCTATATCGAAAGCTTTCCGGATACTGAATTGCTAGTTTTTCCAGTCCGGCTTGATCAACATCTAAGCCGTAGACTGATGAACCCTTTTCTAGAAATGCATTTGCTTGGGCGTACCCAATTCCTGAAGCCGCGCCTGTGATGAAGGCTGTTTTCCCTTTAAATTCAATTTGTGCCATTGTTGGATTCCTCCATTCAAAAAGCTCATGATTGCTCATGAGCTTGTGTGTTCACTTATTCTACAATCGACCAGTCTTCTGCTAACAAATCGCATACTGTCGGTGTAAACATCGTATAGCCTTCACCAGTTACATTGATAACGAAATATGGATTCATCTTTTCCCCATCTAGCTCTTCAGCTTCTACGAGTTTCACATAAAGTTCAGCACCGCCCCATCCATTCCGAATGACGTTGTCGCCTGCTTTTAGACGCGGTAAAATCTCTTCAAATGTCATCATACATTCATCCTTCCAGATTTAAGATTCGTTTTCTGCTTTCGACTGTTTACAGCCGCCATTCGCTTTCACCCACGTTAAAATTGAACGGATGACCGGATCGAATGCTATTCCTTGTTCCGTTAGCTCGTATTCGACTTTGCGGGATGCCGGTAATGTACGCTTCACTGCAAAACCATGCGCTTCTAATTCTTTTAAGCGTTCAGTCAGCAGCCGGTCTGATATGCCTTCAATCTCCCCAGCTAATTCATGATAACGTTTCGGTCCATCCAATAGATGATAAATGATGATGCCCATCCATCGTTTCCCGATAAATTCGATCGTTGCGTGAAAACTGTCACAAGCTGCTTGTCCATTTTGCTGAGTCGATTGAATAAGTTCGCCGGTTTTTTTCATCATCAAAACCCCTATTCTTTAGTTATTTCCACTTTACCATAGTCATAGTTGACAAACAAGCTTACCAATAGTAAGCTGAATTCTGTACTTACTAAAGGTAAGTTGAATTCAAATGAATCCACAAAGGAGTTTTTCATATGACAGAACTATTTGCACCCCTATCAGAAGTCATTCACGCTCGTAAATCCGTACGGAAATTCGATTCGGACTATCAGATTGCACCAGGAGTGATCGAAGAGATGCTGCAAGAAGCAACACTTGCTCCTTCTTCAAGTAACCTGCAGCCTTGGCGTTTCATCGTCATCCAAGACGAAGAAGCGAAAAAGAAAATTAAAGAATTCTCATTCAACCAAGAGCAAATGGAAACTTCCTCTGCTATCATCGCAGTCGTTGGGGACACAGAAATGTATCACAATATCGATGAGATCTATTTATCAAATTTAGAAGCCGGCAACATTGATGAAGTGAATGTCCAGCGACAAATTGATAATGCTAAAGCGCTTTATCCGAATGCTCCTGCAGACGCACGTTTAACGATTGCTGCGTTCGATGCCGGGCTTGTTTCCATGCAATTCATGCTGATTGCAAAAGCAAAAGGCTACGACACAGTTCCTATGGGCGGGTTCGATAAAGCACAATTTGCTAAAGAATTTAACTTAGAAGACCGTTACGCTCCACTCGTGCTGATTGCGCTTGGTAAAGCCGCTGCACCTGCATATGGGTCAACGCGCTTGCCTCTTGAGAAAATCACCTCATTTGTATAAGTATTAGATTAAACGCACCCATAACTTGGGTGCGTTTTTGTATGGACTCATTAATCTCCTTCTCTCCATCATTTTCACCTGAAAAAATAGCCTGCATCGCCAACTGACGATGCAGGCTGTAACTAATTATGGAGTATCTTCAACTGTTAAATTACGTACATACTGACGATCTCGTTCACTGACACTCAGTCGGTTCATATGTTTTCGGAATGCACTCATAACAAATGCATGCATATTTGCTTGAGTAACGTAGTAGACAAACCACGGAAGTGATGGCAAGTAGTCGTGAATTGCGACAATGGCTTCATTTGCACCCGGGATTTTACGGAACTCCATTCGTCCCCGTTCATTCGCTTGGTCATCCAGCAGGAAACCGCCTGTTATATAATACAGTGCGCGGTCTTCTGTGCTGCGTTCGCCGGAATACGATAATTCCAGCAGCGTTCGATTGCCCAGAAATCCTATTTTACAATTTAAATCACTATCTACCGTTGTATGCACCCAAGGATTTAAGAACGTCTCTAACCATTTTACGTAATAACGTGCAGCCTCATCTGCCGTCCATCCATGCGGCAATTTAATCCGCTGAACTGAGCGGACGTCCTGCTTCAACGGACCTAATGCTGGCAATAACGGCATGGCTTTCTTTTCTTTCTTAGCATCTGCATCTAAGGCGAGTTGTGCCGCTGCTTTAAACGGGGTTTGCCCATTACTAATACCTTCTACAGTATGACTTTTATGGACGATCATCGGATGCTTTAAGCTTTCCACAAGTGGATACACCATCTCTTTTGGAGTATTCGTGACGAGTCTAAGCCACAATCTTGAAAGGGTTAACGAGAAAAATGGCACGTTGAGCATCTTCGGGTTTTTTCCCATCACGTTAGCGGTCGCTTTCATCATCGTTCGATACGTCATCACATCTGGCCCTCCGACATCTATCGAGCGGTCTTTCAAATCAAAGTCCATAATAATAGACGTTAATGCCGTTAACACGTCTTTCAGTGCGACTGGCTGAGTTTTTGTGCTCGTCCACTTCGGCAAGATCATAATTGGCAGTCGTTTCACAAGCTTCGACAGGATGGGAAATGACGAGCCTTTTGGTCCGACTATCAAGCCTGCCCGCAGTGCGGTCACTGGAACATCATAAGCACGCAAAACCCGTTCCACTTCCAACCGGCTTCTTAAGTGCTGGGAGAGTTTCGATTCGTGTTCCTCAGGAATGATCCCGCTCAAATAGACGATTTGCTGAATACCTTGACGTTTTGCGGCTTGCGCAAAATTATCCGCCAAAATTACGTCCATGTCTTCAAAGTTACCTTGCGTCAATTTTGCGGATTTCATCATTGAATGGACTAGATAGACTGCAATGTCTGCCCCTTCTAACCCCTTTTCCGCATCTTTCATCGAAAACAAATCACACGAACGCCATTTTACATCATCTGTATCTTTACGGCTTCCCCCATTTCGAGAGAGTCCAATTACAGTTGCTTTCCCTTTTAAACAATCTAACAAGTTATGGCCAATATATCCGCTTGCTCCCGCAATTGCTATGACCGGTTTTCTTTCTGCCACATAATCCGCCTCCTTGGTCAATCAATCTATTTCTCTGTACCCCTGCACCCGTCTCTTTAAGCCTTCATCCCTTTAGGGTCCACTTGATTTAATTCCAAAATAACAGATTGAAAGTTCTTACTTCTTTAAGTATACTCAATTCATTATGAGAAGGGGTGTCTCTATGAAATTATTGACGTACGATGATCCGTTAGCATTTGCTTGTAAAGCAGAACCGATTTTATCTGAAGGAGAGGACGTATACAGTCTGTTCAATGGGGTCTTGCAAGCCATTAAAGTGGGGTAAGGTGAAAGACCCGTTCATGGCTACAGCAGAACTGGATGGCCGCGTAATTGCGCTGTTCCAAATGACGCCCCCCTTTCCGCTCAATATGATTTTTACGGATGAACAGCACATGGATTCAGCAATTGACAGTCTAGCAGAGTATTTACTGTCCAATGAAATTGAACTGCCTTCCATCATTAGTCTAAAGCCGTGGGCAGAGCGATTCGCAGATAGTTGGACAGCTAAGACCGGTCAGTCCTCCAAAGTTATTATGGATCAAGGGCTTTATCGGCTGGATAACGTGAATGAGACTCTTGAAAAAAGTTCCGGTAAATACAGGCTGGCTGAAGACTCAGACAGCGCCTTGCTGGAAGAATGGTATGTCGGGTTCATAGGGGATACGAATATGCCGGAAGCCACTCCTGACCAGGCAGCGGAGTGGGTGGCACGGGCTGTCGAACTTCAGGAAATTGTACTGTGGGAAGATAATGGAGTCCCTGTTGCTTGTGCCAAACGGGCAAGACCGACCCAGAACAGCATCACTGTCTCTTTCGTCTACACCCCGCCCGAATTCCGTCGAAAAGGGTATGCGCGGACACTTGTTGCTGATTTTTCCAAGGAATTGTTAAACGACTATCAATTCTGCATGCTCTATACAGATATGATGAACCCTACATCTAATAAGATCCATCAAGAAGTCGGATACCGGAAGATTGCGGATTCTGCACAATTAGAGTTTGAGGGGAAGGGTTACATTATGAAGTCAGCTAGAGAGAGACTGGCAATTAACTGATATGAGTTGATTCCTGGGCAGGCATGTTGTGCGTCGAAATGAGCGGGTCGCTGGCGTTAACGAGCGGGTCGCTGGTGGTAATGAGCGGGTTGTCAGCCGAAACGAGCGGGTTGCTCGTGGTAATGAGCGGGTTGCCAGCCGAAACGAGCGGGTTGCTCGTGGTAATGAGCGGGTTGTCAGCCGAAACGAGCGGGTTGCTCGTGGTAATGAGCGGGTTCCTGGCCGAATCGGGCGGGTTGCTCGCGTTAACGAGCGGGTTGTCAGCCGAAACGAGCGGGTTGCTCGTGGTAATGAGCGGGTCGCTGGCCGAATCGAGCAGGTTGCTCGTGGTAATGAGCGGGTTGCCACCCGAAACGAGCGCATCACCGGTCCAATCGAGCGCTTATCGTAACTCGTCACTCCACTCAGACAATCTGACCCCTTCATTTTGTTCAAAATTGACACTTTCTATTAGACCAGTTATTTGCTAAAGTTTAGCAATACTGCAACAACCGCAGAAATGATGAGGGGGTCATGATTGATGAAAGCTGTTGCTTCAACAACGAGAACCAGATCTACTACGTTTGATATGATTTTATCCGCTATGGGAATTGCACTTGTATTTGTCGCTACACTCTTATTGAATATTAAATTGCCCATTACAGCCAATGGAGGACTTGTACATCTGGGTACAGGGATGCTCTTTACCTTTTCAATTCTGTTTGGTCCGAAAAAAGGAGCCATTGCGGGGGCATTCGGAATGGGCTTGTTCGACTTAGTTTCCGGATGGACGCTATGGGCGCCAATTAGCCTTATAGCTCGAGGTCTGCAAGGATATATCGTTGGGAAAATCGCTTGGTCCAACGGCCGTAAAGGACGCAGCACCACCTTTAACGTAATTGCCATGGCTGTTTCTGTTCCTGTCATGCTTGTTGGATATTACGCAGGAGAAAGTATTATTTTCAAAAGCTGGGCAGTTCCACTCGCTTCAATCCCGGGAAATCTTGTACAAAATGCTGTCGGGATTGCTATTGCTATTCCTGTTTGTGCATTACTTAAGAAAGTCACAGTGTTTAAATAAAACCTCAAAAGCCAAACTCCATTTGAATCGGCGTTTGGCTTTTTTATTGGAATAAATGGATTGTCAATATACAGCGTTCTTCAACATCTCATGGAGTATGAAAAAGCTATCGAATTAAAAAACTCTGCTAAAAGTTTCACGTTGTCATTAAACACTAATCTCGATAAAAAAACAGCAAGGGGAAGGTTTGATTAAATAAAATTCTTAGAGCTTAGAAAACAAACTGCCTAGCAGAATGCGCTAGGCAGGTCTATTTTACGTATATACACGCTGCTGCTTTGTCGGAAGCAGCATTTTCCAGCCAACTAGACATCCAACTGCAATTACGACTAAATAAATCGGAGTTCCATATGAAATCTTGGACATCAGGAGATGAACGCCTGCAAAAACTCCGATGAGCAGCATAAAGATGATTTGCTTTGCTGTTCCGGATTGCACGGACTCACCCATTGGAAGTGAAAATGGCCATGTTCCTTTTGATCCTATCGCATAACAGATGACTGCATAGAATACAGCCGAGAGCAGGATGATTATCAGATCCGGAACCACACGCCATCCAAACAAGAATGTGAAAATTACTGACTGCAAAATGTACACAGGTAAAAACAACTGAGCCAAGCTCGCTTTCAGAGCAGCGCGTTTCACACGGGACGCACTAGTTATCGGAGAGACCGCATAGATCCATGCTCCCTTGAATTTACCCGAATAACTCAGCATGATCACGAGTGGCGCAATGATGATAAATCCAAAGTAAATCATAAAATAAGTGTTGGAGTTGATCATGTCTTCCCATGTTCCATCTGATAAAAAGATATAAAGAAAGAGAAAAGGTGCAATGAATCCGATTCCTAACGACGGATACACTTTCAGTTTAAAATCACGTTCGCGTTTCATTAATTGCCATGAAAATCGAAAGCTTGCACGCTCTTCCTTGTTCCTGCACAGGACTGCCTCCCAAAACTTCATCAACAGAGCACGAGGCTGCTTCCCGCCTCGCGCTTCAGCCATTAGCTTCTGTAAATCACGCTCAAATAAAGGCATCTTACGGATGTACATCCAAATCGCCAAAACGGGAATAATAATGGCGGCTGCCGAAAGTACTACGAGAGGCTGACTAGTATTTCCTCCAAGCAGCCATTCAAATGGTGCCGCGAACCATAGCGGCGGCATTAAGAGGTGCCACCAATTGAACTCGTACGTGACATTGAGACCTACAAGATCAAACGAACGAATGACTACTTGATAGCCAACAAAGACTCCTACTGATAAGAGAATCTGTACGTAATTGATCATATCTTTTAGTCGTTCGCCATCAAAAACACGCAGCATAATCATGTATGTAATTGCAGTAAGTGCAATAATAAGCAGCATCATGAAGAGCAGCATCACAAGGAACAACAAGAAAAATAAAATTCCTTTAAACACCAGGATAACGATGGAAGGAATACCGAGTAGTGATAGTGCAATCAGCGTCATGTAAATGCTGATATGAACTAATTTAGCGGCGTTCAGCGTTCTATCATCTACTGGCGCAGCAGCTAGCAGAATCCGATCCCTTACATCCAGGAGTACGCTAGAAAAGTCCGCAATTAGGGATGTCATGATCATAAACATTGCAATGCCGAATACAATTCCCATCTGCAGCATCACACTGTCGCCAAAGAACAGGAAAGGGATTGTTGCGAGCCCATATAGCACATACAACGCTAGCGACTTTAGAAACTGGTTGCCTTCTTTTAACTTGGTTTGTGAAAACACAACAGGAATGCGCCGTTCATCCATTGTTAATTTCAATCCGACGATTGCCCGCATTGAAGGATAGTCAATTCCAAAGGCTTGGAAAATCCCTTTAAACACGTCCAGCACGCGCAGCGAACGGAAGTTACCCATCCGTCTCACCGCCTGTAACAAGTTCTACAAAGCGCTTCGCTGTTTGCTGATGTTCATCAAAACCTGTCAGCTGATTGAAAATCATTTCAAGCGATCCTGCTTCACTCTGTCCTTTTAATTCATCAAATGACCCATCAGCCGCTATTTTCCCGTTGTACAAAAGCACGATACGGTTACTGATTTTCTCGACCACATCCATAATGTGTGATGAGTAAAAAATGGTCTTCCCACTCGCTGCAAGCGCCGCTAAAATATCTTTAACGACCATGACACTATTCGCATCGAGCCCACTCAGTGGTTCATCTAAAAATAAAATATCAGGATCATGAAGTAAACTTGAGATAATCAGCACCTTTTGCTTCATCCCTTTAGAGAAAGAAGAAATTCGTGTGTGCAAGACTTCTTCCAATCCCAGTACAGTCAGGAGTTGGCTTGCTTTTTCTTCAACGGCCGTTCGATTCATCCCATACAGTTCACCCACGAACGTCAAATATTCCATAGGTGTCAGCGTATCGTAAATTTCTGCATTCTCCGGCACATAGCCGATTCTGCGTTTAACGTCCTGGTTTTCGTTCCGTAAATCATTTCCGAAAATTTCGACGGTCCCTTTGTAATCTTGAAGCAGACCCAGCAGGATTTTCAACGTTGTACTCTTCCCGGCACCATTCGGCCCGATGTAACCTATGATTTGTCCTCTAAAAACATCAAGTGAAATTCCATCCAGTACTCGTTTTCCAGGAAATTCCATCGTGAGGTCACGCATTGAAATAATTGGTTCTGTTGGCATCCATTAGTTCCCCCAAACCGCTCTATTTGTCTAAGCGTAACAAGATGCCAGGGAAATTCCAAATGTTTTTTTGAATAATGGGGAATATAGAGATAGTTTTAAGGGGAGTGGGGTTGGAACGAGCGGGTTCTCCGCCGGAACGAGCGGGTTCTCCCTCGGAACGAGCGGGTTCTCCGACGGAACGAGCGGGTTCTCCCCCGGAACGAGCGGGTTCCACGCAGGAACGAGCGGGTTCTCCCCCAGAACGAGCGGGTTCTCCGACGGAACGAGCGGGTTCTCTGCCGGAACGAGCGGGTTCCCCCCCAGAACGAGCGGGTTCCACGACGGAACGAGCGGGTTCCACGACGGAATGAGCGGGTTCCACGATGGAACGAGCGGGTTCCACGCCGGAACGAGCGGGTTCCACGATGGAACGAGCGGGTTCTCCCCCAGAACGGGCGGGTTCTCCCCCAGAACGAGCGGGTTCTCCGCCGGAACGAGCGGGTTCCACGATGGAACGAGCGGGTTCCACGCCGGAACGAGCGGGCCGGTATCCCATTGAGAAATCAGTGACAGTTACTAACCGAGTTGCTTAATACGCTAGGACCAAGCCTGCCTGTTTTAGTATTCGAGAGACGTACTTGAACTACCGCATCCTGCATTTCCGCGGTAATTAAGTCAAACCTTCCCGCCCAGCTGGGACCATTCATCTCAGGGGTGGGATATAGGTTAAATCTCCAGCTGATTTCTCCTGGTATATAGGCAAATCCTTCATAGCTGTCGTAGTCGCCGTAAGTGGAAGGTTCAGGGAGATGAACAGCCAGAATACTGACGTTCGTCCGTGCAAAACTGGGCGGATTCAATTGCACTTTGTATACTAATGCTGCACCTTTCGCGTTCTTCAACTTTTTGTCAACCGGCTCCAAAACCACACTGCATGGCTCTGGAATCCCATCTGAAGAATTACCATTCGATTTAATAAGCGCCTGTACCTCAGATGGTCTTTCCATAGTTACAACAAATATAGCCATTAAACTGAACATCAGCATCAAAAACACCACATGGCCAGCTTTCATCTACTTACACCGCCCCATTTTTAGAGGTAGTATTTACTTTTAACTGAATGCTATGCGCTTAAAAAATCAAATCTGTATGTTTTTGTTCATGTGCAAGCAGCCATTCTTTTCTCCACAAACCGCCTGCGTATCCCGTCAACGTTCCATTCGATCCGATAATCCGATGACATGGTATGATAATACTCAATTTGTTTTTACCATTAGCCGTACCGACTGCGCGCACTGCTTTCTCATTGCCGATAAAACGTGCAATATCGCGATAGGATGCAGTTTGTGCGTAAGGAATCTCCGTGAGTGCCTGCCAGACATTACGTCTAAACTCAGTCCCTTCGTTTTCATAAGGAACCGTAAACTCCTTGCGTGTTCCACTAAAGTATTCATCCAGTTCGTCGTAGCAGTCTTTGACTACTTGAAACGTTAAATCGGTTAGACCATTTTTGACAACGTCTGAATCCGTGAACAGAATTGAAACAATTGCTTCTTCAGTCCCCACTATTTCAATTACGCCAATAGGCGATTGATATTCCACTTTTGACGTGACGGTACTAGCTTCTTCATGATGAATCGATGGTTGCATAATGACGATCTCCTCCCCGATTTTCATTTTCTATAGTGTAACGAAAAAAGAAACTTGACGCTACTTCACAACGATAAGCTCTGTATAAGTCAAAAAAAAAAACGCATCCTATCTAAAAGGAGTGATGCGTTTTGATGATTAAAATTGCGATTGCCATCGGACTTTTCATCGCCTCTTATTCCCCTCATTCACCAATTGCTGAAGTGGTGCAGGAAGGGACGCCTGCTTATGCAAAGTGGTCCAGGCTGGCCATTAAACAAACGCAAGCGAACTATCCGCAAGCGAGCATTATTGACTACTTGTATATGGGCAGCGCACAGAATGATGGTGCCACGATTGCTACCTTTCGTCTCTGGCTGCGTGAAGGGAAACGGGAATACGGCGTTGTCGTTCGAGTGACGTATATAACGGAAACTGAAAAACTGGAGAGTGTAAAATTTCACGAGATCCTGCCGCCGGGTGGAAGTGAGAAAAACTGACTCTCACTTTCCATTTCCCCCTGTGCAAATGCTTGCAAACCTGAATACAGCGAGGACCCCGATAACCCGGCGTCTATAACAGTTACATACCCGCCATGCGCGACTACCTTCAAAACCCCCTCACAGACCGACTGTAAGGGGGTTTTGAAGGTTTCAGTTCTTTTCAGTTTCTATCACGATTACTTCAGGGATTTCATCAACTTCCAGTTCAGCATCGAGTTTCAGCGACTTGGCAGTAGCTGCTTTCACATCACGAAGCATTTCTGGATTGTCTACCAATGCTGTTCCGTATGAAGGAATCATTTCTTTGAACTTTGCTTCCCATTCATTTTTCCGATCCGGGAAACACGTGTTCAAAAGATTAATCATAACGTGAACCGCAGTTGATGCACCAGGGGATGCCCCGAGTAATGCAGCAATTGAACCGTCTGCTGCGTTGACCAATTCGGTTCCGAATTGGAGCGTTCCTTTTCCGCCAGCCTCAGTTTCTTTAATCACTTGTACGCGCTGCCCTGCAACAACAACATCCCACTCATCAACCTTCGCATTCGGGATGAATGTGCGTAACTCTTCAACTTGCTGTTCTTTTGATAGCATAAGCTGTTGAACGAGATACTTTGTCAGTGACATCTCTTTCATACCGGCAGACAACATATTGACGACGTTGTTCGGCTTTACTGAAGAGAGCAGATCCATCATTGAACCTGTTTTCAAGAACTTCGGTGAGAAGCCTGCAAACGGGCCGAACAGTAAAGACTTTTGGCCATCAATATAACGTGTATCCAAGTGAGGAACTGACATCGGCGGTGCCCCGACTGATGCTTTACCATATACTTTTGCGTAATGTTTTTCTGCAACTTGCGGGTTGTTGCATACTAAAAACAGTCCGCTGACTGGGAACCCGCCAATTCCTTTTCCTTCAGGAATTCCCGACTTTTGCAGCAAGTGAAGGCTGCCGCCGCCACCGCCGATAAAAACAAACTTCGCAGTGTGACGTTCGATTTCTCCGCTCACTAAATTTCGAACTTTCAGCTCCCAGCGTCCATCGCTCTTCTGTTTCAAATCCTCTACACTGCGACGGTATTGAAGTTCTACGTTTTCACGCTGCAGATGGTCAAATAACATATTTGTCAGCGCACCAAAATTGACGTCTGTCCCCGCATCAATTTTAGAAACCGCCATCGGCTCAGTAGTTGTCCGATCTTCCATCATCACCGGAACCCACTCTTTTAACGTGTCACGATTTTCCGTGTACTCCATATCTTGAAACAGCGGGTTTTGCTTCATCGTTTCATAGCGCTTCTTTAAGAACGTCACGTTGTCCTTACCTTGCACATAACTCATGTGAGGGAGTGGACGGATAAAGTCTTCAGGATTTTGAATTCTTCCGTTTTCCACTAAAAATGACCAAAACTGCTTAGATACTTGAAATTGTTCGTTGATTTTAATCGCTTTGTTAATATCAATGGAACCGTCTGCCTTTTCCGTTGTATAGTTCAGTTCACATAATGCAGCGTGACCTGTACCGGCATTATTCCATTCATTCGAACTCTCTTCCCCTGCACGGTTAAGCTTTTCAAACACGGTAATATTCCACTCTGGAGCTACCTCTTTCAGCATTGCTCCAAGCGTAGCACTCATAATGCCGGCGCCAATCAAAATAACGTCTGTATTCGTATCTCTGTTGCTCATTTGACCCATCCTTACACACTGAATTTGCAAAAAAAATGACAGCATACATACCTGCACCTTTTTCGTCTAGTTATTCCTTGTCAAAATCTATACGATTGAATTCATTAATAAATAAACATGCTTTACTCTCCCAATTATAGACTAATTCAAAGAGATACAAAAGAGAGATGTTTGGAATAACGGCATAACTTCCTTTACGCATAAGTTCAAATAGACCGTTCCCTGTTGCAACTATTATAAGGAAGATCGTATTGGATACTCGACTTCTGCATAACTTGAAATAAATGGTAAACCAATTAGTGACATTTGTAATGAATAAAACCCGCACGTCACCTACTATTCTTAGGTGATGTGCGGGTTTTCTAATTCCCACGAAAAAGTATGTACGGTATGAGTACTGTTTCAACATCCTAAAGAATAGTTTTGAGAATAAGCACAACTGTGTCTTCAACTACATCCAAAGACTGAGTCAAAATCAGACTTATTGTTGCCTGAATTTTCCAACATTAATGTTATGTTGTTAATAGTTAGAAATTAAAAGGAGGTTTTGCTATGCGCATTTTAGAATATATCGTTAGAAAAAAGGTATTGGTCAGTCTGCTCTCTGTACTGATTATCGCTCTTGGTGGAGCAGCTGTACTTCAATTGGACAAGGAAATTATGCCATCTATCGGTATGGATGGTGCCTTTGTCAACATCGATGCTGGTGAATTGTCCGCAATCGATGTTGAGCGAACGATTACCTCACCACTTGAACAAAAGATCCAAGTTATCGAGGGCATACAGGAGGTTCAATCCAAGACCCACCGAGGAGAAAGTTCTTTACAGATTACTTTTGAACGCGGACGGGGAGAAGAATTATCTAAAAAGGTCCATCAAGCGGTGACTGAACTAAAAGCCGCTCAACCTGAGATTAAAGACGTATATTCAAGCCAGTACGGTGTGAACCAAGGCTATGAGTTTTACATGGATATAACAGGCGGAGATATGGAAATGATGCCTGACTTTGCAAAAGACGTCTTAAAACCGCGGCTTGAAGGTTTACGTGAGGTCGCTGACGTGAATCTGTCGGGACTGCCAGAGTCTGAAGTAGCCGTTCAGTTTAAGCGCGATGAATTGATCAAACACGAATTGGATATTTCACAGGTGACCAGCATAATTGCTGAGGCCAATTCTGAAGCAACACTCGGAGAATTGACGAGTGATTATGACAACGCAACGGTTAGATGGAATACAAAGTTGGAGAGCGTGGCATCACTTAAACAACTTGAAATTCCAACAATTGCTGGAACAATTCGATTGGATGATATCGCAGCGGTTTCCTTAGTACCTCTGGAAGGTTCATCATTCGTCTGGAAAAACGGAACGCAAGACTTAGTGTTCGTACAAATTAGTCGTGCCTCCAATGTTAACCAAATCGACATGGCAAAAGCCATTCGAGCAGAAGTCGAAAAAATTCGAGAAGAAGGTTTTATTGACGGCTTCACATTAAATGAAATGGTTGCTCAAGCAGACTTTGTTAAAGAATCTATTGACGGAATTACTGTCAATATACTTATAGGAAGTATTGTCGCAGTTGCTATTCTATTGGTTTTTCTGAGAAATATCCGAGCGACGCTTATTATCGGGGTTTCCATTCCCACTTCTGTTCTTCTTACTTTTCTAACCGTCTATCTATTAGGCTATAGTTTGAATGTACTGACACTTATTGGGCTAGGGTTAGGGATCGGAATGATGGTGGACTCTTCCATCGTAATCCTGGAATCGATTTACCGGCAAAGAGAGCTCGGTCTCGGAAATCTGGAATCCGTGCTCACCGGTACAAAGGAAGTTGCTGGTGCGGTGTTTGCATCCATGTTGACGACCATTGTCGTGTTCTTACCCATAGGTTTCATTGGCGGTGATCTTGGCAGGCTCATGATTATCCTATCAATCGTTATTGCTATTACACTGATCAGTTCCGTTATTGTCGCTTTTACGGTCATCCCAACGTTATCCGAAAAATTCTTGCGGTTCAAAAAGAAGGATCCGGTTGCTAAGGAAGGCTTCATAACAAAAGGTTACAGTGCCGCTGTTTCTTGGATTGTCCGAAAAAAGAAACGCAGCGTACTCATCATTGGCCTTTTTTCTGCACTCTTTGTCGGCTCTCTCTTCCTAGTTCCGATCATCCCGATGACCGTGATGCCTGACATTTTCAACCGTTATACAGAAGTCGTGATTGAATTGGAGTCAGGTATTCACGAAAAAGACAAAGCGGAAGTGATGACAGCTGTGAATGAACGTTTAGAATCCATTCAGGATGTTGAATCCAATTATCTATTGGATACCGACGGGTTGCTCATTGGCATCATTAATATGACAAAAGGCGATGACATTCACAAGAACCAAAAAGAGGTTAATGAGGAGATTTTAAAAAGGTTGCGCGAATTAGTACCTTCCACGCCGATTACAAGTGTTCAAAGTGCTATGGACGGCTTGGCCGGGTCCCCTGTTCAAGTGATCATTAAGGGAGATGACTTCGACACCTTACAAACCCTTTCAGATAAATTCAAACAAAAGCTTGATGCCGTTGACGGCATAGTAGGAATTACGGATACTATGCAGCATGCAACACCAGAGCAAGTCATTGTTTTAAAGGAGAAAGCAATTCAGGACGCAGGCTTGTCTGCGTTACACGTGAAACAATTCCTGGAACAAACCTTTTTTAATGCACCTATCGGACAAATCACAATTGCAGATCAGGCAGTTCCAATAATCGCAAGTTGGGACGCGAAAACAACAACTGCTGATGCCTTGCTCAATTTAAGGATTCCGACAACCGATGGCGAAAAGAAATTGTTTTCATTCATAGATTTAAAGACCGTTCAGACGCCAAATGAGATTATGCATAAAGACGGTGATCGCTATATTACTGTTTCTGCAGATATTGAAAAAAGGGATTTAGGAGCCATCCATCGCGATGTCCAAAGGGTTTTAAAAGACTTCAACACCCCTAATGGATATACCGTTGGGGTCGCTGGAGATATCGAGCAGCAACAAGAGCTGATGATGGAAATGATAGTGGTATTGGCCATTGCATTATTTCTTGTGTACTTTGTTATGGCTGTGCAGTTCAATCACTTAGGGCATCCCTTCATCGTCATGTCCATCATCCCAATGGCAATTATCGGTGTCATTATCGGATTGGTCGTCACACAAAGAGAACTGAATCTCTTGTCGGGCATGGGGATTATCATGCTCATTGGAATCGTTTTGAACAATGCTATTTTGCTCATTGACCGGACAAATCAGTTGCGTACGGAAGGTCAATCTGTTGATGAAGCACTCGTTGCAGCAGGTAAACAGCGAATACGTCCCATCCAAATGACCACATTAACAACGGTTGGAGGTATGTTGCCTCTTGCTCTTGCATCGGGTGTGTCCGGCAACTACCAAGCACCTCTTGCAACAGTACTCATTTTTGGACTGCTATTTTCAACCATCATTACGTTGTTGCTAATTCCTGCGGTTTACCGGGTGTTTACTGTTAGTAAGATTAAATCTAAAACGGAATAAATTTAAAACCGCATTCAGTATTAAGCTGAATGCGGTTTTTGAAGAATCTGCATCAATTAAGTATCTCAGATGCTCTGTGGATTTCATTCGATTACTTTTGCCACCCAATGCCCCTCCGTTACCTCTACCAACTTTGCATTTGTTACATCAAACTTTTTATCTGTTTCTCCCTCTTTATGAAGCTGACGATGCTTATTTGTGCCTGCTCTAGGGTCCGGGATAGGAATAGCGGCCAGCAAAGATTTTGTATAGGGATGCAGCGGGTTATTATACAACTCTTCGCTATCTGCCAGCTCAACAATCTTCCCTGCGTACATAACCGCTACACGATCACTGATGTGCTTTACCATCGATAAGTCATGGGCTATGAATAAGTATGTAAGGCCCAGTTCGTGTTGCAGGTCTTCTAGAAGTTTTACAATTTGTGTTTGGATGGAAACATCAAGTGCTGACAATGGTTCATCACAGACGATGAAATCCGGCTCCACAGCCAACGCACGTGCAATTCCAATTCTTTGGCGCTGGCCGCCAGAGAATTCATGAGGATAACGCATCGCATGCTCGGGCTCCAAACCGACCATCATCAGCAACTCTTCAACTCTTTTCTTACGTTCAGTTTTGTTCTTGCTTATCTGGTGAATATCTAATGCTTGCCCGATAATATCGAGTACCTTAAAACGGGGATTCAGAGAGGAATATGGATCTTGGAAAATCATTTGCATATGTCTTCTCATGCGTTTCATCTCTTTTGAAGTAAAACGGTTGATGGCCATTCCTTGGTACAACACTTCCCCATCCGTCAGTTCGTCCAATCGTAAAATTGCACGGCCTGTTGTGGACTTTCCGGATCCTGATTCGCCTACAAGGCCCAATGTTTCACCCGGTCGAATGTGAAAACTAATATCGTCAACTGCCTTCGTTAATCCCTTTTTCCCACTATCAAAGTACTGTTTTAGAGACGTCACTTGAACAAGGGGAATCGACTGATCAATTCCTTCTGGAAGTTGAGATACACGCTTTTCTTTTTTCTTTTCATCCAGGCGCGGCAGTGCGTTTAATAATTTTTTAGTATACGGATGTTTGGGACTTTCAAATACCTCAAATACTGATCCTGTCTCCACAATCTTACCTTTCTTCATAACTGCGACACGATCACACATTTCCGCTACTACGCCTAAGTCGTGGGTGATCAATATTATAGAAGTACCAAACCGTTGTTGAAGGTTCTTCATCAGATCTAGAATCTGAGCTTGAATGGTTACGTCTAGGGCTGTTGTAGGTTCATCTGCAATTAGTAACGAGGGCTTACAAGCAAGCGCAATTGCAATCATGACACGCTGACGCATACCGCCAGAAAACTCATGGGGATACTGATCATACCGAACTTCACTATCCTTGATGCCAACCATCTTTAAAAGTTCAAGAGTTTCCTTCTTCGCTTCTTTCTTTGATACGTTCATATGTTTTAATATACTTTCACTAATTTGTTTCCCTATCGTTTTAGTGGGGTTTAAAGAAGTCATTGGATCCTGAAAGATCATACCAATTCCTTTCCCTCTAATCCCCTCCATCTCTTTCTCTGTTTTTATAGTTAAATTTTCTCCTTGGAATTCTATAGTTCCTTCTTTCATATACGAAAGAGGTGAAGGCAATAACCGCATAATGGAACGGGCAGTTACACTCTTCCCACTACCAGATTCCCCTACAATACCAAGGGTTTCTCCTTTTTTAACATCAAAACTCACACCGCGTACCGCATCGAGATTTTCATCCCCCATCGTAAAGGAAACGTGTAGATCTTTTACTTTTAAAATAGGTTCCACTGGAAATCCTCCTTTTTTGTCATGTTTATTTTGTTTCAAGAATAGAATTGACAACTATTATCTATTTGACTATAGTCTAGTATACCAATCGGAATTAAACAATATAAAAAGGTGGTGGAATAATTGGTACTGAATATCGCTTCGCTTCTTCAAAAGTCGTACAAAGAGAATCAACCGAAAACAATGGTTCAAGTTTTACTGTTTCTAGCAGGGTTACCTGTTCACCTAGTTGTTTATTTTATTTACTTGATGAAGAAAAAAGACCAAACTCTCATTGCTCAGTTGGACGGCATACGCAGCGAGCTATCAAAAAAACACTGCACGGATCAATGGCATTCTGAGTATGCAGACCAGCTAGTTCGTAAGCGGAACTTCCTTCAGGAGGATGTTAGCGACAAAGAAATACATAAATTGTCTGAAAAGCTAGCGGGAAATAGGCTGGAAGAAGAGATTTTACGTTGCACAGAAGAATACTTAACACAAAATCGAGTGCGAAAAGAAACTTATTCAGTCTACTTTCATTCTCTGCTAAAACGTCCGGAATTTTTACTCTATACGTTGCTCCCTGGTGCTCTGATGTACGCACTGTTACTGCTGTTTAGCAATCCATTTCTAACCTATATTGCAGAAAGACTCGTACAAAGTGTACTTGTCATTGTTGGGGTCGCAGTGCTGGTATTTACGATTCTTTATATCTCTCCATTTGATCCGGCTTCTAATATTCTTGGCGAATCCGCCACAAAAGAACAAATTGCAGCATTCAACCAATTACACGGTCTCGACCTATCCTATTGGCAGCAGCTATGGAATGCGGTGAAAGGAATCGCTACATTCGATCTCGGCACTTCATTTGCGGGGAATGAAGATGTAGCAACAAGTATCGCCAACAAATTCCCGGTTACGTTAACGATTGCGCTGTTCTCGGTCATTATGGCAGTTGTCATAGCGATTCCAGTAGGCATTCTTTCCGCAACTCGACCCAATTCGTTCTTGGATTACTCGTTCATGTTTATTGCGCTAATCGGCTTATCGATTCCGAACTTTTGGCAAGGTCTAATCTTCATTCTTAATTTCTCGATCAAATTCAATTGGCTGCCTGCGACATATAGTCCTAGTAATCACTTATCCATGATTATGCCTGTTGTGGTTCTTGGAACTGCGCTAACTGCTTCTATAGCAAGAATGATGCGCTCGTCCTTACTTGAAATTATTCACGAAGACTACATCATTACAGCACGGGCGAAAGGTCTAACCAAAATTCAGATGTTATGGAAACACGCTGTAGGCAATGCGATGATTCCCGTCATTACCGTTATTGGCCTCTTGTTCGGAGGAATGCTTGGGGGAGCTGCTGTGACAGAAAAAGTCTTCAATATAAGAGGGATTGGCAGTTACATCGTTGACAAGCAATTCATCCCTGACATCCCAGCCATCATGGGCGGTGTTGTTTATATCGCAATCACAATCTCGATAGTCAATCTACTTATTGATATTTTGTATGCGTTCCTAGATCCACGAATTCGCTCTAAGATAAACCAATCGTAAGGTAGGTGAAATCATGAAAAAATCTTTTAACAATCGCCATGCATTGATAATATCAAAAGATTATCCCCAAGCTAATTTCACATGGGTTCTATCGTTAGCTATCGCTGTAATCTTCTTGTGGAACAGTTTTTCAACTAAAACTGATGGGTTAAACCCCGTTGTATTCACCTTGTTCTGCGCCTACACGTTGACTTCCATCTTCCAGCTATTCATCGCCAGGAAGATGAAGAAGGATCTGCTTGATACTGGTGAAATCAGCAAAATGACGAGACGTTTAGGTTATGTACAATTAGTCAGTTTACTAACTGGAAATATTTTTACGGCTGCGTTTGCTTTCAACTTAATTAACAAAAGAAAGACCCCTGAGTACACGTTTGCAGTGTATATGTTATTAACACAAATCGCTGTCCTCGCCATAAGCTCTGTGAATCTATTTAAGCCTTATGTCAGCGATACGTTCCTAATCGCTATGGGGATTCTTTTACTCTTTGCTTTGTTTTACCTAGTGGTCCTGATCCTGTCGGTCCTTTATGTAAACGAGTATTCTGCTCCACGCTGGATGTCTATACTTTCTATCGTTTTAATGGTAACTGCTGCTACAGGTAACTTATTTGCCTTACTTCTAGGTTGGAGCTTGTTCATGAAGTCTAGACGCTTCGATTCTTCCCGTCTGATGAAGTGGAATGTGATGTGGGAGAAAATCACCCGAAACTCCACTGCCGTACTAGGTATGTTTTTCATCCTTCTCATGCTTGTCATTTCCATCACGAGCCGATTCACATTCGACTATGCACTTGCTGTAGAAAATAATTACGGAGCTATCTTACAAGCTCCAAGCCTTGCATATCCATTTGGAACGGATAACTTTGGACGTGATGTGTTTTCGAGAATTGTGTTTGGAGCGAGGATTTCATTACTCGTAGGTTTGGCATCGACACTATTACCCGGACTAATTGGAGGGTTCTTAGGAGCCATTGCTGGATATTACAGTACTCGCATCGACAACTGGATTATGCGTCTTCTTGATATTTTATACTCGATTCCTGGAATTTTACTTGCAATCGCTATTATCGCTGCTTTTGGAGCAAATACGGTTAATTTGATAATTGCGCTAAGCGTTGGATCCATTCCTACTTATGCCCGCACCATGCGTGCGAATGTACTTATGGTTTCCAACTACGATTTTGTCGATTCTGCTAAGGCACTAGGTGCATCAGACTTTTCAATTCTATTTAGACAAATCGTTCCGAACTCACTTGCTCCTATGATTGTAAAATCCACGTTGACAATTGGCGGGGCAGTAATTGCAACGAGCAGTTTGAGTTACCTTGGCCTTGGTGTCGAGCCTCATATTCCAGAATGGGGAAATATCTTAAAAGTCGGAAGTACCTATCTGGAGACTAATTCGTATCTGGCAATTTTCCCGGGACTTGCAATTATATTGCTCGTTCTCTCATTCAATTTCCTTGGCGACGGACTTCGGGATGCACTGGATCCAAAACTAGACTGACAACTAAAAACTTGGAGGGATTCATCAATGAAAAAGAAATTATTAACACTTACTCTTCTGCTCATCCTTGTGCTTGCAGGATGTGTCAAAACTAAATCAGAGGTTGAGAGTGATGGAAAAGACACTGATGCCAAAGGAGACGGAAATGGGAAAGTAAAAATCGAGGTCCTGGGAATGGGATCAGGTGAAGAGGACTTAAATATTGTGCGAGACCAGCTTATCAAAAATGGTTTTGACGTCAAACTGAACATTCAACCTGATTATGGAACCTTTTCAGCACAGAAAGATGCTGGCAACTTCGATCTTGCACTCTCTAGCTGGACGACAGTTACTGGTAACCCCGACTATGCGGTACGCGCGTTATTCAAAACAGACGGTGCAAATAGTCTTGTTGAAGATGCTAAAGTGGATGAATTGATTGACAAAGCAAGCAGAGAAACAGCTGAGGAATACACTAAAACGTACAAAGCACTAGAACAGCAGCTCGTTACAGACAAGGCCTACATTGCACCTCTTTATAACTCATTTAAAGCACAGGGAGTAAACAAAGACGTGTTAAATCCAGACACTGTTAGACTTGCAAAATCTCGCGCGATTGCATGGGAAACTATTGACTTCAATGATGCTGCAAAACGCGCTGCTACGCCTCTTGTGACGCAACAAGCAATTGGTGATTTGACTTCTTTGGATCCCATTAAGGGGAATGATGGTTCGATTAATACACTAAACACAAATATGTATGTCCGCCTCGTCAACTTGACGGACGAAGATGAAGTCGTATCAGACGGCTCACTTTCTTATAACTATGCCATGGCTGATGGGAATTCAGACTACTACTTCCTTCTCCGTGATGACATTAACTTTGCATCTGTATCGAATGACAAAGCAATTGATACTGGCGAACGTGTGGGAGCAGAGGATGTTGTGTTCTCTCTGGATCGAGCAAAAGATAAAGACTCTGTACCAGATCACCGAACGTATAGTTTACACGAGCAAATTAAAAGTACTGAAATCGTGACTGATCTAGCAGAGTTACAAAAAACAAAGCAATCCGGCAGCGAGGAAACAATTCTTGAAGCATTGGAAAATGGACTCGAGACAAAACTATCTAGAGTCGTTGACAGTAAAACAAATGCTGACAACAGTAAAGGTAACTATCAAGTAGTTAAAGTAACAACAACTGAACCATTTCCTCAAGTTTTGAACTACTTGGCTCACCAATCAGCTGGAATTGTCTCAGAGAAACAAGTGAAAAACATAAACACATATGACGTTGCATCGTTTAACGTGGATAAAGATATTCCATATGGAGACCAGCGTACTGTAACTGACGGTGCTAGTTACGACAATCAGCTTTATGCAAGCGGACCTTATATTCTCGTGAAGAAAAATGATTATCAAGCAGACTTTGTGAAAAACCCTGGATACCGTACTGGAAGTAATTTTGACCCTAAGATTTCAAACGTAACTGTACGTTTCATTGATGATGCAGATAGTGCTCTGTCGGCATTACGTAACGGTGAAATTCATCTCTTTAATGGGGTACCGGAAACTAAGTACGATCTTGTTGAAAAAGCGGATAACTTACTTCTGCAAATGAGCGATAGCAATGCCGTTACTTACTTGCAATTCAATACAGCCGGCCGAGAAGTTTCAGAAAGTGAAAACTTACGTAAAGCTGTACTATTCTCCATCAATCAAGACGAGTTTTTGAACTATTACCAAGGCAACAAGAAAAAAGCCTATTCAACGGTTAGCCCGCTTGTAGATACAGGTAACGAGCTCACAGCTGATTCTAGTAAAGTAAAAGAGTTCTTGAAAGCCTATCACGAAGAATGACAGAAAACCGTACGCCAACCTGACTTTCTTCGGCTGGCGTACGGTTTTTAACTTTGAATATCTATTCCTTCTTGCGAGTTCGATCTAAGTTAAGCATGTACCCTGTGATGTCGTTTATTCAAAACTCCATTACTGAGCCGTCTCCGTTTAACTGAGAAACGGCTTCATCGACCGCATCCTGACTTAGATCTGAAAGAACCACTTTCGCTCCTGCTTCTGAAAAAGCGTTAGCAATATCAAACCCGATTCCTCGCGCTGCTCCTGTAATGAATAAAACGCTGCCTTCTGCCATTTCTTCATCCCCCTAATTTAAAATTACTGGCCGCTTCTTTTTAAAAGTTATTTACTGATTCGTATCTGGTTTACATATAGTTTTTTGCATACGTATTCAAATGAGTTAATGGGAAAAACGACTTCCCCAGTTTGTTAGTCGTACTTTCATGTCGTTTTTCTTTCCATGAACTTTCCATCCACTTCAATATCTTGCACGAATCCAGTATAGGACGCGATTTCTTCCAGTAAATAGTTTACGGTCTCTTCAATCATTTCTTCAATGGGCTGCTCCCATGTGGTCAGTTCGTATGCTGGCCAAGAAGCCATGGCGATATTATCGAACCCGACAACTTTTGTGTCTTCAGGAATACGAACATCATTTTTACGAAGCGCATCGATTACTCCAAATGCCATGATGTCATTCGCAACAAAAAATGCTGACGGCAATCGCTTTTCTTCTAAAACTGTCATCGCTGTCTGATAGCCGCCTTCATACGTGTAATCCGAATTATACTTCCGATAGGATACTTTCTGTTGATCGAGCACTTCACAAAAGCCTTTTTCCCGCTCGATGCTCGTAGAGGTATGAACATTCCCCGTGATTAGTACCAGTTCCGACGCACCTTTTGAAAGAAGATAATGTGCAATCGATCGGCTGCCGTCTATATTATTGCAGCATACTGAATAGAAGCTTCCCGTATTTGGTTTTCTATTGAAAAAGACAAGTGGAATATGATTTTTTTTAAATTCTTCTCCTACGGAAAATAACATTGTGGCATCGGTGACAACCACACCTGCCACATTATAGTTTAGTAAGGTTTCAACGTCCTCTTGCTGAATTTCATCATTGTTTGTATAGACAAACAAGATGCTGTATCCGTGTTGTTTAAATATTGAACTGAATCGCTTCAGCACTTGTGCATAAAATGGATTTTGGACACCTTTCATGACAAGGCCAATGATATTGGACTGATTCGTTATGAGACTTCTAGCGTAAACGTTAGGACGGTACCCAAGTTCTTCTGCAGCATCAAGAACCCGTTTCTTTGTTTTTTCAGAAACAGTTGCTCCTTCAAAATATACTCTTGAAACAGAGGATTGGGATACCCCCGCCAGTTTAGCAACGTCCTTTGCAGTTACTGTCTCTCTCATTGTGCTCAGTCCTTTGAATTCAATTTCAGTTCTGTACCTTTACTCTATAATACTAGTTTCACATCTTCAAGGGGTCAAAAATCAAAAAAGGCTGATCACATTCAAGCAACCAGCCTCTTTAATACTGCCATAACTTATCGATAGTTATTAGTTGAATTGTGATGCGATGCAAACACACTTACGACTCAAACAACTCTTCTTCCATCAGGGTAAACCCTTCAATCATCGTATCTTCTTCTACCTCTATCAAAATACAGCGTTTGCCGTTGTAATTGACTTGTTTCACATATTTCAAGTCTTGGGGGCTGATTGCGATATTCGCAACTTTTGTGCTGATTTTAATCGATTTCGAGGTATAACTTGGTACCACGTGGCGTGCTTTTAATTCATAGGATTCATCGTCTACAACGGATTGAAATGCTTGCTGCACTTTCTCAGTGTCTACATCTTCCGCGCCGCTCATCTTTAGAACCCGTTCCAGCTCTTTTGTGTCTAACGTTGGGATGTATTCTTCGTCTTCCCCTTCTTCTTCTACTGTGTTCATGCGGTTGATTTCATCATAAACACTTGTCAGCATCTGGGTATTCACTTCGTCCCCAACGACATGCTTGACGATTTCTTCGAAGACCGCTTTGTCGTCTTCAGCCGTCATAATTTCTTCTCCATCGAGTACGTTTTCAATAAATTGATAGTCCGGCTTATTCGCCTTGCCCGCTGCATACAAAATGTGATTGACGTCTGCTGCGTTATCCGTAAAGCATGGGAAAAGGAATCCGCCAATCGGTGATGCGAGTTTCACAACAGGATCCGCCATCTCACTCGACTTAAATTCACGTTCGATAAAATCAAAGATGAGTGACGGCTTCGGAAGTTCCGTATAGTTCATGCTGCAAAGGATGAATGGTGTTGTATATGCCTCGTCCCCTTCAGCCATCTCCAGCTCCTCCAAATTCTTTTTCGTCGGCTTATAATACTTCCCGCGAATGAACGTAATAACTAAATCTTTTTCGTACTGAGCGGACTGTACCATTTTCTGTGCAATCCCCTGCATGTTTTCTTTCCAGTCCTCGACTTCCCTGGTGTTAAGTCCTGCGTACAACAACCGCTGGGTATTATCCGACTGCTCTTCTTTCGGTTCTGCAAACCGAACCTCAAACAGCTTCATATCTAATTTTCCGCCGAGCACTTTCTTAAAATTAGCTAAAAATAATTCCTGTTGTTCCCGCTCCATTAAGCCGAAAGCCTGGCTCTCTTCATGATAGATTTCATCACTTTCCTGCCGAACATATACGTTGTAAATGTCCGTGATCATCAGTAAGTCCGTATCCAATTTAAATTGCTTGCGAATTGCAGCAATGTCTTTTTTATTCATTCTAAGTCCCTGCTTTCTATCCATAAAATCAATCTTTTCAAAAGAAGGGTTTGTCCATTCCCTTTTGAATCTCATTCATTATACCAATTTTTCCAATCAGGAAGAAACGTTGTTCATTTTACTCGTATTCATTTTTCTCACATAAAAAGTCATCATCCGACGCTTAAAAGAATTCCATTAGGGTAAACACGATGTATGAGACAAAATCAAGATGAGGAGAAGTGATATTTATGTCAGAAACACTATTCACATCAACAGCAACTGCAAAAGGCGGCCGTGAAGGACACGTTCAATCATCAGACAGTGTTGTCAGTTTCGATACGGCAATGCCAGGAACTCCTAGAGCTAAAAAGCTTGAGAGCGCAACAAATCCTGAACAATTATTTGCCGCTGGCTACGCAGCATGTTTTGACGGTGCACTGCAATTGGTTGCGGGCAAAGAGAAAGTGAAATTCGATTCTGAAGTAACTGCAAATGTCAGCCTTCAGAAAGACGAAACAGACCAAGGATTCAAGTTAGCTGTGAAGCTGCAAGTGAAAGGCACAGGCATTGAAAAAGACCAGCTGCAAGAGTTAGTCGAGAAAGCACACCAAGTATGTCCATACTCAAAAGCAACGCGAGACAATATAGAGGTTACATTGGAAACCCTTTAATTCAAAAAGCGTTCAATTAGGTTACCCCAACGTTTACAGACGTTGGGGTTTTAGCATTCTTTAAAGAAGGAATCAATGGTACATGAGGTCCCATTAAACTCATAATCGCTAAGTGGTCTTTTAACTGTCACCATAGGCAAGAACGACATAGGCTATATAGACAGGAGATACAAACAGGAGGAATCGGTATGATTAATTATCAACCCTTTGCAGGCATCGTGACTGCCATTAATGACTTTTCAATTGGACAATAAAATGAAGCAGGCTGTTATAAGTTAATGTCTGTTGACAATGGTTATGGAAACACAGTGAATTTCGTAGTTGCTCCAACCACTTATTTTGTCGACCAAGAAGTCATATCCGTCGGAGATCAAGTAACTGGATTTTATGATGCAAATGCTCCTGCTCCGCTCATTTTCCCGCCACAATTCAATGCTCTAATCATGTGTAAAAACACTTCCGGACAATTTGTGAAAGTGGACCATTTTGACGACCAGTTAGTGAGCAGTGATCACACGTTACAGTTAACTATGAATCCCGCCACTAAAGTTGTTCTGAAAAATGGGCAGCCTTTCACTGGAAACCTGTCCAACCGGGACCTGCTCGTCGTATATGGTGCAACCACTCGCAGTATCCCCGCGCAGACAACACCCTATCAAATCGTTGTGTTATGTTTGTAATTGAAAAATTCCCCGCATGCAGATGAACATTTTGCATGCGGGGAATTTCGCATTGTGTACAGCATTTTCACTCATTCAGTCGTTCTAAAAACGCTGCAACATATCCGATGGTATCCTGAATCTGCTGATTACCAGGGAGTGAAGATTCTCCATCGCCTTTTTGATGGCCGTATTCTCCAAAACCGCCGTGATTCCCGCCTTTTATTTCGATAAATTCAGCATCACTGGGCATGGACTTCTTCGCATTTTTCACTTTCTCCAGATCTGCTACTTCATCATTGCTCCCCCAAATGGACAACACGTTCAAAGAAGTCTTGCTCAAATCGGTTTTACTCTGCGGATAAGAGGCAAGTAACACAAGGCCTTCTACATTTTCATGACCCAGCGCATAATCCGAAGCCATCACCCCTCCGAGCGAGTGGCCGCCAATGATCCACCTTTTAATCTCCGGATGATCATGGATAATTTGATCTGCATGATTCGGGGAAAGAATCGCTAAGTTAAAAGGGAGATCCGCAATAAAAACAGGGAATCCTTTTGCCGCAATTCCCTTTGCCATCGCGGCATAAGCAGATGCCTCAACTTTTGCCCCCGGGTAGAAGATAAAACCAATGTCACTGGCATCGGAAGCCGGTTCAAACGCAATGTCTCCATCCTCTTTTACTGTCACCAGGTCATCAGATTGTAAGCTTTTCAGTGCAGAGGGGTTAGCCTCATATGAAGAGCTGGCGAAGACGAAAAACCCTGCTGTTGCAATCATCAGTAACACCAGAATTCCGATTAGAATTTTGACTGCCCATGATTTCTTTTGTTTCATCTTCATCACTCCTTTGTTATTCTATCTGCTTCATGATCTCTATAAAGTACTTTAAGATTCTAGCGGTCAATCCCCAGACGGTGTAATTTTCATACTCGTAAAACCACTCCTCCTGTGAACGTTTTCCCCATTGATACTTCTCACCATTGAAAATTTTGTCAAATGGAAAGTCGGGCAGCGGTGCGGGTTGAACGGGCACACGATGCAATACAGGTTCATGCTCCATGAGCCAACGCAGCGGAATCGAAAAAACCTCTTCGACTTCATCTTTATTATAAGAATGAATTATTTCATGATAATCACATACGGCTACAAACGGATACACAACGAACGAAGGAGAGGCAATATACGGACTCAGCTTCCCTATAATCTTTACCGTATTTCGGTCAATCCCTAATTCTTCTTCTGTTTCCCGCAACGCTGCTGCCATCGGTGAAGCATCTTCTGCGTCAATTCGACCGCCCGGAAAGCTGATATCTCCTGGTTGCTTCCGCATCGTAAACGCACGTACTTCAAATACAACATGCCACTCGCCTTCGTCTTGAACAAGCGGTAACAGCACTGCAGATCGAAATGCAGTCTCTTCGCCGATAAATAACGAATTATTGTCTTCCAATTGCTTTTTCAACTCATCTAGGAACATAAAGTTTTGCACCCCCAGGTCTTCTATACCTTTATCGTATCATTGAATGAAAATTGCTGAAAGATAGAGTCCATCCAATCGATAGATCTGACTCAGTACAAGTAAAAACACCAAAATCAGCAATTGTCAGCTGGTCTGGGTATCCTCTATGTTTATGCTTTAATCCGATAGAATGCTTTTGTCGTTTCATAAAGCTGGCGATAGGTTTCCCCAAGCTCTATCCCCTTTAACTCTGCAATGCTTTGAACACTGTCATGCATCATTGCGGGTGATGTCATTTCTCCTGTAAAACGCCCTTCAAAAGGCCAGGGCCCATCCGTTTCCACCATGAGCTGTGATAATGGCGTCTGCTTCACAATGCGATGTATTTTCGGCTTATACGTAACGTCCGGTGTGACGGAAACGACATACCCATTCGAAAGAATCCGCTCCAGCACCCGGTCACTTCCTTTAAACCAATGGAAGTGTGCGTGAGTCACTTGATGTTTTTCCAACAGGTCACAAGCAACTTCGGCATCTTCATAGACCGCATGCAGCACAATCGGCAAGTCATATGCCGCTGATTTCTGGATGAACCTTTCTAATAACTCTACATATGGCTTCAACTCCAATCCGGGTGTTTCCTGTCTTAAATAATACGGAAGCCCGACTTCCCCGATTGCAATAATCTGATTCCGTTTGTCATCAATGAGCTGCAAGATTGACTGAAGTTCTTCCTCTTCTGGCAATGCTTGCTCAGGATGGTATCCGATCGCAGGCTTGATCCGACTATCCAGTTGGGCGAGCTCCAACTGACGATAGGAAGACGCCAAATTATTTGATACAGAAATTAAAGCTTCTACTGACGAATTTCCTAACTCTTGTATGAGACGCGAACGATCTGGTTCTTCATACATATCCAGATGAATGTGTGCGTCGATTAACTGGTTACACATGAGCAGTCCCCCTACTTTGCTTTTTCGATTAGTTCTATATATTGTGTATCGCCATATCCGATCATTGGGAAGACCACAAATAACCGCTTCAACAATTCAGATTGCGATAACTGCTGGTTGTTCAGGATGAATTGAGTGACTGCATTATTTTCACTTTGCATCTCTAAAAATAGCTTTACTGCCTGGTACATCACTGGCATTAGTTCTTGCGAAGGATTTACATGACTCACCAACACGTCTTCATATACAGAGGAATAGTTCCCTAACGTAAGCTCCACTTGATTCACTTTAAATTCATCTTCCCTAAAGCTATTTAAAAATACCTTTCCGCCATAGTTGGATCTCTCGAGATAGGCTAGAAGGGTCAGCAGATTCATCTGACAGAACATGTCTTCTCCAAACCACAAAACGATATAGTTATACCGTTTGTTGAACAAACTGCTCAACGGTTTGATCACTGTATTGCAGTAACTTTCTTCAGACACATGATGTCCTGACGCCCTGGTCTGTATGAATGCTGTATCAAAAATGGTGGAAGTTGTTGCATGAACACACATTGCTTCATTAAATGGGGCATAATCGGAATCACCCATCAGCTTTTTACTTTTAAATTCTTCATACATCATTTGTCCATTTAATAAATTCAATACATCCCGATCAAATAGTTCACGATTTGTCCTTTGTAATTGTGCAACCTCAGTCTCTCTGTTTGTCATAGCAATCCCGTCCTTTCCCTGATGAATAGTAAGTTTAGTAAATGATTGAATTGGCATCTTGTGCTGCTGAAACTCTTTTGGGCTAACTCCGAACACCTTCTTGAATGCCCTGCTGTAGGCTTCTTGTGATGAGTATTCATA
Organism: Sporosarcina jeotgali; assembly: GCF_033304595.1. NCBI lineage: Bacteria > Bacillati > Bacillota > Bacilli > Caryophanales > Caryophanaceae > Sporosarcina > Sporosarcina jeotgali. The sequence goes on from NZ_CP116341.1 coordinate 3,143,845, forward strand.
GTCCATAGCGATATCGATGATTTTCCGCTGTTTTTTTAAATCTTCCGTTGACAAATATAATCTTCTAAGTAAAACATATCGTCGAATGCTCATCCCTGTTGCTTGATGAAACTTAAACGAACAATAGTATGGAGAATAACCTAAATGACTTGCCAATCCAGCTAAAGAGAATTCCCCTTGTAAGTTGTCTTCTATCCAATCAATCAGTTGCTGTATCAATGACATCACTCCTGATAAACAGTATAAGCTGCAGCTGTTTCATTCATTTGATAGTTGTTGTGCTGACTTAAAACTTTCACATTAACCTTTCTTCAACCTTTAAACTAACCTTCCTTAGAACAAATCAGTTGACTTTCTATGTAAAAAGAATAAAATGATTAGATACTTTGAACAAAGTACTTTTCTAAAAGTCCAAAAGTTAAAGTGTATATTTAAGTGGAGAGAGGAAAAACACATGAAATTCACCCAATTTCTAAAAACAAGAGGTTCTATTGCCGCCATCATTATGGGGGTCTTCTATGCAATTGCCATGCTAGGAATCTTCTTGCCAGGCTATACTGCAATTCCAGGAAATATTGACAGATTACCGATTGCGATTGTTAATGACGACGCAGGCGAATACGGTGCAAAGATTGCTGATCAACTACAAGAAAATTTACCTTTTAAAGACATAGAAACAGATATACAAAATAAAAAGGCTTTAAAAGAACTTGAAAAAAATGACTTGGCACTAGTCGTTCACATACCAGAATCATTCTCTTCGGATATGCAAAATGGTGAGACATCATCTAGTATCGACTTTACAATTAATGACGCAGGAGCAACAGTCATCTCTTCCTCCATGAAGTCGGTTGTTACAGAAATTAATAATCAGCTCAGTGAGCAGTTCTCTCAACAATCTGCAACAGGTGTATTGATGAACTTTAATGTACCTGAAAAGCAAGCCGCTGAATTAGCTGAGAAGATTGAAACGGCTTATGTAGGAAACGTGGTCACCATCAACAAAATACCAGATGGCATGCATAACAATATGCTTCCTATGTTCCTGACCATGGCGAGCTATATCGGGGCTATGATTGGTTCCATGCAACTAGTAGAAGCTTTTAAAGAAAGCCGTGGAAAAGCAAGCAAAACTCGGCTCTTCATTTACTTACAATTGACTGCGCTTTTGATAGCAGTGTTATCTTCCCTAGCGGCGACCGGAATCACCTATTTAGTGAACCAGCCTGACGGAAGCATGTTCTTAAGTATCGTAGGTCATCAAACCCTGATTTACATGGCAAGTTTCAATTTCACTGCGATCCTGATTTTCTTACTTGGATCCGCTGGTATGATTCTCAATATCCCGCTAATCTTCGTACAGACTTTAGCAAATGGAGCAGTAATCTCACGGGATATGATGTACGCACCTTATGAATGGGCAAGTCACATCACACCTATGTATTACTCTGTCCAGGGCTATATCGCTGATCTATATGGCAGCATTAGTCCAACTCCGTTTGTTTGGGCTTTGGCAGCAGTTGGCCTGGCAGCAATGGTTATAAATATTGTTATCGTAGCAACTGTTCATAAATCTAAGTCCTCAACCAAGTCCGCGGTAAAATCTGAAATAGAAGAGATAACAAAAGTGTTACCTTAATCATGGTATAATAAGAATAATTATTCTTATTAAAGGGGCTTTGTGAATGAGCATTCAAGTGTTTATATTAAGCAAACTAATGATAGGAAAAACCTATCCTTATGAGCTCAAGAAACAAATGGCTGAACCCATTCCTTTAGACGAATTAGGTGGAATCACAGAGAGTAAACTGTACTATCACTTCGATGCCTTGGCTAAAAAAGGGTTAATTGAACCTGTCGAAATCATAAAAGAAGAACATCGGCCTGATAAACAAGTATTCGGGATTACCGCTAAAGGCCGTGAAGAGCTCCCTAAAAAGATTTATAAGCTGTTTGAATCAGCAAATGATATTAATGACATCGTAATTGGACTGGCCAATATCAAGTATGTAGATCCTGAAAAGGTAGTGGATCTTTTAAATGTACGATTGGCCGACTATAAAGCCCATTGGGATCGTATCATGAACTTCGAAAACACTTCACATAGAGACAAAAAAAGTGAAAACCTCAATGAATTGCTTGTTGGCTATTTCACAACTAAATCTGATCATACAATTTACTGGCTAGAAGAAGCCATTAAACAAATTGAGCAGGGCAATCTATAAAATCGAAATCTATTCAAAAACAAAGAAGCATGGTTGGGATTAGAATGCCCCCAACCATGCTTTTAGTGATTAGAATCCCATTAGTTTGCTGTATTCAGAACAGCTAAAACCTCAGCTGCGACTGAACCGCCAGAAGCGGGATTCTGTCCAGTAACAATGCGATTGTCTGCAACAGCGTACGCTGCCCAATCATCGCCTTTTACGTAATTGGCACCTTTACTTACTAACGCATCTTCTGTTAAAAATGGAACAGTATTCTCTAATCCTAATGCAGCTTCTTCTGTATTCGTGAAGCCAGAAACTTTTTTGTTCGCGATTAACGGCTGCCCGGATGCATCTTTAATGTTCACTAGCCCTGCAGATCCATGACAAACCGCTGAAACAATCCCGCCGTTCTGATAGATCGTGCTAGCGATTTTTTGTAAACTTTCATTCTCTGGGTAATCCCACATAACCCCATGTCCGCCAGTGTAATAGATTGCATCGTAATTTTCGGCATTCACTTCAGCTGCAGCTAACGTTGTACCCAGCTTATCCATAAACGTCTGGTCTTCATAATACTTCCAGTCAAGCTCTGTCATCTGATCTGCTTGTAAACTATGCGGGTCAATCGGTGTGTAACCGCCTTTAGGGCTTACATAGTCTATCTGGTGTCCTTCTTTTTGCATTGCATCTACAAAATGTACTGCTTCACCTAACCATAATCCTGTCGCTCGTTCCAGATTGGGATACTTCGATACATTCGTTGTGACGACTAAAATCTTTTTCATTTCAATCACTCCTCATTCTTTGATATGATTCACTTTAAAGGTTAAACCTAACTTTAAGTCAAGGAGGATGCTCCATGTATCCCATTCAGCAAGCAAGCACGCTAGCTCAAATTCCATCCAGTACAATCAGATATTATGAAAAGATCCAACTGATTCCTCCAATTACAAGAAACGCTCAAGGCAACCGTACATTTGAAGATAAAGACATCGAAGTTCTGAACTTAATACGATGCTTCAGGCACCTCGGTATGTCGTTAGAAGATATTCGAAAGAGCCTCGCCGATATCAATGGCTCGTATGAACATGTGAATACCAACGCGATTCTGTTCCAGCATAAAGAGAAGTTAGAGGAACAAATCCTAATTTTAAATTCATTCATCCGTGAGATTGATGATAAAATAATGGCATGACTGTAAGCAGATAAAAAGGCTTTAAGAGACAGAGGTTACTGCTCTTAAAGCCTTTTTATATTTAGATCAGAATGCCGGAATTGCTGTTTCGTCATAGTTGTCTTCCAAAAACTTACGAACCTCATCTGAAGTCATCACTTTTGATAACTTTTGAATCGGTTCGGAATCTGCATTATCTTCACGAGCAATCAGTGTGATGGCAAAGTCATTTTCAACGCCTTCAGTGAGCAGTGCATCACTTTTCGGTGTTAAGTTTAAAGGCGCCGCATAAGCAGGTGTCATAATGACAGCATCTGCATCATCATACATTCTCGCAAGCATTAGCAAATCCACTTCTTTAAACTCGTAGTTCATCGGATTTTCTAAAATATCGGCGGTTGTATAATAAGGTCCTTCTTTTTCTTTTAATGAAATGACGTCTTGCTGGGCTAGTAATGCAAGTGAGCGGTCAATATTGGACACATCATTCGCGATTGCGATACTCGCACCCTTCGGCAATTTGTCCATGGAATCATAGTCTTTTGAATAGACGCCGTAATTGGCAAAGTAAATAGGAGTTATCGGAACTAGGGTTGCATCATTATTGCGGTTGAACTCTTCCATGTACGGAACGTGCTGGAAAAAGTTTGCGTCTACTTCCTTCGCAGCAAGTGCGCTATTCGGTTGAACGTTATCTCCTAATACAACGATTTCAAGGTCAACGCCTTCTTCTGCAAGGGCCGGTTTCACAAGTTCAAGGATCTCCGTCATAGGCGGAATGAGTGACGCGACTTTCAACGTAACAACATCGTCTTCTTTTGCCGGAGCCTTTTCGGGTTCATTGGCAGAATCTGATTTGTTACAGCCTGCCAATACTAAAATAATACTCATCGTTAAAAGTAAAAGAATTTTTTTCATTGTTTTCTCCTGTCTATTATCGTTTGTCGATCCATCTAGATACAGTCGTACCCGAGAATTGGATGAATTGTACTAAGATGATCATGATCACAATCATATAAACCATTAAATCTGTCTTAAACTGCTGATAGCCATACCGAATCGCAAAATCACCGATTCCCCCGCCGCCTACTACACCCATGATGGTTGAATAAGAGATGAAGCTAATAATGGAAGTCGTCAGGCCAAGGACGAGTCCTGAACGTGCCTCTACGTAAAGGAATTTAAAGATAAGTTCTTTTAAAGAAGCTCCCATGGAAATTGCCGCTTCCATCACACCTTTTGGGACATCCAATAATGCTTGTTCCACGAGTCGTGAATAATGGGCAATCGCAATAATCGAAAGCGGCACAGTTGCAGCTGCAGTTCCAATTGCGGTTCCAATCAAAACCCTGGTAAAAGGAATTAAAAAGACGACTAACAAAAGAAACGGGAAAGAGCGAATCACATTGATGAATAAGTTCATGACCGAAAAAACAACTTGGTTTTCAAAAGCCTGTCCTTTCCTGCAAAGGAATAACACAGTTCCTGCAGGAAGCCCGATTAAAATAGCGGCTAAAATAGAAACCCCAACCATAATGAACGTTTCTCCGATCGCCTGCCAAATTTCAGCTTGGTATTGAACAAGTACTTCAGGCATCCTGATCACCGTCTCTCATGAGCTGTTGTACAAAGTGATTTGCAGAGCGGTCTGTCGCCTGAATGCCTTTAGGTACAATGTCTAACGTTTCATGCACCGTTCCTTCTGTCAGCACGGTGACGCGATTGCAAATACTTTTAATGACTTCCATCTCATGACTGACGAGGACGATCGTGACCCCAAGTCTTTGATTGATATCCGCTAACACGGTCAGAATTTCAGCTGACGTATGCGGATCAAGGGACGACGTGGGCTCGTCGCACAACAATACATGTGGATGATTCGCAAGCGCTCTTGCAATGGCAACGCGTTGCTTTTGTCCGCCGCTAAGCTGTGCTGGATACTTTGCTTGGAAGCTTTCCAGCCCAACAAATTGCAGACATTCCATCGCTCGTTTTCGGCAGTTATCTTTGGGATATTTTGCGAGTTCAAGCGCGACCGCCACGTTTTCATACACAGTTTTATTGGCAATTAAGTTGAAGTGCTGAAAGATCATTCCGATGGACTTACGTGCTTCCCGAAGTTGTTTTGAGTTAAGAGCGGTCAGATTTTGGCCATTCACTTCTACTGTTCCTGCATCTGGCGTTTCCAACAAGTTCATGAGACGCAACAACGTGGACTTTCCCGCACCGCTCGCTCCGATGATGCCATGAATATAACCTCGTGCAATCGAGAGTGAAATACTCTGAATGACTGGAACACCGGTAAAACTTTTACTGACTTTATGTAATGAAATCAAATAGAATCCCTTCTCTCGTGTTGAAAGGCGGCTGCAACCTTCATGATTATAGCGTATCGTGTATACGCTGTCATATGTTCTGCAGAACAAGTTGAAAAAGCAGGCTCCGAGTTTTTTCGGAACCTGCCTGGATTGTCCTATCCGTTATGGACGATAGATGTGCGCTAACCCTTTTAGGAAGTTTCTAGCGTAGCGATCCCCGCACTCTTTATAGTTTCGATGGCCTTCTTTTCGAAGAACCGCACTTAATTCACTTTTTGACACTGTAACCCCTGCATCATTTAAGATATCAATCATTTCCTCACTCGTTAAAGAAAGTGCAATTTTCATCTTCTTGAGTAAAATATTATTCACGTTTCTATTGTCGGCTGTCATGAGGAATTGGTTTTTAATAGTCTCCGGTGTTTCCTCTTGCGGCCCTCTTTTTAACGTAACGCACCCATTCAAAAACGACTCTAGCGTTGTATTGTCAATCATGTTCCTATACTCTTCGTTCGGTGCTTCACCATCTGCACCCGCTTTTGACTTCGACAGCATGTCCTGTACTTCTGCTTTCGTTGTCTCAATTCCGCCCAGTTTAAAAATCTCAACCATTTCATGATCTTTTATGTCGAGTGCATATCTTAACCGAGTTAATATGTCGTTATTATTCATGCCGTTCACCTGCCCTTTCTACAGTAAGTATTAGTATAATGCTTTTCATGAATTAATGTACGAACTTGTTATTGGTTTTAATACAATGTGTTGTGTTGTAACTCTCATTATACAGGATTCGGAGAGGTGCTATATTTTATCATTAGAGATGCAAGGGCTCAGAGTTTTGAAATTGATTCACTTAAACTACAATTAATTTGTGGTCATCAGGCTTTTCATAGACACTTTAAATTGATCAATCCATTCTTTGAAATACGTATTCTTCGATACAAACTTCACTCCATAATACCCCAGAACCCCTCCGAGCGTATTCGCAATCAAGTCATTCACATCCACGCTTCTGGCACTATTCGTAAGGATGTAAAGCAACAACTGCAGTACTTCTATCGATAGACTGAACAGCAAACTCCTCACCGCTACGAGCTCCCACGAAATCTTTTCCTGCTTCACTAATAGCCACTGATAGACCCCAAACGGAGCCAACATAATGATGTTCAAAATAAATGTCGCTATATCAATCGTCAAAATTGGAATCGGATTGATTCGGCTATACCACGGTGTCTGATTTTTATACATCCCCCAATTCACTTCAATCGGAAACGTTGTCAATGCCACCACCGAAAATACATATATCCCCAGGGAAATTAACGTAATGTATTGAAAAATACTATAGGTCCTACTCTGTCTTTTCAACTTCATTATCACCATTACCAAATACACTATAAATAATGGACCTAAAATATACCCTGCATCAATCGTCCTCATAAACGACCATGATTCTTCTGTTGTCATGCCATTCCACCCCTCATCTTCAAGTGATACACTTATTATTTCATTGAAATCTGAAGAAGCACGTATGGCAATTCTTAATGTATTCTTAAGGTTTCTTAGGGATTGGTGAGTTTTGGGATGCGCTGCTTCTATTAACGACGAATTCATTATAAACACGTCAATCAAACTACTCTGCTTAAGGCGTTTGAAACAATTTGGCAATTGCTTTTTGCATTATCCAGACAGTTTCCCCTTCTATTACCCATTAATAGAACAACTTTTCACTGAATATTTCACTTCACTAGCGTTTAGAAAAAAACTTTTCGCGCCATTTTTTGACACAGTATGAAATAAAAATCGTCTAATAAGCAGAGACCTATAAAGGGAGGATCAAAATCAATGCAAAACGAAAAAGAGATTGTTTCCAATTGGTTTCATCTCTATAGCCAAGATGTTTTTAATTTTTTAGTTTACTATTCAGGAACTCGTGATGTAGAAGATCTCGTACAAGAAGTGTTTATTAAGGCAGCTAAAGGTATGAGCACTTACCGAAACCATGCGACACCCAAAACTTGGCTCTTTAGCATTGCCCGTAATCTAGCCATCGACAATGCGAGAAAGAATAAAACGAAGATCAGTCGAATGAATGTAGCTTTCCATGAGGAAAATTTGGATCAGCACATCGGATTTTCTCCTGAGCAGATTCTGATAGGCCAGGAGGAGAAACGTGAATTGTACAATAGGATTAATCAGCAAAAAAAAAAATATCGGGATGTGCTAATTTTAAGGGGCATTCAAGGATTGTCCGTAAGTGAAACAGCACAAATACTAGGATGCAAAGAAACCGCCGTTCGAACCAACTATCATCGTGCAGTCAAGGCATTACAAAATGAACCAAATTGGAGGGAATCTCATGAAGGATAATCTAAAAAGTGTCCAGGAGAAATTAAATGAATTTCCGACATATCACATGAGCCCGTCTACTCAAGCTCTCCTTCATCAAAAATTGATGGACACCCTTGAAGACTCTGAAATCCAACAAAAAAGAAAAGGAGTGTTTCTCATGAAAGTCAAAGTAGGGATTATTACAGCAGCGGCTATCTTAACCATTGGTATTCTTTCTGTAAATCTATTAAATGATAATCCAAACTCATCCGGCGGAGAGAATCCTATACCTAATAATCAGGACGTTAACCAAGACATCGAACAGAAGCGCGGCGAAGAAGAGGACAACAATTCGTATGATCCCATCATGCTCAAGCAACAAGCTACAGAGGTTCTTCAAGCGATCCATGGCCGTGATATGGATGTACTATCCAGTCATGTACACCCTGAGAAAGGGTTACTGTTTTCCCCTTACTTATCTGTGACAGACGAAACAGTAAAATTTGAAAAGAATGAGATACCATCACTACTAGAAAATGACGCAACGTATTTGTGGGGCTATGGAGAAGCGAACACTGAAATACAATTGACGTCAGCGGACTATTTCGACAAGCACCTGCAAGTAAAGCGATTCTTTGAATCCGATGAAATCTTTGTCGATACACAAAATCAAGAAGCGGACCCAACCAATTATTTAAAAACAGTTTTTCCTGATTCAAAAATTATTGAGTTTTATCATGCTGGCACCGAACAATATAGTGGAATGGATTGGAGAAGTCTCAACCTGGTTTTCGAACAAGATGAAGAAGGCGCGTGGCGTCTAGTAGCAATAATCAACAATCTCTTTACTCCTTAACCGTGCGTATGCAAATCAGATAGCTGCTTTAGAGTTTGTTAACATCAAAAGTAAAACATGAAACAAGCCATCAGACTAGGAACAGTACTAGTCTGATGGCTACATTTGTATTTATTATTACTTGTGATACGGTTCATTTCTCATAATTCTAAACCCGCGATACACCTGTTCTAGCAAAATCAGCTTCATCAGCTGGTGGGGGAAGGTCATCTTCGAAAACGATAGCAGCTCGTCCGCACGCTTATAGACATCTGCATGCAATCCTAGAGATCCTCCAATCACAAACGTGACTTTGCTTTTTCCATAAGTCATAAGTGATTGCAGATTTTCTGCTAACTGTTCGGATGTTTTCTGTTTCCCTTCGATTGCAAGAGCAATGACATGGGCGTCCGGTGAAACTTTTGCAAGAATGCGATCTGCTTCTTTTTTCTTGACGATTTCCATATCAGCTTCGCTAAGTTGCTCGGGTGCTTTTTCATCTGCCACTTCGATTAGCTCTATTTTGGCATAAGCACCGAGTCGTTTTGTATATTCCTCGATGCCCATTTTCAAATACTTCTCTTTTAGTTTTCCTACAGTCACAATTGTAATATTCACAGCGTTGTCCACCTTTTTTGAAAAGTTATACACGGAAGTTATACACATATCCACAGATGCATCTAGATGTTGTGTCCGATTATGTGTTCGTCACAAGATAGACAGCAAGCAGTTCACAGTAGTCGCACGTTGTGGATAACTTCTCCTCTTCCGTTACGGGTTCCATGTTTGGAAATGTCTCTTCTTTTGCAACAAATTCATCAAGTGCCCGGTTTATATGGGTTTCACAGCTATTAATTTTCAAATTATTCACCTCTTTTTCATTTTAAATTAACCACAGAGTTATGCACAAATTTTCAGTCTTATCCACAAACATAGAATTGTTGATAAAAAAAGCAGACACAATAGCTGTTTTTCTGCTATCGTGCCTGCTGTGGATAACTAAGTGGTTATTTTATGCACATGTGTATTAGAATGAGTTGCCATCTTTCAGAACCATGTCAATTGTGACAGGTTTTCCTTCACGATAGACTTTCATCGTCATACTATCGCCGACTTTCTTTTCGTTGTACAAGTGTTTGCGCAACGTCACCATGTCTTCTATCGGCTCTCCATCCATTTCTACAATTGTATCATATTTTTGGACACCTGCGGTTTGTGCTGGCGTATTCCGGAAGACCTCTGTAACTACTACGCCATTTTTAACGTCTTCTGGTAATTTCAGTACGCTCTGCTGTTGAACAGGTATATCTCGTAAATCGAGTAGTGAGACGCCCATTGTCGGACGGTTCACTTCACCTGTCTGTTCAAGCTGTTCAATAACTGGCAAGGCTAAGTTAATAGGAATGGCAAGACCAATTCCCTCTACAGTTTCCTCTGTAATTTTCATGGAGTTGATTCCAATCAGCTGGCCCGCCATATTGATAAGCGCTCCTCCTGAGTTTCCAGGGTTAATGGCAGCATCCGTTTGCAGAACGTCCGCTTGCCAGTCTACACTGCCGTCTTGGTTAATATCAATTGGAATCGAGCGGTCTTTACCCGATACGACACCGACTGTAACAGAACCAGAGAAGCCAAGACCTAGCGGGTTCCCGATGGCAATGACGGTTTCACCGCGTTTCAGCGCATCTGAATCTCCAAACTCCATAGTGGATGTTATGTCTTTGTCATCGATTTCGACAACGGCAAGATCTGTCCAAACGTCGCTTCCGATTAATTTTCCTTGCATCTTCGTACCGTCATCAAGTGTGACTTCGAGTTCTTCTGCATCTTCCACTACGTGATGATTCGTAACAATATACGCTTTCCCGTTTTCTTTCTTGTAAAGGACACCTGAACCTGTTCCTATCGCTTGCGGAGTATCCGATTGTGACCAGAAGTCCTGTCCACGTTGTAAATTCGTAATACCCACAACTGCGTCAGTCGATTTTTCAACGACTCCTGTCAAATCACTATCAATGTCGACGCTCACTTGTTTAGAATTTCCAGAATCCTTTACGATCCCCGTTGTCTTGTTATCATTGTCGTCAGATCCGCCTGTGGCAAACATAAGCAGCCAGACTAAGAGGCCTCCAATTATTGCTCCAAATAATGCTGGTAAAAACCCGCCTCGGTGTTTCGGCGGTTTTGGGGGAGGCGGCGGCGGTGCAGCTGTTCGTGTTCTGTAAGCGGGCTCACTTGGCGGAGTGTCGTAACTTTCTGCAGGCGTCTGTTCCTGCTGTGGATCCGTTGGCCGCTGCTGATCCTCTTCCCGATCCCGGTTGTAGTCGTCCATGGCTCTCGTCCTTTCGATTCAATACTCTCCTTACACTTTACCCCATTCTGTACAATTTAAAAGAAATATGAGGACTTCCATAAATTTGACGTTGGAATGAAGTAAATCGTTCCCATTTCGGGAGCTGTCATGAATGAACGAATGTGCTTATGTGACTGGGTGTGAAGCGTGTGGTTGTGTGGAATGGGCGGGTCGCCTGTTGGAACGAGCGGGTTGGACGGGGAAACGAGCGGGTTCCTCAGCGAAACGAGCGCGTTGCCCATGGGAACGAGCGGGTTCCTCCGCGAAACGAGCGCGTTGCTTGGGCAAACGAGCGGCTTCCTCGGTGAAATGAGCGGGTTGCCCAAGCAAACGAGCGGCTTCCTCAGCGAAACGAGCGCGTTGCCCATGGGAACGAGCGGGTTCCTCAGCGAAACGAGCGCGTTGCCTGGGAAAACGAGCGGGTTCCTCCGCGAAACGAGCGCGTTGCTTGGGCAAACGAGCGGCTTCCTCGGTGAAATGAGCGGGTTGCCCAAGCAAACGAGCGGCTTCCTCGACGAAACGAGCGGGTTGCCCAAGCAAACGAGCGGCTTCCTCGACGAAACGAGCGGGTTGCCCAAGCAAACGAGCGGCTTCCTCGGCCAAACGAGCGGGTTGCCCACATGAATTTATTCTAATCAACAAAAAGACCCGCATCGCCAACAGCGATACGGGTTTCTCATTAAACTGTGATTAATTCAGTGGGTTCTTCTGCATCTGTATCATGCAAATGCACGAACTCTCCAGCGACAATGCCGCACGTTTGCAGTGTCTGCTCAACGCTCATACGTGCCAGGTCTTTCATATTATTGTCGCGGCTTAAGTGAGACAAATAAATCTGTGTCTCTTTTTGCTCAATAACGTCACTCATTGCAATCGCTGCATCTTCGTTTGATACGTGACCAACATCACTCAATATACGTCGCTTAACACTCCATGGATAACGGCCCATTTGGAGCATGCCGACATCGTGGTTGGATTCAAACACGAAAGAGTCCGCACTTTTTATAATACCTTTCATGCGGTCACTGACGTATCCAGTGTCTGTAATGATCGCGAGTTTACGATCACCCTCATGAAACACGTAGAACATCGGGTCCACGGAGTCATGTGAAACGGCGAACGATTCAATCGAAATTGAACCGAAGGCGTGGACTGTTTCCATGTCGAACTGAAACCGCTGTTCAAGTGCGATGTCACCCACTAGACCATCCATCGCTTGCCATGTTTTCTGGTTCGCGTAAATTGGTATTCCATGCTTTCTTGCTAAAACACCGACACCTTTAATATGATCGCTATGCTCATGCGTAACGAAAATGGCGTTGACGTTTTTCATTGAACGACCGATTTTTGCAAGCTGTGCTTCGACTCGTTTCGCCGTTAAGCCTGCATCTACTAGATAGGCCCCCAAATCATTTTCTATATAAACTGAATTACCAGTGCTTCCACTGGCCAGTATGCTGAATCGCATCGTAAAAACTCCTTATTCGGATTGCTCTTCGTCTTCTTGCTGGTTCTCATCAAGTTGGAACTCGATTACTTTACCTTCGTTCGCACTGAGGAAATGGTGCTCTTTATCCCCATTCTCTAATTTTACTTGAACATCCCACGTTGGAGCAAACACTTGAGTTTCCGTTAACCGTACAAGCGTGGAATACCCCATTTTAACATTCGTCACTTCCGACTTCTGTTTTAGAAGACCGCGGGAGGCGAGTGATCCAATAATCTCTAGCGGAGACAGCAGATCCTTCTCATTGAAATTCGCAAAGTCCTTCAACATCCGCTGTTCGTAGGATTGAATATTTTCATCTATATCCCATGACACTACAAGCATAGCACTAGGACTGTAATAGATCGGACGGCCCTCGAATTGCTGGAAGAAGAATGCTTTATTTTTTTCTTCCGATACTTCCCACAGAACGTATTCCGTTCCGTTCAACACATATTGAGAGAGGAATGATTTAAAGTCATCTTTCTCCGCTTCTTCCAGTGTAACTTTATCGGTGAGTACTGACTTTAATGAGTTATCACTCATGATTGAAGTCTTCTGGCCCTTCAAATCTTTCAGTGATTCTTTGTTAAAGTCGACGATGTCTGCAGAAACAAATGATGCTTTTTTATCTACAAATGGAGGCAGCTTGTATGTGATGTTTTCTGACTTCAAGACATCTTCCATCGAAGTCTTTCCCGCAACTTCCAGGTTTTCAATTGTAGCATTCCGATTCAAATACATGGAATACAACAGGACGTTCAGTATTGAAAACACGATGATGAAGATTGTTTTAGTTTTACTCCAATCCAAGAAGGCCGCCTCCCTTCCGATTTAACTCTTGCTCATACATTTCCCAATTGCCTTTGACGTAATAGAACCAATGCGGTTCGAACTTCAATACACCTACATCGGTGTCATGAATGAGTAAATAGCCTGGTTTTATTTCCTCAATTGCTGTGAAGTCGAGATCTTCCGATGCTTGTAGCTGACGTGCAACCTCTGTTGCTGGAGGAAGCGTTACCTCATAGGTTTTGATAGGCGAGTTCAGAGTGAAATAGGGTCGGATATATTTGTATACTCGATTCTCTCCAAGTTTTTCGGTAATCTCTGCACCATCCGGAACATCACTAAAGACCGGGAGCCCATTGTCGTGGAGCTGAAACTTAATATACCGTGAAACTGGGTTCATGTAAGAGTAGCGGTAATCATCTGTCCAGCCGCTGTGATCATTTACAAAATCGATAGTTGCCGTCATCAATTCAGATGGAATCGCTAGTTCCAGACTTTCAGGAGGATACGCGAAGTTCAGCACTTTCGTTTTTGTATTTACATTCATCAGCGCATGATCGTCCCCATATTCTTCCGTATTAGTTCCCAACGAATTCTTTCGAACTGCATTTGGGTCATTAAATAATGCATCTTTAAACAAGGAAGGGTTAATCTCTTCTTCAATATAAGTTGAGTGGATTGCTGTGATAGGTTCACTCGAAACTGCTATTGTCCTAGTTTCATTCACTTGAACTTCTTTGTACTGAGATAACCTTTTGCCTTTATCGATAATCGATTTTTGGAAGCGCTGGGTGTCTTCCATTTTCACTTTAGCTTTATAATGCGTCATACTGACGGTACTGATAAAGTGGACTTCCGGTAAACTGTCTTCAGGGTTCCAATTAACGATAAGTCGATTAAACAGAATCTCCGGAATGTTTTTGTCCTCAATTTCTAATACATCCTCATAAACGGAAACGGGTACTTCTCCCGAATAATAGAGACTACACTGATTTCCTTTTGTGAGTAAACTATGCAGTTCTTCAGGGGTCAGCTCCTGATTCACCGAAGTAAGGCCGAACACTTTCCAGCGCATCATTTCTTCAAGAACCGGTTGAATTACAGTCGTGTCTGTCGTACCAAATAGTTCGTCGTTGTTAAATTTAAAGACCCATTTGTAAGGAAGTACAATATCGGATATTGGTTTCTTATTGTGGACGCTTGTGATCGATCCATCAACTGACTGATCCGGGTCAATTGAATCGAACTTTGGTGCGTACGACCATATTGAAAATGTAAACGTAATGCTGAGAAGAACGAGCAGCAACAGGACGACAGATTTGATTGTCTCTATATGCCTCACCTATCCCACTCCCCATCATCATGTTGTTCGTAAGGCAATGTGAAGAAGATTGTTGTTCCTTCTCCTTCAACACTATGTGCCCAAATTTTCCCGCCATGTGCATTAATCATTTCTTTCGCAATTGCGAGACCCAGACCGGTTCCGCCCATTGCACGAGAACGGGCTTTGTCTGCGCGGAAGAAGCGATCAAAGATCCGGTTCACGTTAGCTGCCGGTATGCCAAGACCTTCATCTGAAATACTCACTCGGATCGAGCCATCCAATACCGCTACATTGAAACGAACAATTCCGCCGTCAGGAGAATACTTCAGCGCATTTGAAATAATGTTGTCAATTACTTGCGTCAATTTATCTGTGTCGATTTCAACAAACAAATCGACAGGCGGCACAATTCTCCTGAAACTCACTTCTTGTGACTTAGAGAACTCAAAGCGATCTATGATGGAATTGAAGAATGTATTAAAATCCACCCACTCTGTATTGAGTTCATATTCGTTGCTGTCCATTCTTGAAAGCTTCAGTAAGTCATTTACAAGACGTATCATTCGTTCCGTCTCCGTTTGTGTCACATTCAAGAATGCAGGTGCGATATCTTCATTTCTCCAAGCACCTTCTGCAAGTGCTTCCAAGTAACTGCGCATCGTTGTAAGCGGTGTTCGCAGTTCGTGTGAAACGTTAGACACAAATTCACGACGCTCCATTTCGATTTTTTCTTGCTCCGTGTTATCGTGCAGAACAATGATCAATCCATTTACAAATCCTGTTTCACGCTGCGTTACAGAAAAAGTTGCCCGTAAAATAGACGGTTCATCTTCCGTACTGAAGTCCAGTGGAATCGATTCACGCATCTCTATCAAATCTTCAAAGGAATATTCTTTTTCAATTCCTAGAATGTTATTAATCGGCCGGTTCAATACGAGATCGCTTGTCATTCTAAGCATACCGAGGGCCGAGTCGTTGATGAGACTTACACGTCCTTTTCGATCCGTTGAAATAACACCGTCTGTCATATTTTCAAGGACAGAAGCCAGCTTTCGTCTTTCTGCTTCAGTGGTAGATTGTGATTCTAATAATTGGTTAGTCAAATGGTTAAATGCAATCGCGAGCTGACCCATTTCATCATTTCCGTAGACGCGCACTTTTCTTGAATAATTACCCTTTGCCATCGCCTGGGCTTGTCTGCGCATATCCGAAATTGGCCGGGTAAAGGTTTGTGCAATGAAGATACCGATGATGATTGTAATGGTTAATGAGACCGCGGCTGCCCCTGCAAGAATGCGATTGATTTGATCAATCTGCATAAAGACTTTTTCAATATTGGACTCTACATATAGTGCACCGATGACTTCACTGCCATTCATAATGGGATGCGTACTCTTTTGCACCCTGCTCTTTGTTTTTTCGTTGAAGTAAATGACACTTTGAGGACTTTCAGATACGATTGCGCGCTTGACAATGTCGTCCATAGTCTTTTGACCAACCAACATTTTCTGATGGTCCGATACAGATGAGGCTAAAATACGATACTTTGCATCGATTACCCTCACTTCATTAATATCATCCGAACTAAAACCCGAAAGGACGGTCCGCAAACTCGATTCGAGTGACGGATCGTCTGAGGGTCGTTCTTTCAGCATTTCCTCTCGCACACTAAATTCAACAAGATTAATACGGTCTTTAATCGAGTTTGAGAAGTTGGTTTTTAAGGTTTGTTCCAGCTGCTGTGAAAAATACAGACCAATAATCTGCAGCGCAAGGAGTATCAGCATAACGTATATCAACACGAACTTAACATGAATGGAATTGAAAATCCCTACTTTTCTCATTCTGTTACTCCTGTTCCGGGTCTCGCAAGTAGTAGCCAACACCGCGGCGTGTTACTATCCATGTAGGATGGCTTGGTGTATCTTCAATCTTCTCACGAAGTCTTCGAATCGTAACATCCACAGTTCGAACATCACCGAAGTAATCATAGCCCCATACCGTTTGCAGCAAGTGCTCCCGTGTCATGACTTGTCCAATATGATTGGATAAGTAATGCAGCAGTTCAAATTCACGATGAGTGAGTTCAATCGTTTCTCCGCGCTTTTGGGCAAGATACGCATCTGGCTGGATAATAAGTGCACCGACAGTGATATCATTTGTTGCTTCTTCTGCTTCATCCGCTGAAGTTTTTTGATGACGGCGCAAGTTTGCTTTCACTCGGGCAATAAGCTCCCGCGTTCCGAATGGCTTCGTCACATAATCATCTGCACCTAACTCCAAACCTAATACCTTATCAATTTCCGAGTCTTTGGCTGTCAACATGATAATGGGGAAATCATACTTCTTGCGTACTTCACGACATACCTCCATACCATCCTGTTTTGGAAGCATAATATCGAGCAGCATAATATCTGGCTGAACCTCTTCTACTTTTGCCAGAGCTTCGTCTCCATCATAAGCTGTGTAAACAGTGAAACCTTCCTTTTTTAAATTAAATTCCAATATATCCGCAATGGGTTTCTCGTCATCTACAACGAGTATCGTTTTGTTTTGCATGAGTTCTACCCTTTCCGGCCGAGTCGGCACATTTTACTTGGTATCCTTTAACTCTACCATTCTTCAGGCATTTTCGCACGTTCCAATCGTTTATGGAATCGCATGAAAAGAGCGTTTGTCCTCCATTATTTCCCGGGCAATATTCCCCGGTTTTTGTCGAAATTCCACGCAATCAAAAACGCTTCCTCACTCCGCCCGCGGGCAGAAACTGAGGAAGCGTTTTATACGTGTTACTTATGCACGCCAAACGCTTTTTACAACGTTTGTTTGTGTACGATCCGGTCCTACTGAGAAGATCGAAATTGTAACGTCTGTTAGCTGTGAAACACGCTCTAAATAGTGACGCGCATTCGCAGGAAGTTCATCAAGTGACTTACACTTAGTAATGTCTTCCGTCCAGCCGGGCAGTTCTTCATAAATCGGTGTACATTCAGCAAGCATACGTAAGTTTGCAGGATACTCTGTAATGGTTTCACCTTTATATTCATAAGCAGTACAAATCTTAACTGTGTCCAACCCTGTTAATACATCAATTGAGTTAACAGACAGATCTGTTAAACCGCTGACACGGCGTGCGTGACGAATGACAACACTGTCAAACCAGCCGATTCGGCGCGGACGGCCTGTCGTTGTTCCGAACTCTTTACCTACGATACGAATCTGATCGCCAATCTCATCAAATAGTTCCGTTGGGAAAGGACCGTCGCCTACGCGAGATGTATAGGCTTTACATACACCTACAACGTGATCGATTTTTGTCGGGCCAACACCTGAACCGATTGTAACACCGCCTGCAACTGGGTTGGATGATGTAACAAATGGATAGGTTCCCTGGTCGATGTCGAGCATAACACCTTGTGCACCTTCAAATAGGACACGGCGTGCTTGATCAAGTGCATCATTTAACACTTTAGAAGTATCTGTTACGTACTTCGCAAGTTCCTGACCGTAACCGTAGTACTCTTCTAAAATGTCTTCAATTTTGAATCCTTCTGTATCATACATCTTTTCAAACAGACGATTCTTTTCTTTCAAGTTCATGCGCAGCTTCGTTTCAAATACTTCTTTGTCCAGCAAGTCTGCAATACGGATACCGATTCGGGCAGCCTTGTCCATGTATGCTGGTCCAATACCCTTGCCTGTTGTACCGATCTTATTTTCCCCGCGGCTCTCTTCTTCCACAAGGTCTTGCTTCAAGTGGTAAGGTAAGATGACATGAGCACGATTTGAAATACGTAAGTTATCTGTATTGACGCCTCGGTCTTGAAGGCCTTTCAATTCACTGACGAGTGCTTTAGGATCGACAACCATGCCGTTTCCGATAACAGACGTCTTCTCTTTATAAAAAATGCCGGATGGCACGAGGTGAAGTTTATATGTTTCCCCGCCGAAAATAATCGTATGACCCGCGTTATTTCCGCCTTGGTATCGTGCGATTACTTCTGCATTTTCTGAAAGGAAATCTGTAATCTTTCCTTTCCCTTCGTCTCCCCACTGTGTTCCAACAACTACTACTGATGGCATTATCAGCACCTCCGCTGGATGCATAAGCATCCTCATTCAAACAGCTATTATTGTACCAAGTTTTGTGATCCGCGTCAAGAAAAAACACGAACGTTAGAGAACTACTATTCTCCTACATTCGTGTTTAAGCACCAAAGGACTCATGTTGTGACCAATCGATGTTCAAGAACTTATTGTATTCCTTAGCAAAGGCTAACGTCACCGTTCCAGTTGGACCGTTACGCTGCTTAGCAATGATAATCTCAATCATATTCTGGTTTTCAGTTTCTTTGTCATAGTAATCTTCACGATACAAGAACGAAACGATATCCGCATCTTGCTCAATACTTCCAGACTCTCGTAAGTCAGACATCATTGGCCGTTTGTCTTGACGCTGCTCAACTCCACGGGACAGCTGTGACAAGGCGATTACTGGGATTTTAAGTTCACGAGCGAGTGCTTTTAATGAACGGGAAATTTCCGATACTTCTTGCTGTCGGTTCTCACCCGATCTGCCGCTCCCCATAATAAGTTGCAAGTAATCGATCATAATCATTCCCAGCCCGTGCTCTTGTTGCAAACGACGGCACTTTGACCTGATCTCATTAATACGAATACCTGGAGAATCATCGATGAAGATTCCGGCATTGGATAGACTTCCCATTGCCATCGTCAACTTGCGCCAATCCTCAGCCTCGAGATTACCCGTTCGCAGTACAGATGCATCAATATTACCTTCTGCACATAGCATACGCATGACGAGCTGTTCAGCACCCATCTCCAGACTAAAGATTGCAACGTTTTCATCTGTCTTAGTAGCAACGTTCTGGGCAACGTTCAAGGCAAATGCGGTCTTACCAACGGAAGGCCGTGCTGCCACAATGATTAAGTCATTGGGTTGGAAACCAGCAGTTATCTTATCTAGATCGGTGAAACCTGTTGGAACGCCTGTAACGTCTCCCCTGCGCGTATGCAAAACTTCTATGTTGTCATACGTATCCACCAGTACATCTTTAATATGACGGAAGTCTCCGGCATTTTTACGGTTCGCAACTTCCATCATTTTCTTTTCAGCTTCTGATAGAAGTGCTTCCACTTCGTCTTCCCGTGTATAACCGTCTTCCATAATTGTTGAAGCAACCGAAATTAGACGTCTAAGCAGCGACTTCTCTTCCACGATGCGGGCATAGTGTTCAATGTTCGCTGCAGTTGGTACGGAGTTTGCTATTTCTGTTAAATAAGAGATCCCGCCAACGTCTTCCAATTCCTTTTTCGCAGACAGTTCTTCCGTGACAGTGACCACATCGATCGCCTGCCCCTTATCACTCAGGCCGATCATAGTTAAGAAAATCTTATGATGTGCAGTACGGTAGAAATCCTCAGGGATCAAAACCTCCGCCGCTGTTATTAGCGCTTGAGGATCCAAGAAAATTGCACCGATGACGGACTGCTCGGCTTCGTTATTATGAGGGGGGATACGATCTATCATTTGATCCATCAGACTATCTCCTTATCATTCTTCAGTTACGTGGACTTTCAATACCGCATTGACCTCGTGATGCAGCTTCACAGGGACATTCGTATATCCAAGCGCACGAATTGCATCAGGCAGGTCCATCTTACGTTTATCCAGTTTAATACCGTGCTGCTTTTCTAAAGCTGACGCAATTTGTTTTGAAGTGACTGATCCAAATAATCGGCCGTCTTCACCAGACTTCGCTGTCAATTCAACTGTCAGCTCTTCGATGTGTGCTTTTAGTTTTTTTGCATCATCCAATTCTCCAGCAGCATCTTTTGCCTGACGATTCTTTTGTCCTTCTAACTTGCTGAGAGCTGCTGGTGTTGCTTCAACAGCCACATTATTCTTTAATAAGAAGTTTTGAGCATACCCTACAGAAACCTCTTTCACATCACCTTTTTTACCTTTGCCTTTTACATCCTGCAGAAAAATAACTTTCATTTTCAATCTCCCCTTTCCTGATCATCCAAAATTACTTGTTTCAATTGTTCTTCCGCTTCTTCCACGGTATCTAACGTAAGCTGTGTAGCAGCATTCGTCAAATGTCCTCCACCGCCAAGCTGTTCCATTACTCGCTGGACATTCAGTTCACCGAGCGAACGGGCACTTATTCCAATCTTACCATCTGAGCGCGGTGCGATGACAAAGGAAGCAGACACGCCTTGCATCGTTAACAAAATATCTGCAGTTTGTGCAATCAGTACAGAGTTATAAGGTTCGCCATTATCACCTTTAGCAATAGCGACACCGCCATCCATGATCTCTACCGTTTCAATCAGTCTTGAACGTTCTACATACGTTTCAATATTCTCTTTCAGCAAGCGCTGTACAAGAACCGTATCCGCACCATTCGTTCGTAAGTATGAAGCAGCTTCAAACGTACGTGAACCCGTTCGTAATGTAAAGCTCTTCGTATCGACCACAATACCCGCAAGCATGGCTGTCGACTCAAGCATTGTTAATTTCTCATTTTTCGGCTGATACTCAATAAGCTCTGTCACCAGTTCGGCTGTAGAGGATGCGTATGGCTCCATATAAACAAGCATCGTATTTTGTACGAACTCTTCGCCTCGGCGATGGTGGTCGATCACAACAAGCTTTTCAGCCTTATCAATCACTCTTTCATCGATGACCATGCTCGGTTTATGTGTATCCACTATGACCACTAATGATTTATCAGTCATCTTAGCTAATACCTCGTCCGGATGTATGAAATGATCATACAAATCAGGGTCTTGTTCAATCTCGTCAATCAGTCGATTTACGCTCGCATCTAATTCATCGAAATTCACTACCACATATCCTGGAACGTTGTTCATCCGGGCCATTTTACGAACGCCGATCGCTGCACCAATTGCATCCATGTCCGGCATCTTATGACCCATGACAAAGATTTGATCACTGCCTTGGATTAAGTCACGCAACGCATGAGAGATTACACGGGCACGCACTCTCGTCCGCTTCTCCACAGGGTTCGTCTTACCCCCAAAGAATTTCAGTTTTCCGTCCGACCGCTTAATTGCGACCTGATCGCCTCCGCGCCCAAGTACAAGATCCAAACTGGATTGAGCAAGTTCACCTAATTCAACCAGTGACGGAGATCCAGCGCCTACACCGATACTCAGCGTAAGACCATTGCTTTGTTTTGCCGTTTTTTCTCGAACATCGTCAAGAATGGCAAATTTAGTTTTTTCCAGGTCATTGAGCATGGATTCATTGAATACAGCTATGAAACGATCTGAAGAAACACGCTTCACGAAGATTCCATTGTCCGTCCCCCAGCTATTAATAAGCGAGGTCACAAGAGAGTTCAGCTGGCTTCTTGTCTGATCATCCATCGTCTGTGCCAATTCGTCATAGTTATCAACGAGTAAAATACCAATTACTGTTCGATCTGCGTAATACAATGATTCAATTTCCCGCTTTTTTGTTACATCAAATAAATAGATGAGACGGTCCTCTGGTTTATATGCCAGTCTGAAGGAACGATCTCCCACCGTCATCGTCAAATCATCCGGTACATCGTCTTTTAAAAACGAACGAAATTGTTCAGACAGCTCAAAAAGCTCTTCTCCAATTAACGACTCTTCTTCAAAGATCTGTGCCGCGTATGGGTTGGCCCACTCAATGATTTGCTTCTCATTGAGTAAGATAATTCCAATCGGCAGTTCAAGCAATGCTTCTTCTCCAACCTTTTTCATGCGGTACGACATGGTTTCAATATGTTTTTCAGTATCCACATACGTTTGTTCTTCAATCTTCCATGAAGAACCGATTAATGCAAAAAAGATAACCGTATAAAGAAGCCCGATCCAAAAGTTAAACATAAACAAAAATACTGCCGCCAGAACGCCGAGGAGTGAGACGGCAGCAAGCGGATAACGAATCGCTCTCTTTCTAAAAAAAGATGTCATTGTCTCATCCTCCTAGTTCACCTTGTCTTTTCCTATCCATGCCCGAATGTTAATGGCCGTGTCCAGTGTCCCAAGCATTATCGTCATCGGATTCAGCATAATCGCAAAAACTGTAGTAATTATAGTTATGAAGCGAGGCAGCTTTCGTTCGTGTAAAAAGTAGTAGATCAACGAAAGTCCTTGCAGCAAAAATGCAAATCTCAAAATAACCACAGCATTGATGTAGAACAAGTAATACGTAGACGTTGTATCATTTGCCATTAAGAATGAAGAAAGAATAATCACCGCATAAATGACAATCGTCATAAATGGAAGTTTCATTTCCCGGAATGGCGGGAACTTCTGAATTTTTGCCCCTACCCTGCCTGCTGTATAAAAGCTTGCAGCAACAAACAAATATCCTGCTAATAAGGAGCCGAGTATCACCATTGCAGGTATTGTTGACTTGTAGTATACAAATGTATCAGAAATGATTTTTTCATAATCCTTCGGGAGTGCTCCAAAGTCTGATAAGAACTCCGTCATTCTTTGCTGAGCATCTTGGAAAGTATCCATCATCACATCAATTGCATTGAATTCAAAAAGCAACACGCCGCCAACATACGTAGCTGTCATTGAAATGAGGACAGTCATGCTGACAGCCATGACCGTATAAAACTTGGACTTCCCCAGTTGTATGGTCTCGCCCATGACAAACCCAATAAGAACAAGTGAAATTGCAGCAGGGATAGACAGTAAACCGCCTAGTAATGAAGAAACTAAAATGGCCGCAACAGCGACGAGTAAACTTGCACTTCGATCATAGCGAAGTCTGTAGAGTAAAATGGGGAGCGGTATAAAGAACAGTGATACACTGCCAAGCAGCGGTATATACAGGCTGACCGCGAACAAGACTGCAAACAGTGCAATCATCATAGCTCCATACGTCAGTTTTCGTGCATTGTCTTGCATAATTGGGATTCCTCCGGTTCGTAGTACATCATCCTCGTGAAAAGCTCTATTCAATTCATCCGGATGTCCTCCCCTAATTGTATCACGATTAGAGTACAGACACCAAAGCCACACAGTTGTTCCCTGTATTCTTCCCTGGAATAAAAAATCCACCTTGTGCCCGAGGATATCCCAGGCCAACAAGGTGGATCTTGTAATTATCTTTCTTCTGCTACGAATGGTAGAAGTGCCATGATACGTGCGCGTTTGATAGCGGAAGTCAGCTTACGCTGATACTTCGCGCTTGTACCTGTAACGCGACGTGGCAAAATTTTACCGCGCTCTGAAATGAATTTCTTGAGCAAGTCTGCATCTTTATAATCGATGTGTGTAATGTTGTTAGACGTGAAATAACATACCTTACGACGTCTTTTTCCTCCACGACGTGGTGCCATAATCGTTTCTCCTCCTTTTTATCCGCATGAGAGAAATCCGAATCAGAACGGCAAATCATCGTCCGATACTTCAATCGGACCGCCGCCTGATTGAAACGGATCTTCATCAGTGCGTGTATAGTTTTGCTGGTTAGGCTGATAAGATGGCTGATTCTGTTGCTGATTCTGATTATACGGACGGTCAGACTGCTGATTTCCGTAAGCAGGTGCTCCGCCTTGCGAGCCAGACCGCTCAGAGTTTGCATTACGGGGTTCTAAGAATTGCACGCTATCTGCCACAACTTCTGTCATGAAGACACGCTTGCCATCTTGTCCTTCGAAATTGCTTGTCTGAATACGTCCGTCTACACCAGCCAGACTGCCCTTACGTAAGAAATTCGCAGTGTTTTCCGCCTGTTTTCTCCAAGCTACACAGTTAATGAAATCAGCTTCACGCTCGCCGGACTGACTTGAGAACGGTCTGTTCACAGCCAGTGTAAAGCGAGTGACCGCAATTCCACTTTGTGTATATTTGAGTTCAGGATCTTTTGTCAATCGGCCGACCAATACGACACGGTTAATCATCAGAATTCAGCCTCCCTCATCGTTTTTACGTTGTATTTTATAGATTATGCGTCAAGACGAACAGACATATGACGAAGGATACCTTCGTTGATGTTCGCAAGACGTGTAAATTCGTCGATTGCTTCTGTACCTGCGTTAAGAGTTACCAATTGGTAGAATCCTTCACGCAAATCGTCGATTTCGTATGCAAGACGGCGCTTGCCCCACTCTTTCGACTCGATGATCTCCGCACCGTTCGAAGTCAAGACTCCGTCGAAACGTTCGATCAATGCTTTCTTCGCATCGTCATCTAGACTTGGGCGAATGATGTACATAATTTCATACTTTCTCATCTGTAGTCACCTCCTTATGGACTTGGGCCCTGCTGCAAGCAGCGGGCAAGGAGTAAGTAAACTTGTTTACTCACATCAATACATACTATCATAAGTCCTGTCGTAATTCAAGTGTTTCTCCTGTATAGTAAAGAAAAACTTAGCAAGTGAAGTTTGTGATTGTAGAAAGAGGTGTTTGAATGCGTGCTTCTAATGAACCCGCACACATCGTCGACTTGGACTTACGAAAAGTAGCAAAAACGGGGCTATGGGTAACTTTATGGGTAACTGTTGGATTGTTTGCACTTGATGTGTTCATTCAGCTAGCCGTTCTTCATAAGTTTTCCATTTCGTTCTCGTTTTGGAACGTTCTTTTTGCAGTCATCGGATATATCGTCCTGATTGTAGTTCATGAATTGTTTCATTTATTAGGCTTCCGCATTTTTGCGGGAGTTCCGTGGCGAAAGATGATTGTCGGTGTCAATTTAAAACTTGGCATTGCGTATGCCACAACAGATGAGTGGATGACCAATGCCGCCATTCGAAAAGCGTTACTTATGCCATTTTGGACTACGGGCGTTATTCCTGCACTTGTTGGTTTATATCTATCCAACGGTGTATGGCTATTCCTTGGGGGTCTTCTTATTGGAGGAGCAGCCGGTGACTTCGCGATGTACAAAGAACTGAAACAGTTTCCAGATGAATGGCTCGTAAAAGACGATCCAGAACGTCCGCGACTCTATTTGCATGAGCCTGTTCATTCCGTGGAGTAAAGCGTTCCTTCATTCTTAACAAGACATGTGGTTGACTATTCATATTAAGAAAAAAGCCAGACATGAAGGATTCTGCATCCTTGCATGCCTGGCTTTTTAATAAAATTGTGCTTACACATTAAAACGGAATAGCATTACGTCTCCATCTTTAACGAGGTATTCTTTTCCTTCAAGTCGTACTTTTCCAGCTTCTTTTGCAGCAGCCATTGAACCTGCTGCCATTAAATCATCATACGCAACTGTTTCAGCGCGGATGAATCCACGCTCAAAGTCCGTATGGATGACACCAGCACATTGAGGCGCCTTCATGCCCTTACGGAATGTCCATGCACGAACTTCTTGCACACCCGCCGTAAAGTACGTTGCCAATCCGAGCAACTGATACGCAGCACGGATTAATTGATCAAGACCGGACTCTTCGATACCAAGCTCATCTAGGAACATTTGCTTTTCGTCATCATCGAGCTCCGCCATCTCTTCTTCAATCTTCGCACAGACAACAATAACTTCCGCATTGTCTTTTTCAGCGAAGTCACGAACGGCTTGCACATACTCGTTGTTCGCTGCATCCGCAATTTCATCTTCTGAAACATTTGCTACGTAAAGCATCGGTTTAATGGTCAGCAAATGCATACCCTTTACAACCGCTGTTTCTTCAGGAGTAAGCTCTACAGAACGTGCAGACTCTCCTGCTTCAAACGCATCTTTCAATTTAAGAAGAACCGGCTCTTCAATCATAGCTTCTTTATCTTTCTGCTTTGCCATTTTTGTAACACGCTGAAGACGCTTGTCCACGCTTTCCATATCTGCAAGAATCAATTCAAGATTGATGACTTCGATGTCTGACAAAGGATCTACTTTACCACTTACGTGTGTAATATTATCATCTGCGAAACAACGAACAACCTGACAAATTGCATCGGTTTCTCGAATGTGAGACAAAAACTTATTTCCAAGTCCTTCTCCTTTACTCGCTCCCTCAACAATTCCTGCTATGTCTGTAAACTCAAAAGCAGTAGGCACTGTCTTTTTCGGTGTGACAAGTTCAGTCAGTTTTTGAAGACGCTCATCAGGTACTTCTACGATTCCTACGTTCGGATCGATTGTACAGAACGGATAGTTCGCAGCTTCCGCACCAGCCTTTGTAATTGCGTTGAACAACGTGGACTTTCCAACGTTCGGAAGTCCGACGATACCAGCTGTCAATGCCATAACTTTCCCAACCTTTCATCTATACCAATTTATTATGTTCAATTATTCAATGCAGCTCTTCCATTATAAGGAGAGAACGCCTTTCTGTCCATTCAGCTTTCTGTATCCCCTTGCTGGATCACACGCTTCATTTTTTTTGTAAATTCGTTACGTGGAATCATGATACTATGACCGCATCCTAAGCACTTAATGCGTATGTCTGCCCCCATACGAATGACCTTCCAGGAATTCGTTCCGCATGGATGCTGTTTTTTCATCTCTACGACATCATTTATACCAAATTGTTTTGCTTCCAATCTATTCACTCCGATCATTCATTCTCATACGTTCGCTTGAGATTAGTTATTTACGTATAATCTGGCTTTGTTTTGAGTATACTTCAGGACAACGCACATTCCTACTACTATTCCTAGACAGGAGCCTGATTATGCAAAAACTTGAACAAGCCGAATTGAACTCTCGTATTCACTACAAAGAAACTGGTGCCGTTTGGAAATTGAGCACGTTGTTCTTAGAAAATATTCCTTTTACAACACGTGAAATCCTGTTCCTATGTATTGGAACAGATCGGTCAACTGGTGATGCACTAGGTCCGCTCGTTGGCTCATTACTCACAGAAACTCGATCATTCCCTTACCGTGTTATCGGTACGTTAGAAGATCCTCTTCACGCACTTAATATTGAAGAGAGAGTTACTGAGCTTGCTGTAACTCATCCCGATGCATACTTTGTTGCAGTTGACGCGTGCCTTGGAAAAAGTGATTCAGTGGGGCATCTGCTTGTACAAGACGGGCCATTGCAGCCGGGAAAGGCAGTTGGCAAAGAGCTTCCTTCAGTTGGTGATATTGCCATAAAAGGTGTCGTCAATATCGGAGGCTTCATGGAGCATTCCGTTCTTCAAAGCACACGGCTTCATCTATCTTATGAAATGGGACGAACTATTTCGCGCGCACTGCAACTTGCACATGGCCGTCTAAAGTCAAAACGCGTATATGATACTTACAATCAGAGCCACTACCGGAATAGCGGGAATGAAGTTCGCTACTCGGATCTTAGTCAAGCCGATTAAGTTCAGTCCGATCGCCAAAATCATAAGGCCCCCTGTTGCAGTCATTTCCGATATGAAAAGCTCAAGAAGCTCATCTGGAACAAAACGGCTGATTTGTGTAGAAAATAATGTGATCAGTCCCTGGTATAGTAATACGGGCACTGCTGCAAAAATGACTCCAATTCCGAGCGTTGAGCTCAGGATGATTGATGTAAATCCATCGATTACCCCTTTCATCATCAGCACATCATGATCGTTCCGCAACCCACTGTCGATTGCCCCAATGATTGACATAGAGCCAATGACAAAAATCATTGTTGCTGTGATGAATCCTTGAGAAATGCCTTGTCCGCTTTTTTGGGCAGGCATTTTTGATTCCAGCCACTTCCCTGCTTGTTCCATCATTTTATCGACATTTATCCATTCCCCAATTACAGAACCAATTACGATGCTGATAATAACAATAAGCAACTGTGTAGTTGCAAAGGTCATCTGAATACCAATTGCCATGACAGCCAGCGCAATTCCATACATAACTGTCTGTTTCATACGGTCAGGGATATTTTTAAATATCCTGCCGATTAAAGAACCTGCGATAATTAGTGCTACGTTCACTAACGTGCCGTAAAACACCATGTAAACCACTTCCCGACCATTAAAAAATAGTACCTATTCCGCTAGTGCGAAATAGGTACACGTTCAATCATTCAGTAAATCAAGTATCCGTTCAAAGTCTTCTTCAGAGAAAAATTCAATTTCAATTTTCCCTTTGTTTTTCGTCTTTTTAATAGATACATTCGTACCAAAGTGTTCACGCAGTGTTGTCTCCTGTTCAACTAGAAACAAATCTTTCTTTTCTTTCTTCTTATTTGTTTCACGTGAAACATGTTCGTTCAGCTTTTGAACTAATGCTTCTAATTGACGAACGTTTAATCCTTCTTTCATCGTCTTCTCAGCGATAATAGAAATCTGTTCTTTTTTACGCAACCCAAGCAGCGTACGGCCATGCCCCATAGACAGCTTGCCTTCCGTAATATCTTTACGGACCTTTTCAGGAAGTGCCAGCAATCGAATGTGATTGGCAATATGAGGCCGGCTTTTTCCTAAACGAAAAGCAAGTTGCTCTTGAGTTAGACCTAAGCTGTCCATTAAGTTCTGGTAGGCTTCCGCCTCTTCAATCGGAGACAAGTCTTCTCGCTGAAGGTTTTCAAGTATTGCAAGTTCCATTGACTCAGTATCTGTTAGCTGACGGACTACTGCAGGAATCTCTCTCAATCCTGCAAGTTTTGCCGCTCTGAATCGACGCTCTCCTACAACAATTTCATGTGCAGATCCGACTTTGCGTAAAATGATGGGCTGCAATACACCATGTTCTTTAATGGAAGCACTGAGTTCTTGAATTGCGTTCTCATCAAAACGCTTCCTCGGTTGATACGGATTTACAGTGATACTTTTAAGATTAATCTGTTCCACTGATTCTGCTTTTACAAGCGACTCTCCTGGAAACAATGCATTAATCCCCTTACCAAGACCTTTAGCCATTGTGAACCACTTCCTTTGCCAGCTCTAAGTAAACTTCCGCTCCTCGTGAACGCGAATCATATAGAATGATCGGTTCTCCATGACTCGGTGCTTCACTCAACCTTACATTTCGTGGAATAATTGTTTTATATACTTTGTCTTGGAAGTACTTTTTCACTTCATCAATTACTTGAATTCCTAAATTTGTACGTGCATCAAACATCGTCAGCAGCACGCCATCTATTACTAGATTATCGTTCAAATGTTTTTGTACAAGACGAATCGTGCTGAGTAACTGACTCAACCCTTCCAATGCGTAATATTCACATTGTACTGGGATGATAATGGAATCTGACGCAGTCAGAGCATTAATTGTTAACAGCCCTAATGAAGGCGGACAGTCAATAATAATGTAATCATAATCAGCTTTTACTTCCTGGATGGCATGTTTCATACGGACTTCTCTTGAAATCGTGGAGACTAGTTCAATTTCCGCGCCTGCCAATGAAATCGTTGCGGGAATGCAATCCAGCAAAGGCACTTTCGTTGGCAAAATAACGTCTTTCATAGGCACGTCATCAATAAGGATGTCGTATATACAATTTTGGACATCACCTTTGTTAATACCTACCCCACTCGTAGCATTTCCTTGTGGATCTGTATCAATTAACAAAACTTTTTTTCCAATATGTGCAAGACAGGCGCTGAGGTTTACCGAGGTAGTTGTCTTTCCAACGCCGCCTTTTTGATTGGCTATTGCGATAATTCTTCCCAAACGAGCACCTGCTTTCTTCCTTACATGCTGTTCGATCCTTGCATAATTGTTCTATCTATCAGTTTACCAAAAAAACATTAAGAATGGTACGAATAACAGAACAAAAACTCTTGCCAACTGAAAGCAAGAGTCAATTTACACTGTATTTATTTAGATTTCGGGATTTTCACCGTGAATGTGTAAAAGTCCTCGGAGTCTTCCTCTTCCGTTGTCAGGTCAATTCCGCTTTTCGTTACCATCGTTAACGATTGACGGATTGTATTGACTGCAATGCGGACGTCTTTGCTGACTGACTTCCTGCGTGGGGCTGTCTTCTTTTCTTTTGGTTCAGGAGGCGTCAGCACTTCTTTAATTCTAGCTTCTAATTGTTTTACATTGAGTCCGTTTTCGATTGCCTCTTGGAAAACTTGTTTCTGAATTTCAGGGTCTTTCAATGCAATGAGTGCTCGGGCATGACGCTCAGATAACTCTTTCGATAATATTGCTTGTTTTATTTCATCAGGCAATTTAAGCAATCTCATTTTATTCGCAATAGTAGACTGGCCTTTTCCTAAACGCTGAGCTAATGCCTCTTGTGTTAATGCATGAAGCTCCAGCAACTTTTCATACGCATAGGCCTCTTCAATTGCAGTAAGTTCTTCCCGTTGTAAGTTCTCTATCAAAGCAATTGAAGCTGTTTCTTTATCGTCTAAGTTACGTACGATTGCAGGAACTTCTTCCCACCCGAGTTTTTTCATTGCTCGGTAACGCCGCTCGCCAGCGATGATTTCATAACCGTCTTCTTCAGTCTGTCGTATGACAATTGGCTGGATAATACCGTGTGTATGAATGGTACGAGCTAACTCTTCAATTTTCTCTTCTGAGAAGATGGTGCGCGGTTGAAAACGATTGGGTACAATAAGATCGATTTTAATTTGTTCTACGGATTCATTTACCATAGGTTCCGCCTCTTCTATCGGGGGGAGTTCTTTTTCTCCATTCCCAAAAAAACGTGAAAACGTATTTTTCATTCCAGACACCACCTTTTTAAGACTATCCTCTGTTGTGAACACATTCAGTCGCTGCAGAGAGGATGATTTCTATCCGTCATTAGTTCAACTTCTTTTCCATTGAAACAGTTGACGGCAGTCCACTTCCTTTGAATTGGACTGAAAACCTATGTAAGAAAGAGAGCAATTCACTCACTCTCTTTCTTTCTGGCCTACAATGTTCCACGTGAAACAGTTCAACAGATTGGCGTCTTATTTGGCATGCCCGGTTTTCGTGGATACTTTTTAGGAGTTTTTTTAACTTTAGAGAATACAAATACAGTCCGTTCACTCTCTTCAAGCGGAAGAGAGAATGTATGTTTATCTTCTAACACAACGCCAAGAGTTTCAAGTGCTTTTTTTGCATCTGTCATTTCATCAGCTGCAGCAGCGCCTTTCATTGCTATGAATCGTCCTTCTACTTTCAATGCTGGGACACATAACTCTGCTAAGACACTGAGCCGTGCAACTGCTCGTGCTGTTACGATATCAAATTGTTCACGGTATAACGGGTTTTGTCCAAAGTCCTCCGCACGTGCATGCACGAAGCGTACATTTTTCAATTCCAATTCGCTTGCAAGTTCATTAAGAAAATTAATACGTTTGTTTAATGAATCCACAATTGTCACATGGAGATTCGGGAAGCAGATTTTCAACGGAATGCTTGGGAATCCTGCACCTGCTCCTACATCACAAAGTGTAAGTTCCTGCGTTAAATCCGTGAAAAACGCAGCTGAAATTGAGTCATAGAAGTGTTTTAGATAGACAGACGGAGCGTCAGTAATTGCCGTCAAATTCATCTTTTCATTCCATTCAACAAGCAGTTTGAAATATAGATTAAACTGCTCCACTTGCTTCTCAGTCAGGGATATTCCCTTCTCTCGAAGTGCTTCTATAAATTGTTCTTCGTTCACTGGGATCCACCTTTCAAAAAAGCTAATACGGACTTTATATCCGTATTAGCTAGGGGTTAGCCGGATATTTTAGCGATTTTACCTTGTTCGATGTAGACAAGAAGAATAGAGATATCAGCAGGATTCACTCCTGAGATCCGTGAAGCTTGAGCAATCGACAAAGGCCGCACATCGCTTAAATTCGCTCTAGCTTCTTTTGCAAGACCTGTAATTGCGTGATAATCAATGCCCTCTGGAATCTTCTTATTCTCCATTTTCTTCATACGATTCACTTGTTGCATCGCTTTTTCAATGTACCCTTCATACTTAATGGAGATTTCAACTTGTTCTGCAACATCTGGAGTACACGCGGTTTCTAGAGGAATGACCTTACTAATCTCGTCATATTTCATCTCCGGGCGTTTCAACAAATCTGCAGCTTTCATAGGTTCACGAAGTGGTGTTCCGCCAGCTGCTTCTATAATCGCTTGAACTGCTTCTTCAGGCTTTACAGATACTTTACGTAACCGTTCAATCTCTTCTTCAATTTGCTGCTTCTTCACAATGAACTTTTCATATCGTTCTTCTGAAATCATTCCAAGTGAATGACCAATTTCAGTTAAACGCAAGTCTGCGTTGTCATGACGCAGCAACAGACGGTATTCTGCCCGTGAAGTAAGTAAACGGTAAGGCTCGCTCGTTCCCTTCGTCACTAAATCATCGATCAGGACACCAATATATGCATCCGCCCGTCCTAGAACAACTTCTTCTTTTCCAAGAACGCGGCTTGCTGCATTGATGCCTGCCATGATGCCTTGTGCTGCAGCTTCTTCGTAACCGGATGTTCCATTCAATTGACCTGCTGTATATAAATTCTTAATCTTTTTCGTTTCAAGTGTTGGCCATAACTGGGTTGGTACAATCGCATCGTACTCAATTGCATAACCAGCACGTAACATTTGAGCTTTTTCAAGTCCTGGAACACTTTCAATCATTTTACGCTGTACGTGCTCAGGTAAACTTGTAGAAAGACCTTGTACATACATTTCACGTGTATTACGTCCCTCTGGCTCAAGGAAAATCTGATGTCTTGATTTATCAGCAAAACGGACAATTTTGTCCTCAATTGATGGACAATAACTTGGTCCTTTTCCTTTGATGACTCCTGAATACATTGGCGATAAATGAAGATTATCATTTATAAGCTGATGCGTTAACGGTGATGTATATGTTAACCAGCAAGGCAGCTGATCTGTAATGAATTCAGTTGTTTCGAAGCTGAATGCACGCGGTGTATCATCGCCAGGTTGAATTTCAGTTTTGCTATAATCCACTGTATTACTATTGACACGCGGAGGTGTACCAGTTTTAAATCGTACTGTGTCAAAGCCAAGTTCGCGGAGGCTATCCGCTAATTTGATAGAAGGCATCTGGTTATTTGGACCACTAGAGTATTTCAAGTCCCCGATGATGACTTCTCCCCGTAAAAACGTCCCTGTTGTAACAATGACTGTTTTTGCACGGTAGATGGCTCCAATTTGCGTGAGCACACCTTTTACTTCTCCATCTTCTACAATTAGTTCTTCCACGACACCCTGGTGAAGAGATAACGTCTCTTCATCTTCTAGCATGCGCTTCATCTCTTGCTGATAAAGGACTTTGTCTGCTTGCGCGCGAAGTGCACGAACTGCAGGTCCTTTTCCTGTATTTAACATTCGCATCTGAATGTGTGTTTTGTCGATTACTTTACCCATCGCTCCGCCAAGTGCATCGATTTCCCGGACAACAATTCCCTTTGCAGGTCCTCCAAGTGATGGATTACATGGCATGAAGGCAATCATATCCAAGTTCATGGTAAGTACGAGCGTACTCGCCCCCATTTTTGCTGATGCATATGCTGCTTCTACGCCTGCATGGCCGGCGCCGATTACGATAACATCGAACGTGCCTGCTTCAAATTGTGGCATGCTCGTTCATCCTTCCTATATGTGAATCACATGGCTGCAGCCACGTGTTCAATTGATTATTTCCCGAGGCAAAATTGAGAGAATAGCTGGTTAATGAGACTATCTTGAACGGTATCTCCAACAATTTCACCGAGCAGTTCCCACGTTCGTGTAATATCGATTTGAATCATATCGATTGGAACACGTGCTTCTGCTGCTTGAATAGCGTCTTCAATAGACGTTTTTGCTTGATGCAGCAATGCAATATGACGCTCGTTTGAAACATAAGTCGGATCTTCTGCTTCGATTCCACCGCCAAAGAATAAGCTCGCAATGGTTTCTTCCAGCTCATCTATGCCTTCATCTTGAAGGATAGATGCAGTAATAACGTGCTTTTGACTCGCCAATTGGTTGACGGTCTCTATATCGATTTGCTGAGGAAGGTCTGTCTTGTTAACGACAATAATTGCATCCATTGGACGAATCGTTTCAAGTAGCCGTTCGTCTTCAGGCGACAGTGCTTCAGAACCATTCAACAACAGGATCACGAGGTCTGCTTCTTTTAGGACTTGTCGAGAGCGTTCTACACCAATTCGTTCCACTAAATCTTCCGTTTCCCGAATCCCTGCTGTGTCGACTAACTTTAATGGCACGCCTTTAACGTTCACGTACTCTTCAATAATATCACGAGTTGTCCCCGCTATGTCAGTTACAATTGCTTTATTTTCCTGGACAAGGCTATTTAGCAAGGATGATTTCCCTACGTTTGGCCGTCCGATAATAACTGTCGAAAGCCCTTCGCGAAGAATTCTTCCTTGTGAAGAAGTTGAAAGGAGACGAATAATTTCGCTTTGCACCCATTTCCCCTTCTCTATCATTAGTGGAATGGTCATTTCTTCTACATCATCATACTCCGGATAATCGATATTCACTTCAACTTGTGCAAGCGTCTCAAGAAGCGCTTGACGTAATTCACCTATTAAACGCGATAACTTTCCGTCCATCTGGTTCAGCGCAACATTCATCGCACGATCAGTCTTTGCCCGTATTAAATCCATTACGGCTTCTGATTGAGACAAGTCAATTCGTCCGTTTAAAAAGGCGCGTTTTGTAAATTCACCGGGCTCCGCTAAACGCGCCCCATACTGGAGAACTAGACGAAGCACCCGATTCACGGAAACGAGTCCGCCGTGACAATTCAGTTCAATGACGTCTTCCCGAGTAAATGTTTTTGGTGCCTTCATAAGGGAAACCATAATCTCCTCTACGGTTTCATCCGTCGAGGGATCGACTAAATGACCGTAATGTATCGTGTGGGAGGATGAATCTACTAAACGCTTCCCAGATGGTGACCGAAACAGCCGGTCCGCAATTTCAACAGCTTCATCTCCGCTGATTCGGACTATCGCAATTGCTCCTTCTCCCATCGGCGTTGAAATTGCTGCGATTGTATCAAATTGCACGCTGACTCACCTTCCTATTTCTCGTTATCCACATGTGTACAACCGTTTTTCAGGCGTAACTATCTAACAGTAAATTTTATCACAAATCGTTCTGTTGTCCTAGCATGTGGAACGAAAAAATGTGGATAACTTGAAAACTTTGTGGCACCGTCTTCTATAATGTCGATACAACAGCTTTCGGACAAAGGTGATTTGTATAAGATTGTCACTTTTTATGACTGGTTAAGCGAAGACATTTTGAAGTTTTATGCGCGGATTCAAGTTACAGCTGCTTCCTTTCTGGCAGCTTGTCATGACTACTTTCAGAGGATTTTGGCAGCAAAACTTACGGGTTTTACACTCTTTTTAGAGGATTCGGGCTAAAAAAGGCATAAAAAAAAGGGCTTTTCAGCCCTTTTAAACAATTGGTTCAATCACTAGGTAACGACGCGGGTCTTTACCTTCTGAGTATGTTTCAATGTCGAGACGATCCGCTAATGCATGATGCAAGACTTTGCGTTCGTTAGAAGGCATCGGTTCGAGCTGAACCTTTTGCCCGCTTCGAATCGCTTTATCTGCCATTCGCTCTGCAAGTTGCTCGAGTGCTTGTTCTCGACGAATTCGGTAATCACCAACATCTACGCGGACTACCTTATACGTTCCAGTACCTTTGTTCGCAACCAATTGAGCTAATTGCTGCAGCGCATTAAGCGTACTTCCTCTTTTACCAATCAAATATGCTGCCTTTTCACTCTCTAATTGAAAGTGAATGACTTTCCCATGTGTTTCATAGCTGATTTGCAGATCTTCCACACCCATGTCTTTAGCAATCTGACAAATATATGCACTCGTTTCTGCAATAATTTCATCATCTGTTAAAGCAGGTTCAGCTGACTCTGCTACTTCTGGAATATCTAATTCCTCGATTTCTTCTGCAACGAATTCGCTGTCAGAAACTTGAACGGACACCTGTTCTTTTACAAGTTCTTCTTCCTTTACATCTGAAATGGATGAAAAACTTGGAACTGGTTCTTCAGGAATAGGTTTAACGATTACTTCGGCAAGTACTGCACCGAAGCCGAGAAAACCTCTTTTTCCTTCGGTGATCACTTGGACATTGACTTGGTCCCGCAAAGTATTCAATTTCTCTAACGCAGAGGTGATTGCGTCTTCAACGGTCTTGCCAGTCTGTCTGATCTCACTCATTTCCGCTTAGTTCCCCCTTTACCTTTAGGTTGCTCAACAACGACTTCTTTTTTCTTAAATGGTTTATAGATGAAGAAGTTTTGGACGATCGAGAATGTATTTCCGACAACCCAATACAATGCTAGTGCTGCTGGTAAGAATGAACCGAATATCATTATGAAAAACGGCATGATGTACATCATAATCTTCATTTGGGGATTATCCATTGCTGGTCCCGTACGTAATACGAGGAATTGCATAATCCCAGCAAAAACAGCCAAAGTAATACTTGGAGCAGCTAAATCGAACACCAGGAACTTACCTAGTGGAATTTCTGGCGTTGCATTCATACGGCTTATTGCATGATAGAAACCAATCAATATCGGCATTTGAACAATTACAGGGAGACATCCAGCTACTGGATTGACTTTGTTTTCCGACATGACTGCTTGCATTTCTTCACGATATTTCTGTTGGGTTACTGCATCTTTTGACTTGTACTTCTCTTTTAAAGCAGCCAATTTTGGTTGAATCGCTTGCATTTGCTTTGAGCTTTGAGTTTGCTTCAATGTCAGCGGCAATAAGATGAGACGAATAATAATCGTTACTGCAATAATACCAAGCCCATATGTGCCAAGTAATTCTTTAAACGTTTCAATTAAGGAAACGAGTGGCCATACAATATATTTGCTCCAAAACCCTTCACTAGCAGCAGATATTGGCTCTTTAAAATCTGAACAGCCCGCTAAAAAAACGGACATTGCTGTTAACATGAACAGCAATCCTGCCTTTTTCTTCAATATAGTTCCCCCAGACCTTCATTCTTTTTCTAGTTATTCGTAGTGTCAGTGTATCACGAACGCTAATTTCAGTTCTACTTCTTCTTTAAAACGCGTGCAATCCGCAACACGTGCTGTAAACTCTTTTTGGTTTCATGGAAATCTAAAGTGGCCGCCGGATGTCTGGCGATAATGACATAATCCTGATCCTGTCGAAGATCATCTTTCATCTCAAAAAATGCTTGCCGTATACAACGCTTGATGCGATTTCGCATAACTGCATTTCCGATCTTTTTGCCGACAGAAAGTCCGATTCTAAATTCTTGCTGATCTTCTGCTTTACACACATAAACTACGAATTGTCGGTTAGCGAATGACTTTCCTTGTTTAAATACTCGTTGGAATTCTTCATTCTTTTTAATCCGCTGTCTCTTTTTCATTGGGCACCTGCTTCACTCGCGTGGGTAGTAGTAATAATGTAACTATGGCATAAAAAAAAACCACTGAATGTGTCAGTGGCTTACGCTGAAAGAACTTTTCTTCCTTTTCTGCGACGGGCTGCAAGGACTCTGCGTCCGTTTTTCGAGCTCATACGTGCACGGAAGCCGTGGACTTTTGCGCGTTTACGTGTATTTGGTTGGAATGTACGTTTCATAGTTAGAAGACACCTCCTGCTTTGCTGACTCAATTACATGTTACATATAACAGTCTTGACAAGTATAGCTGTCTGAAGTGTCAATGTCAAACGGTTTTTATGGGGAAGATTGAGTTCTTCTCCAAGATCCAGTTCTGCTCCTCCTATTTTCATCATTTCAGTTATCCACAGTTTCTTCCCAAAATGAATTTCTGTTCTGTGCATCTTTGTCTTTTTGACTTTTTCAAAAACCAACATTTGTCGACAGCTTTTTCACATATACCTGCTTGTGGATAACAATTCTGTCCACATTTGCCCGTAATGTGCATAACTCATGCAATCCCTTGCGATGAAAGAGAATTGCTGATACAATGAGAAAGATTTTGTTGTGTATATAATTTCATACGTCTACCCTTATCCACAATTGTTAATAAGTTGTGGATAATTTTTTCAACAACTTTTAATAATAGTTACCCACAAGCGTGGAAACTGTGTATAATACATACTTCCGGGTTTAGTTCGGCGAAAAGGAGGTTCACTTGTGGAGCATTTAGAAAACCTTTGGCAGGAAGTTCTGTCGAAAGTAGAAGAAAAAATCTCCCGGCCCAGTTTTGAAACGTGGCTGAAATCGACAAAACTTTTATCGTACGGATCTGAAAATGTAACAATTGCTGTTCCAAATTCATTTTCTAAAGAATGGCTGGAGAGTCATTACGTACATCTAATAACGGGAATTCTTTCTGAGTTGACTGGTGAAGACCGGTTGATTCAATTTGTAGTTCCTGAAGATATGGCTGAAAAGGACTTTGCTGTGCCAAAACCAGTCGTAAAGAAGGTAGAGAAATCACCTGTTGCTACGACTGCTGCGATGCTGAATCCTAAATATACATTCGACACGTTTGTTATCGGATCAGGCAATCGCTTTGCACACGCTGCATCACTTGCAGTTGCAGAAGCGCCTGCAAAGTCATACAATCCGCTATTCATCTATGGAGGCGTCGGTCTGGGAAAAACCCACCTTATGCATGCAATCGGACATTATGTATTGGAGCAAAACCCTGCACTTAAAGTCGTTTATCTATCGAGTGAAAAGTTCACCAATGAATTCATTAACTCGATTCGTGACAACAAAGCAGGGGAATTTCGTGACCAATACAGAAGCGTAGATGTGCTGCTAATTGATGATATTCAATTTCTTGCCGGAAAAGAACAAACGCAAGAAGAATTCTTCCATACCTTTAATACGCTGCATGAAGAGTCCAAGCAAATTGTTATCTCCAGTGATCGACCTCCGAAAGAGATCCCTACATTGGAAGATCGGCTTAGATCTAGGTTCGAATGGGGTTTAATCACCGATATTGCACCGCCAGACTTAGAAACACGGATTGCAATTCTTCGAAAAAAAGCAAAAGCAGACGGTCTTATTGATATCCCAAATGAAGTAATGCTATACATTGCCAACCAAATTTACACGAACATCCGCGAGCTTGAAGGCGCGCTGATTCGTGTTGTTGCGTATTCTTCACTCGTCAATATGGATATCACGCCTGACCTGGCTGCAGAAGCATTGAAAGATATCATTCCAAATGCGCGGCCAAGAATGGTAACGATCGTAGATATTCAAAAAACAGTAGGTGAGCATTTTAGTGTGCGTTTGGAAGATTTCTCAGCTAAAAAACGAACTCGTGCCATTGCATTTCCACGTCAAGTTGCGATGTACCTTTCTCGTGAATTGACAGATGCTTCGTTGCCTAAGATTGGTTCGGAGTTTGGAGGCCGGGATCACTCAACAGTCATCCATGCCCATGAGAAGATATCTAAAATGGTTAAAGAGGATAAATCACTCCAACAAGACATTCAAGATATTAAGGCTGCGCTGGGAAGAAGTTAACGAGACTGTGGATATCCTAGAATAACTAATGCACGTTCACACACAAGTTATACACATGTGGAAAACCTTATCTGGTATTCTCTCAAAAGGCTTTTCCACATATCCACAGCCCCTACTACTATTACTACTATTCTTTTAAGTACTTTAATTCATTATATAAGCGAGGGATTCCTATGAAATTTGAAATCATGAGAGACAAATTGCTCGAAGGTTTGAGCGATGTCATGAAAGCAATTAGTCAAAAGGTGACGATTCCGATTCTCACAGGTATCAAAATCGAAGTGACTGAAAAAGGATTAACAATGACCGGCAGTGATTCGGATATTACAATCTGTACATCCATTCCTGTAGAACAAGATGGTGAACAGATCATTCAAGTCATGGAAAGCGGTATGATTGTTCTTCAAGCAAAATTCTTCAGTGAAATCATACGTAAACTTCCAACTAATGAAGTTGTGATTGAAGTAACGGAAGGCATGCACACACATATCCGTTCTGGAAAATCGGAATTCCATCTCATTGGATCTGATCCATATGAATACCCAGTACTTCCTGAAGTTTCGGATGAACACCGGATGTCACTGCCATCTGACCTCATCAAGTCCGTAATTCGTGAAACCGTATTTGCAGTCTCTCAACATGAGACACGTCCTATACTTACTGGCGTACATTGGGAGTTAAAAGAAGGTGAACTCGTTTGTGTAGCAACAGACAGTCATCGTTTAGCAAGTCGAAAGACAAGCCCAGAACAAGTTCCAGAACAGCCATTCAGCATTGTGATTCCTGGTAAGAGCCTGCAAGAACTGAACAAGATCCTTCCGGACACACAAGAACCAGTCGAAATCATTTTTGCTGATCAGCAAGTGTTATTTAAAACACGGAATGTTTTATTCTATTCACGATTGTTAGAGGGCAACTATCCAGATACATCTCGATTAATTCCTTCTGAATATAAAACATCTGTAACGGTGAACGGCAAGCAGCTTCTCCAAGCCATTGACCGTGCATCTCTGCTTGCTCGTGAAGACCGCAACAATATCGTTCGTTTTTCTGCAGAAGGTGGAAAAACGTTAGAAGTTTCCTCAAACTCACCTGAAGTTGGTAAAGTTGAGGAATTGATAGAGGCACAAGAAGTAACAGGCGAAGAGTTGAAGATTTCGTTTAGCGCTAAATATATGATGGATGCTTTGAAAGCTATTGATGGACAAAATATCGAAGTCCATTTCACTGGAACAATGCGTCCGTTCATCCTAAAAGCGACAGACAATGATTCTATTCTCCAACTCATTTTGCCAGTTCGCACATATTGAACAAAAAAGGATGGCCGTAAAGCGGCTATCCTTTTTACTTATAGTCAAAAGTCCGGTAAAATAGAAATACAAACTAACTTTATGAGGGAATGAATGCAGATGGAAGAAATCCATTTCAATACGGAATATGTAACACTCGGTCAACTCTTGAAAATGGCTAATGTAATTAGCTCAGGAGGAATGGCAAAATGGTATCTCAGTGAAAACGTACTTTACGTGAATGGTGAAGAGGAACAGCGAAGAGGCCGAAAACTGTATGATGGAGATCTCGTTATGGTACCAGGTGCCGGTAAGTATAAGCTGATCGCTGATCCCTATGGAACTCGGGATGCACATTGATCGCCTCGCGTTAAAGGACTACAGAAATTACGCCTCCCTCGATTTATCATTTTCTCCGCACATTAACGTATTCATTGGCGAAAACGCACAAGGGAAGACCAATGTCATGGAAGCAATTTATGTGTTAGCTATGGCAAAATCGCATAGAACGTCAAATGATCGTGAACTTATCCGCTGGGGCCAGGAGTATGGTAAAATAGAAGGTGATGTGGAACGCAAGTATGGACATCTTCCCATTGAGCTAGTAATTTCCAAAAAGGGAAAAAAGGCTCGTGTGAATCATATAGAGCAAAACCGGCTGAGTTTGTATATCGGGCAGGTAAACGTTGTTATGTTTGCGCCTGAAGATCTCAATCTTGTAAAAGGAAGCCCCCAAGTCAGAAGGCGTTTCCTGGATATGGAGATTGGTCAAATTTCGCCGGTTTATCTGCATGACTTGCTGCATTATCAAAAACTCTTGAAACAGAGAAATGCGATTTTAAAAGACAACCGTGGAAAACGGCAATTCGAAGATGTCATGTTTGACGTCTATACCGAACAATTTGTCGACAAAGCGGTGCAAATTATAAAAAAGAGATACTACTTTTTAGAGCTGCTGCAAAAGTGGGCAGGCCCAATTCATCACGGTATTTCCCGCGGATTAGAGAACTTGGAAGTTTCTTATAGTACGTTAAAAGAGTTATCACCCGGGCAAACTGATGATGAGATGAAGGAAATCTTGATGAGTAAGCTTGCGGAAGTTAAAACACGCGAGCTGGATCGAGGGATTACTCTGATTGGACCGCATCGTGATGATTTAACGTTTACAGTGAATGGTTATGATATTCAAACATATGGCTCTCAAGGTCAACAACGCACGACAGCGTTATCGCTAAAGCTAGCTGAAATTGAATTGGTAAGACAAGAAGTTGGAGAAGCGCCTATTTTGCTGCTCGATGACGTGTTAAGTGAATTGGACGACTATCGTCAGTCACATTTACTGAATACCATTCAAGGGCAAGTGCAGACGTTTGTCACAACAACGACCGTTGCAGGAATCGAACACGAAACCATTCGTCAAGCCGCTATCTATGAGGTCGAGGATGGCACAGTAACAAGACGAGACAACGTGTGAGATCTGTTTATGGATAGATACCGGAAAAACAAGACCGGGATGCCGGCGTGTTCGGAAAGGGAAGGTGAACGGTTTGGCCATGGAAGAAAAAGAGTTGCAAAACGCATATAATGCCGATCAGATCCAAGTGCTGGAAGGATTAGAAGCAGTTCGTAAACGACCTGGTATGTATATCGGGACAACGAGCGGAAAAGGTCTTCACCACTTGGTCTGGGAAATTGTTGATAATAGTATCGATGAGGCGTTGGCGGGTTATTGTGACCACATCGAAGTTACGATTGAAAAAGGGGATTGGATCCGAGTCGATGACAATGGTCGAGGTATCCCTGTAGGTATACAAGCTTCTACTGGACGGCCTGCAGTTGAAGTTATTATGACTGTGCTGCATGCCGGAGGTAAATTCGGCGGTGGCGGATACAAAGTTTCAGGTGGATTACACGGTGTAGGAGCTTCAGTCGTGAATGCCTTGTCTATAGAAACAGAAGCTTTTGTTAAACTTGATGGCAAGCTGTATTCGATTAAGTTCAGCCAAGGTAAAGTAGTTCAGGAATTGAAAGAGATTGGTGTATCCGATGAAACAGGCACTACAATCCGGTTCAAGGCAGATCCAGAGATTTTTCAAGAAACAACTGTATATGAATACGGTATTTTGGCGCACCGTCTTCAAGAGCTTGCTTATCTGAATCGTGGTCTTCGAATTACGATAACAGATGACCGCGGCGAAGAAGCACGCAAAGATACGTATTATTATGAAGGCGGCATTAAGTCATATGTCGAACATTTGAATGAAAACAAAGAGCCGATTTATCCTGAACCAATTTTTATTGAAGGAGAAAAGGACGGGATTTCAGTTGAAATCGCGATGCAGCACAACAGCGGTTATGCTGATAACTTGCTCTCCTTTGCAAATAATATTAATACGTATGAAGGCGGTACACATGAATCTGGTTATAAAACAGCCCTGACTCGTGTGATTAACGACTATGCACGTAAGAATGGTTTATTGCGCGAAGCTGACCAGAACCTCACAGGGGATGATGTACGTGAAGGATTGACAGCAATCGTCTCCATTAAACATCCGGATCCGCAGTTTGAAGGGCAGACAAAGACGAAACTTGGAAACTCTGAAGTGAGCACAATTGTGAATTCATTGTTCTCAGAAGGGTTCCAACGCTTCATGC
The DNA here is from genome assembly GCF_033304595.1 of Sporosarcina jeotgali. Classification (NCBI taxonomy): domain Bacteria; kingdom Bacillati; phylum Bacillota; class Bacilli; order Caryophanales; family Caryophanaceae; genus Sporosarcina; species Sporosarcina jeotgali. The sequence continues at coordinate 3,187,991 of NZ_CP116341.1, forward strand.
TGGAAAACCCTCAAGTTGCACGAAAAGTTATTGATAAAAGCTTGATGGCAGCTCGTGCGCGTCTTGCTGCAAAAAATGCACGCGAATTTACGCGCAGGAAGTCTGCATTGGAAGTTTCAAGTTTACCAGGTAAACTTTCTGATTGCTCTTCACGTAATCCGGCAATTAGTGAACTATATATCGTTGAGGGTGACTCAGCGGGAGGGTCTGCAAAAGGGGGGCGTGATCGTCACTTCCAAGCAATTTTACCTTTGCGAGGTAAAATCCTGAACGTTGAAAAGGCCCGTCTGGATAGAATTTTAAGTAACGAAGAAATTCGTATGATGATTACAGCACTAGGTACAGGAATTGGCGAAGAGTTCAACTTAGAAAAGGCACGGTATCACAAAATTGTGATCATGACCGATGCCGACGTTGACGGTGCGCACATTCGTACATTGCTTCTAACTTTCTTCTTCCGTTTCATGAGACCATTAATCGAAGCTGGCTATGTTTATATTGCACAACCGCCTCTTTATCGGGTCAAACAAGGGAAGAACGAAGAGTATTGTTATGACGAAGAAGCACTAAAGGAAATACTGGGCCGCTTGTCATCGACACCTAAACCAATCATTACCCGCTATAAGGGTCTTGGTGAGATGGATGCTACACAACTATGGGAAACTACGATGAATCCTGACCAGCGAACGCTGCTTCAAGTACACCTTGAAAATGCAATCGAAGCGGATGCGATTTTTAATCGGCTAATGGGTGACGAAGTAGCTCCAAGACGGAAGTTCATTGAAGATAATGCAATTTACGTGAAGAACTTAGATGCTTGATTGCCAAGCAGTTTGACTGTTATGGAGAGCCCCCCTTGTTTACTCATAAATAAGGGGCAGGCTGAAAGGAGTATGACAACATGGCAGATCTGCCAAAACGCGGTGTGCAGGAAATCAATATAAGCAAAGAGATGGAGACGTCATTCCTTGACTACGCAATGAGTGTAATCGTCTCACGAGCACTTCCTGATGTGCGCGATGGACTGAAACCAGTTCACCGTCGTATTTTGTATGCAATGCAGGATCTCGGAAATACGGCAGACAAGGCTCATAAAAAGTCTGCACGTATAGTAGGGGACGTTATCGGTAAGTACCACCCGCATGGTGATACAGCTGTTTACGACACGATGGTACGGATGGCACAAGACTTTAACTATCGCTATATGCTTGTAGATGGACATGGGAATTTCGGTTCTGTGGACGGTGACTCTGCAGCAGCAATGCGTTATACGGAATCACGGATGTCCAGGATTGCAATGGAACTCTTACGCGATATCAATAAAGACACCATTGATTACAAAGACAATTATGATGGTCAAGAAAGAGAACCTATTGTCTTGCCAAGCCGTTTTCCAAACTTGCTCGTCAACGGTACATCTGGAATTGCGGTAGGAATGGCAACCAACATTCCGCCCCATCACTTAGGTGAAACAATTGACGGAGTTCTTGCACTTGCAGAGAACCCTGCAGTGACAACAGAGGAATTAATGGAAATCATTCCTGGGCCGGACTTCCCAACAGGAGGAATTATCTTAGGCCGAAGCGGAATCCGCAGAGCTTATGAGACAGGCCGGGGATCTTTGTTAGTACGCGGTAAAGTTGAAATTGAGCAAGCTTCCAACGGGAAAGAAACAATTATCGTCTATGAGCTGCCTTATCAAGTAAACAAAGCCCGTTTGATCGAAAAAATTGCTGACCTTGTACGGGAAAAGAAAATTGAAGGAATCACACACCTCGCGGACGAATCCGACCGTACAGGTATGCGTATTGTCATTGAAGTACGAAGAGATGCGAATGCCCACGTGTTGTTAAATAACTTATACAAGCAAACTGCACTTCAATCAAGCTTTGGTATCAATATGCTTGCCCTTGTTGATGGACAACCAAAAGTCCTCGCATTGAAAGAGATTTTATATCATTATTTAGAGCACCAAAAAGTTGTGATTCGACGCAGAACACAATATGAACTAAAGAAAGCAGAAGACCGTGCACACATTCTTGAAGGATTAAGAATTGCCCTTGATCATATCGATGAAATAATTGCACTTATCCGTGGTTCAAAAACTGCAGATGAAGCTAAAAGCGGGTTAATGGAGCGCTACAGTCTATCGGATCGTCAAGCACAAGCGATATTAGATATGCGTTTGCAGCGGCTGACTGGACTGGAACGTGACAAAATTGAAGATGAGTATCAACAATTGGTACTGCTAATCAATGAATTACGAGCTATTTTAGCTGATGAACTCAAAGTAATTGAGATTATTAAAGAAGAACTGCTCGAAGTTAAGCAGCGCTTTGCGGACAAACGCCGTACAGAAATTACTCTTGGCGGTACGGATATGCTTGAAGACGAAGACCTGATTCCTGAAGAAAACTCAGTCCTAACACTTACGCATCACGGATACGTGAAACGCTTGCCGGCAAACACATACCGGAGTCAGCGTCGCGGCGGCCGTGGAATTCAAGGAATGGGCACAAACAATGATGACTTCGTGGAACACTTGTTAAATACATCCACTCATGACACGATTTTGTTCTTTACGAGCAAAGGCCGGGTATTCCGGAAAAAAGGTTACGAAGTTCCGGAGTTTAGCAGAACAGCTAAAGGATTGCCGTTAGTGAATCTATTAGATGTTGAAAAAGATGAAAAAGTAACAACGATGATTCCGATTAATAAGTTTGAGGAAGACCAATACTTGTTCTTCACAACCCGAGACGGTCTCGTCAAACGAACTTCTGTCATGGCGTTTGCTAACATCCGTTCTAACGGGTTGATTGCCTTGCGTCTGCGTGAAGAAGACGAACTTATTAACGTGAAGTTGACGGATGGCAGTACGACAATTGCGATCGGTACAAAGGATGGTATGCTCATTCAGTTCACTGAAGAGTCCATTCGTCCGTTAAGCCGGACAGCAAGCGGAGTGATTGGAATTCGTTTACGTGAAGGTGATCATGTCGTTGGCATGGATATCGTCAAAGAAGAGGACGAGATTCTTGTGGTAACGGAAAACGGATTCGGTAAACGAACTCCAGTTTCTGAGTATCGTTTGCAGTCACGCGGCGGATTTGGATTAAAGACATTAAACATCACTGAACGTAACGGTAAGATGGTTGCGATGAAGTCTGTAGATGGTACAGAAGATCTCATGCTGATCACTCTCCACGGTATTTTAATACGCATGGATATCCATGATATTTCTATAATCGGCCGAAGTACTCAAGGCGTACGATTAATTCGTTTAGGTGACGAAGAGTTTGTTGCCACTGTAGCGAAGGTCGAAAAAGAGACATTAGAAGAAATGGATGAAAGTGAAGAAGATATGATGGAAGATGGCCCATCTATCGACACAGAAACTAATGAGAAAACTGATGCAGCTGGTGATCATTCATCAGAAACAGAATCTGACGAATAATATTTTCAGTACCGGTTTGGATAAAATTCCAAACCGGTATTTTTTTGATGTTTGGAATAGAGTATGATGAGAAGAGAACAATCATCTGAAAAAGAAATGCGGTGACTAAGAATGGAAAACTACAGAAATTTAAATGAACTTCGACCAGGGGCAATCATTGTGGAAGATATTTATGCAAATACAGCATTCCCAATCATACGTAAAGGAACGATGCTTGAGATAGAGCATCTTGAAGTGCTTGACCTATTCAATATCAAAAGGGTGAAAATTGAGGAAAGAATCGCTAATCGGGTTCAAACTGAACAACGTGAAGAGGAAATAACCAATACAATCTCCAGTGATATAGAGCAGCTGCTTGAAAATAAAATTAGCAGGACTTCAGATTTGCATACCATGTATAAAAAAGCAGTGAACGATTATAAAAGGGAATTCACGTCATGGAGATCTGGTGTAAAACTGGATATTGCCAAAGTGCGTTTGCTTATAATGCCGTTACTTGAAACGTATATGGAACATAAAAAAATGCTCGTTGTGCTAAATGAGTATTCGAATCGGAAAGAATACCTATTCCATCACGCGGTATCGGTCGGTGTGTTAACTTCAGCACTGGCAAGCGAATTGGATTATCCAAAAGGAACAACGCTTCAATTAGGGCTTGCTGGGACACTTATAGACTGTGGGATGGCAAAGGTGAATGCTGGATTGTTAGAAAAGGCAGCATTTCTAACTAAGGATGAATTTACTGAAGTAAAAAAACATCCAATACTCAGCTACCAAATGATGCAAGACTCTCCTTTGTTACGCCAAGAAATGAAGCTTGCCGTATTGCAGCATCATGAAAGAATGGATGGAAGCGGATATCCTCGCGGGGACCGGGGGGAAAAGATTTCTCAGCTATCTCAAATACTTGCCGTTGCAGATGTATTTCATGCAATGACATGTGAACGCGTGTATCGTGCAAAAGAATCCCCTTATAAAGTTGCAGAAATGATGAAGGAAGAGGACTTCGGAAAGTTTGATCCGGCTATACTGGATGCATTGTATGCAGTGATAGGAATGCCGGACGTCGGAGATAAAGTACTTCTAACAAATGGTAATGTAGGAGAAGTAGTCTCAGTAAATAGTAATAAGCCGTTGCGGCCGAACATTAAATTGCAAGGCAGGGACGATATTTTAGACTTATGCGCCAATCGTTCAGTTGCGATTGAGAAAGTAGTAAACTAATTCAATAGAAGAACATGTTTCAAATAGGTCTGTCATTGGATGATAAACATCGAATGGCAGGCTTTTGGTTATGTAATGAACTTTTATTTTAAAAAAGATTAAATAGGGGTTGCACTATTATTCTAGGCATGGTATTATATAAAAGTTGCCAAAACAACTTGGCACACAAACGAAACACTATGAACCTTGAAAACTGAACAGCAAAATGTCAACGAATTATCGTTTGGGAAGCCGGTTCTGCCGGTGGAACGAACACAACAGATCTTAATCGATCTGATAGACATCTTAAATGATGCCAGTACGAATTGAGCAATCAATTCTCATACTGGCTGGCGAGATGTAGTGCAGTACTAGGAAGCGATCGAGCGAAGAAGGGAGCGTACTATGGTACGTGACCGACTAAGAGAGTGAAGCTGACGACGTAATGTGCTGCAGATCGACTGCCAGTTTTATGGAGAGTTTGATCCTGGCTCAGGACGAACGCTGGCGGCATGCCTAATACATGCAAGTCGAGCGAATCAATTGGAGCTTGCTCCTTTTGATTAGCGGCGGACGGGTGAGTAACACGTGGGCAACCTGCCCTGCAGATGGGGATAACTCCGGGAAACCGGGGCTAATACCGAATAATCAGTTCCTTCGCATGAAGGAACTCTGAAAGACGGTTTCGGCTGTCACTGCAGGATGGGCCCGCGGCGCATTAGCTAGTTGGTGGGGTAATGGCCTACCAAGGCAACGATGCGTAGCCGACCTGAGAGGGTGATCGGCCACACTGGGACTGAGACACGGCCCAGACTCCTACGGGAGGCAGCAGTAGGGAATCTTCCACAATGGACGAAAGTCTGATGGAGCAATGCCGCGTGAGTGAAGAAGGTTTTCGGATCGTAAAGCTCTGTTGCGAGGGAAGAACACGTACGGGAGTAACTGCCCGTACCTTGACGGTACCTCGTCAGAAAGCCACGGCTAACTACGTGCCAGCAGCCGCGGTAATACGTAGGTGGCAAGCGTTGTCCGGAATTATTGGGCGTAAAGCGCGCGCAGGCGGTCCTTTAAGTCTGATGTGAAAGCCCACGGCTCAACCGTGGAGGGTCATTGGAAACTGGGGGACTTGAGTACAGAAGAGGAAAGCGGAATTCCACGTGTAGCGGTGAAATGCGTAGAGATGTGGAGGAACACCAGTGGCGAAGGCGGCTTTCTGGTCTGTAACTGACGCTGAGGCGCGAAAGCGTGGGGAGCAAACAGGATTAGATACCCTGGTAGTCCACGCCGTAAACGATGAGTGCTAAGTGTTAGGGGGTTTCCGCCCCTTAGTGCTGCAGCTAACGCATTAAGCACTCCGCCTGGGGAGTACGGCCGCAAGGCTGAAACTCAAAGGAATTGACGGGGACCCGCACAAGCGGTGGAGCATGTGGTTTAATTCGAAGCAACGCGAAGAACCTTACCAGGTCTTGACATCCCACTGACCGGCATGGAGACATGTCTTTCCCTTCGGGGACAGTGGTGACAGGTGGTGCATGGTTGTCGTCAGCTCGTGTCGTGAGATGTTGGGTTAAGTCCCGCAACGAGCGCAACCCTTAATCTTAGTTGCCATCATTTAGTTGGGCACTCTAAGGTGACTGCCGGTGACAAACCGGAGGAAGGTGGGGATGACGTCAAATCATCATGCCCCTTATGACCTGGGCTACACACGTGCTACAATGGACGGTACAGAGGGCTGCAAACCCGCGAGGGGGAGCCAATCCCAGAAAACCGTTCCCAGTTCGGATTGTAGGCTGCAACTCGCCTGCATGAAGCCGGAATCGCTAGTAATCGTGGATCAGCATGCCACGGTGAATACGTTCCCGGGTCTTGTACACACCGCCCGTCACACCACGAGAGTTTGTAACACCCGAAGTCGGTGGGGTAACCCTTAGGGGAGCTAGCCGCCGAAGGTGGGACAGATGATTGGGGTGAAGTCGTAACAAGGTAGCCGTATCGGAAGGTGCGGCTGGATCACCTCCTTTCTAAGGATATATGTCAGTGGAACATCCTCGTGATGATGAAGCTGCACATTCGGAAAAGAACCTTTGGTTCTTACGTTGACATTTTGCGTTCAGTTTTGAAGGTTCATCAAAAAGCGGAGACGACCGTTTTGATGCGACAAGCATAAGACAGATCGACGAAGTGGCGATTTTTGCCACGTAGACGAGTTGGCTTATGATCTCGAGCATCAGGGAGTCGGAGCTGGATTATGATGAATATCTTCAAACTTGTTCATTGAAAACTGGATAAAACAACATTGAAGCAACAAATCAAGACAATCAACCGAGTCGGACACTATTTATAGTGAGCCGAACAGCGATTCTTGTGTTCTTTCTTCTCAATCATCGCTGATTGAAAGAAGAACGTTAACTTTTTGGTTAAGTTAGAAAGGGCGCACGGCGGATGCCTTGGCACTAGGAGCCTAAGAAGGACGGCACTAACACCGATATGCTTCGGGGAGCTGTAAGTAAGCTGTGATCCGAAGATTTCCGAATGGGGAAACCCACCATCTTTAATAGGATGGTACGTATTTGTGAATACATAGCAAATACGAGGCAGACCCGGAGAACTGAAACATCTAAGTATCCGGAGGAAGAGAAAGAAAAATCGATTCCCTGAGTAGCGGCGAGCGAAACGGGAAAAGCCCAAACCAGGAAGCTTGCTTCCTGGGGTTGTAGGACACTCTATACGGAGTTACAAAAGGATGAGTTAGGCGAAGCGACCTGGAAAGGTCCGCCAGAGTGGGTAAAAGCCCCGTAACCGAAAATTCATCCCCTCCAGAGTGGATCCTGAGTACGGCGGAACACGTGAAATTCCGTCGGAATCCGGGAGGACCATCTCCCAAGGCTAAATACTCCCTAGTGACCGATAGTGAACCAGTACCGTGAGGGAAAGGTGAAAAGCACCCCGGAAGGGGAGTGAAATAGATCCTGAAACCGTGTGCCTACAAGTTGTCAGAGCCCGTTAATGGGTGATGGCGTGCCTTTTGTAGAATGAACCGGCGAGTTACGATTCCATGCGAGGTTAAGCAGAGAATGCGGAGCCGCAGCGAAAGCGAGTCTGAATAGGGCGAATGAGTATGGGGTCGTAGACCCGAAACCAGGTGATCTACCCATGTCCAGGGTGAAGGTAAGGTAACACTTACTGGAGGCCCGAACCCACGTACGTTGAAAAGTGCGGGGATGAGGTGTGGGTAGCGGTGAAATTCCAATCGAACCTGGAGATAGCTGGTTCTCTCCGAAATAGCTTTAGGGCTAGCCTCAAACGTTAGAATCTCGGAGGTAGAGCACTGTTTGGACTAGGGGCCCATCCCGGGTTACCGAATTCAGACAAACTCCGAATGCCGATGATTTATGTTTGGGAGTCAGACTATGGGTGATAAGGTCCATAGTCGAGAGGGAAACAGCCCAGACCGCCAGTTAAGGTCCCAAAGTATTCGTTAAGTGGAAAAGGATGTGGCGCTGCCCAGACAACCAGGATGTTGGCTTAGAAGCAGCCATCATTTAAAGAGTGCGTAATAGCTCACTGGTCGAGTGGCGCTGCGCCGAAAATGTATCGGGGCTAAACGAATCACCGAAACTGCGGATTGACACCTTTGGTGTCAGTGGTAGGAGAGCGTTCCAAGGGCGTTGAAGCTGGACCGGAAGGACTGGTGGAGCGCTTGGAAGTGAGAATGCCGGTATGAGTAGCGAAAGAAGGGTGAGAATCCCTTCCACCGAATGCCCAAGGTTTCCTGAGGAAGGCTCGTCCACTCAGGGTCAGTCGGGACCTAAGTCGAGGCCGATAGGCGTAGACGATGGACAACAGGTTGATATTCCTGTACTACCTCCCCACCGTTTGAGTGATGGGGTGACGCAGAAGGATAGGGTGAGCGCGCTGTTGGTCATGCGCGTCTAAGCAGTGAGGTGTGAAACGAGGCAAATCCCGTTTCTACAACATTGAGCTGTGATGGCAAGGGGTGTATACCCTGGAGTCCCTGATTTCACACTGCCAAGAAAAGCCTCTAACGAGGTGGGAGGTACCCGTACCGCAAACCAACACAGGTAGGCGAGGAGAGAATCCTAAGGTGATCGAGAGAACTCTCGTTAAGGAACTCGGCAAAATGACCCCGTAACTTCGGGAGAAGGGGTGCTCTGGTAGGGTGTATAGCCCGAGAGAGCCGCAGTGAATAGGCCCAGGCGACTGTTTAGCAAAAACACAGGTCTCTGCAAAACCGTAAGGTGACGTATAGGGGCTGACGCCTGCCCGGTGCTGGAAGGTTAAGAGGAGAGGTTAGCGCAAGCGAAGCTTCGAATTGAAGCCCCAGTAAACGGCGGCCGTAACTATAACGGTCCTAAGGTAGCGAAATTCCTTGTCGGGTAAGTTCCGACCCGCACGAAAGGCGTAACGATCTGGGCACTGTCTCAACGAGAGACTCGGTGAAATTATAATATGCGTGAAGATGCGCATTACCCGCGACAGGACGGAAAGACCCCGTGGAGCTTTACTGTAGCCTGATATTGAATTCCGGTGCAGCCTGTACAGGATAGGTAGGAGCCTGAGAGACCGGAGCGCTAGCTTCGGAGGAGGCAATGGTGGGATACTACCCTGGCTGTATTGGACTTCTAACCCTTGCCCGTGATCCGGGCAGGAGACAGTGTCAGGCGGACAGTTTGACTGGGGCGGTCGCCTCCTAAAGAGTAACGGAGGCGCCCAAAGGTTCCCTCAGAATGGTTGGACATCATTCGCAGAGTGCAAAGGCATAAGGGAGCTTGACTGCGAGACCTACAAGTCGAGCAGGGTCGAAAGACGGGCTTAGTGATCCGGTGGTTCCG
>NZ_CP116341.1:3200000-3203634 GCF_033304595.1 Sporosarcina jeotgali
CGTCACACCACGAGAGTTTGTAACACCCGAAGTCGGTGGGGTAACCCTTAGGGGAGCTAGCCGCCGAAGGTGGGACAGATGATTGGGGTGAAGTCGTAACAAGGTAGCCGTATCGGAAGGTGCGGCTGGATCACCTCCTTTCTAAGGATATATGTCAGTGGAACATCCTCGTGATGATGAAGCTGCACATTCGGAAAAGAACCTTTGGTTCTTACGTTGACATTTTGCGTTCAGTTTTGAAGGTTCATCAAAAAGCGGAGACGACCGTTTTGATGCGACAAGCATAAGACAGATCGACGAAGTGGCGATTTTTGCCACGTAGACGAGTTGGCTTATGATCTCGAGCATCAGGGAGTCGGAGCTGGATTATGATGAATATCTTCAAACTTGTTCATTGAAAACTGGATAAAACAACATTGAAGCAACAAATCAAGACAATCAACCGAGTCGGACACTATTTATAGTGAGCCGAACAGCGATTCTTGTGTTCTTTCTTCTCAATCATCGCTGATTGAAAGAAGAACGTTAACTTTTTGGTTAAGTTAGAAAGGGCGCACGGCGGATGCCTTGGCACTAGGAGCCTAAGAAGGACGGCACTAACACCGATATGCTTCGGGGAGCTGTAAGTAAGCTGTGATCCGAAGATTTCCGAATGGGGAAACCCACCATCTTTAATAGGATGGTACGTATTTGTGAATACATAGCAAATACGAGGCAGACCCGGAGAACTGAAACATCTAAGTATCCGGAGGAAGAGAAAGAAAAATCGATTCCCTGAGTAGCGGCGAGCGAAACGGGAAAAGCCCAAACCAGGAAGCTTGCTTCCTGGGGTTGTAGGACACTCTATACGGAGTTACAAAAGGATGAGTTAGGCGAAGCGACCTGGAAAGGTCCGCCAGAGTGGGTAAAAGCCCCGTAACCGAAAATTCATCCCCTCCAGAGTGGATCCTGAGTACGGCGGAACACGTGAAATTCCGTCGGAATCCGGGAGGACCATCTCCCAAGGCTAAATACTCCCTAGTGACCGATAGTGAACCAGTACCGTGAGGGAAAGGTGAAAAGCACCCCGGAAGGGGAGTGAAATAGATCCTGAAACCGTGTGCCTACAAGTTGTCAGAGCCCGTTAATGGGTGATGGCGTGCCTTTTGTAGAATGAACCGGCGAGTTACGATTCCATGCGAGGTTAAGCAGAGAATGCGGAGCCGCAGCGAAAGCGAGTCTGAATAGGGCGAATGAGTATGGGGTCGTAGACCCGAAACCAGGTGATCTACCCATGTCCAGGGTGAAGGTAAGGTAACACTTACTGGAGGCCCGAACCCACGTACGTTGAAAAGTGCGGGGATGAGGTGTGGGTAGCGGTGAAATTCCAATCGAACCTGGAGATAGCTGGTTCTCTCCGAAATAGCTTTAGGGCTAGCCTCAAACGTTAGAATCTCGGAGGTAGAGCACTGTTTGGACTAGGGGCCCATCCCGGGTTACCGAATTCAGACAAACTCCGAATGCCGATGATTTATGTTTGGGAGTCAGACTATGGGTGATAAGGTCCATAGTCGAGAGGGAAACAGCCCAGACCGCCAGTTAAGGTCCCAAAGTATTCGTTAAGTGGAAAAGGATGTGGCGCTGCCCAGACAACCAGGATGTTGGCTTAGAAGCAGCCATCATTTAAAGAGTGCGTAATAGCTCACTGGTCGAGTGGCGCTGCGCCGAAAATGTATCGGGGCTAAACGAATCACCGAAACTGCGGATTGACACCTTTGGTGTCAGTGGTAGGAGAGCGTTCCAAGGGCGTTGAAGCTGGACCGGAAGGACTGGTGGAGCGCTTGGAAGTGAGAATGCCGGTATGAGTAGCGAAAGAAGGGTGAGAATCCCTTCCACCGAATGCCCAAGGTTTCCTGAGGAAGGCTCGTCCACTCAGGGTCAGTCGGGACCTAAGTCGAGGCCGATAGGCGTAGACGATGGACAACAGGTTGATATTCCTGTACTACCTCCCCACCGTTTGAGTGATGGGGTGACGCAGAAGGATAGGGTGAGCGCGCTGTTGGTCATGCGCGTCTAAGCAGTGAGGTGTGAAACGAGGCAAATCCCGTTTCTACAACATTGAGCTGTGATGGCAAGGGGTGTATACCCTGGAGTCCCTGATTTCACACTGCCAAGAAAAGCCTCTAACGAGGTGGGAGGTACCCGTACCGCAAACCAACACAGGTAGGCGAGGAGAGAATCCTAAGGTGATCGAGAGAACTCTCGTTAAGGAACTCGGCAAAATGACCCCGTAACTTCGGGAGAAGGGGTGCTCTGGTAGGGTGTATAGCCCGAGAGAGCCGCAGTGAATAGGCCCAGGCGACTGTTTAGCAAAAACACAGGTCTCTGCAAAACCGTAAGGTGACGTATAGGGGCTGACGCCTGCCCGGTGCTGGAAGGTTAAGAGGAGAGGTTAGCGCAAGCGAAGCTTCGAATTGAAGCCCCAGTAAACGGCGGCCGTAACTATAACGGTCCTAAGGTAGCGAAATTCCTTGTCGGGTAAGTTCCGACCCGCACGAAAGGCGTAACGATCTGGGCACTGTCTCAACGAGAGACTCGGTGAAATTATAATATGCGTGAAGATGCGCATTACCCGCGACAGGACGGAAAGACCCCGTGGAGCTTTACTGTAGCCTGATATTGAATTCCGGTGCAGCCTGTACAGGATAGGTAGGAGCCTGAGAGACCGGAGCGCTAGCTTCGGAGGAGGCAATGGTGGGATACTACCCTGGCTGTATTGGACTTCTAACCCTTGCCCGTGATCCGGGCAGGAGACAGTGTCAGGCGGACAGTTTGACTGGGGCGGTCGCCTCCTAAAGAGTAACGGAGGCGCCCAAAGGTTTCATTCGTAGAGTGCAAAGGCATAAGGGAGCTTGACTGCGAGACCTACAAGTCGAGCAGGGTCGAAAGACGGGCTTAGTGATCCGGTGGTTCCGCATGGAAGGGCCATCGCTCAACGGATAAAAGCTACCCCGGGGATAACAGGCTTATCTCCCCCAAGAGTCCACATCGACGGGGAGGTTTGGCACCTCGATGTCGGCTCATCGCATCCTGGGGCTGTAGTCGGTCCCAAGGGTTGGGCTGTTCGCCCATTAAAGCGGTACGCGAGCTGGGTTCAGAACGTCGTGAGACAGTTCGGTCCCTATCCGTCGCGGGCGCAGGAAATTTGAGAGGAGCTGTCCTTAGTACGAGAGGACCGGGATGGACACACCTCTGGTGTACCAGTTGTCTTGCCAAAGGCATCGCTGGGTAGCTATGTGTGGACGGGATAAATGCTGAAAGCATCTAAGCATGAAGCCCCCCTCGAGATGAGATTTCCCATTACGCAAGTAAGTAAGATCCCTCAAAGATGATGAGGTGGATAGGTCTGGTGTGGAAGCATGGCGACATGTGGAGCTGACAGATACTAATAGATCGAGGACTTTCCCAAATATAAGTGAAGAGCCGTAAGGCTGTCTTGAAACATCAATGTTGGTTTTATCCAGTTTTGAGCGAACAAGCTCAAGTTGTCTGGTAATGATGGCGAAGAGGTCACACCCGTTCCCATACCGAACACGGAAGTTAAGTTCTTCAGCGCCGATGGTAGTAGGGGGCTTCCCCCTGTGAGAGTAGGACG